>PFUL01000171.1 GCA_002790095.1 Elusimicrobia bacterium CG_4_9_14_3_um_filter_62_55 | reverse complement strand
CGCTGGGGACATCTCGAAGGAGACCGGATTCTGCAGGACACCGCGCGCATCCTGGAATCGTGCATCCGCCGCGACGTGGACAGCGCCTACCGCATCGGCGGAGATGAATTTCTAGTTCTCCTTCCGGGACTCGGCAACCGAACCGCTCTCACCGTCTCCCGCCGCATACGGGAAGCCTCCCGAAAGAAACGGTACGCACGGCTCGTGTCGCTGAGCATCGGCGCCGCCTCCCTGCGCTGCGCGGATTCCCAATCCGATCTCATCGCGCGCGCGGACGCGCGCATGTACGCGCAAAAACGATCCCCGCGCGGCAAGTGCTAGAATAGTCTCCGAAACGCCGTCACAGGAGGCCGTCATGGGTAAGCTCGTCCTCGTCCGCCACGGACAATCGCAGTGGAATCTCGAAAACCGGTTTACCGGCTGGGTGGACGTTCCCATCACCGCGAAGGGAGAGGAAGAAGCCCGAAAAGCCGGGGCCGTCCTCAAAGGCGTGAAGTTCGATCTCGCGTTCACCTCGGCGCTCAAACGCGCGCACCAAACGCTCGACATCATCCTCGACGTGATCGACCAAAAGGATCTGCCGATAACCCGCGACGAGGCCATCAACGAACGGCACTACGGGGACCTGCAGGGCCTCAACAAGGACGAGACCCGCGAGAAATTCGGCGCCGAACAAGTGCATATCTGGCGCCGCAGCTACGACGTCCGCCCTCCGGGCGGGGAATGCCTGAAGGACACCGCCGAACGCGCCCTCCCGTACTTCGAGAACACGATTCTCCCTCCTGTTAAGGAAGGCAAGAACGTTCTCGTCGCGGCCCACGGCAACAGCCTGCGCGCCATCGTGATGGTGCTCGACAAGCTCAGCAAGGAAGAAGTGCTCGAGCTCAACATCGCCACCGGGACCCCGATCAGCTACGAAATCGACGCGACCGGCGCCGTGACGTCGAAAGTCATCGCGGATATGCAGGCGGTCGAAGCCTGAAACTCGGGACCCTGCCGTCCCCGCGCCGGCTGCTCGACGAGGCGCTGCTGCAGATCCGCTCGCCCCGCGAGTCGTTTGCGGCGCTCGCCGCCGCGGAGCTCGGGAAGCCGGAAGTTCCTTGGCTTTGGGACCCGGCGGTTCGCCTCGTTTTATGGGGCGCCGTCGCCGGCGTATTCGACTCGCTCTTCATTTTCGCGTCGCTGCGGCGCGCCCCGCAAACCTTATTGCTCGACGCGATCACGTTCGCGTTGTTTCCCGTCTTTATTCTGGTTCTGACGGCCATCGCATCGGGGTTGTTTCACATCGCGTGCGGGATGCTCGGGGGGAAGGCGCCTTGGAGCGCGTCGTTTCGCGCCCTGGGATCGATGGCCTGGACGGCGCCGCTCGATGTCCTAGCGCTCGCGATGGGGCCCCTCGCGATCCCCCTCCTCTTCTACCGGCTGTTCTTAATCTCCACGGCCGGACAAACACTGCACGGCCTGAGCAGCGGACGCTCGATCGCCGCCGCGATGATCATGGGCGTCGGAGCGTTCGGTCTTATCATCGCGGCTTCGACCGTGATCGCGCTGCTGTCGATTTGATCAGCGACCGGTACTGCCGAAGCCGCCGACGCCGCGCTTGGTTTCTCCGAGATCGTCGGTTTCCACCGGGGCCGGCGTCGCGATCGGGACGATCAAAAGCTGCGCGATCCGATCCCCTCTCTTGAGGGCGATAGGCCCGTTGGAAAGATTCCACGCGAGCACCCCGAGTTCCCCGCGGTAGCCGGCGTCGATAATCCCGCCGGCCGTCTTTAAGCCGCGCTTGGCCAAAGAGGAGCGATCTGAGATGAGTCCCACATGCCGCTCGGGAACCGCGACCGCGACGCCCGTGCGCAGCATCATCCCTTCCCCCGGAGCGACGACCTTGTCCTCGAGGCCGTAGAGATCCAGTCCCGCGTCGTCATGATGCGCGCGGGTCGGCAAGGTGGCTTCCGGGTCGAGTTTCTTTATGGAAAGTGAATTCATAGGGAAGTTGTACTGAATTTGAAGGATGATTGGAATTCCCCTTTATTTAATTAGATATTTTTTAACAGCGAGGTCCCTGGACAAATCGCGCCGAAGGACCTACTCTAAGCGTGATGAATGCGGCGCTCTTACTCAGCGGACTGCTCTTCGCCGTCGCTCCCGCGCGCGCCGGAAACGAAGACCCCGCGCGCGAATCCGCCAAACGACAAACACGCCAACAGGTTCTTTCCGTGCTTCCCCCCGAACAACGCGGCGCGGCGGCCGCCTCCTCGCTGGCACAAATCGCCGAAGGCCTCAACCCCTCGCAGAGACAAAGCGCCGCTTCTAAAATCAAGGAACTCATTCCCTCTCTGAAGGACAGCCCCTCCGCCCTCGGCGAAGTCGGAACCGCGCTGGCCGCGCTCGGCCAAAAGGATGACGCCCGCGCGGTGGCGGCGCAGCTGCAGCGGTCGCACCCGAGCCATCCGGCCGGCTTCCTCGTCGAAGCCCAGGCGATCGCGAAATCCAATCCCGCGGACGCGCGGCGGCTCGCCGCCCGCGCGATCGGACTCGCGCAGGCGAAAGGGGACTCGCTGTCCGTCGGGCTCGCCGGGTCGCTGATGCGGCTGACTCGGGCCGAATCTTCCATTCGACCCGAGGACATCGCCACGGGAGCCGGTCAGGACGCGGGGAAGATCCGCAACGAGAGGCTCAATCGCGCGGAACAGCAGGCGATGGCGGCGGCGACCCAGCTGCTCAGCCGCACTCAGATCGGCGAGGACAACATCCTCGCGATTTTACCGAGCATGAGCGTGCGGCGGATCGAGGGCGGGAAAGACAAGGGGATTTCGGCCGAGAATGTTTACGTCGAGGAAGTGAACGGCAAGAAGGTCTATGTCGCGGTG
>PFUL01000093.1 GCA_002790095.1 Elusimicrobia bacterium CG_4_9_14_3_um_filter_62_55 | reverse complement strand
GCGTGAGCCTGCCGGGGACGGGGTTTTCGTTCAAGTACGACGGGCTTGGAAGAAGGGTCGAGAAGGCCGAGGGCGGCAACAAGCTGCAGTATGTCTACGACAACGAGGACATCGTGGCGATCCTGGACGGGCAGAACAACCTCGTGGCGTTGTTCCATCACGGGCCTGGGATCGATGAGCCGTTGGGGATGGAGGATCAGACGCAGGGAGGGCAACACTTCTATCTGCATGCGGATGCGCTGGGGAGCGTCAAGGCGGTGACCGACCAGAGCAAACAGGTCGTGGAGCGCGTCGAGTACGAGATTTTCGGGCAGCCGACGTTCACGGACTTGAGGGGAGGGGCGGCAGTGACGAGCGAGGCTTCGTTTACGGCGAGCCCGTATGCGTTTACGGCGCGGGAGCGGGATAGCGAGATTGGAGTGCAGCTCAATTCGAATAGATACTACTTTCCTTCAGTCGGACGATTCCTCCAAGAGGACCCCATCGGTATTCCTGGCGGAGTAAATCTATTCCTTTACGCCATCAATCAGCCACTCAAATATACGGACCCCACAGGTCTACGTCCATTATCTACCGATGAGAAGGCCCTTCTGTCCCCATACATCCCTAGCGTTGATCTAGAGAATGCTGACGTCATTGAGGACAGAGTCCCCTGGTACCTATCTGATGAAATGGACGGCATCACCCGCGGAAACAAAATTTACTTGCGCCCAGGTGCTTATCACCCGGGGACACTAGATGGGACCGCTCTATTGGGACATGAACTGGTTCATGTCGGTCAGTACAGGAAGGGAGCGACTGTGCTGTCGTTTCTCTGGTCCTATAAGTTTGGATATTGGAAGAGTCGGTATGAACGCACCGCATACGCGATACAAAGAAGAATATACGCCGACCTAGAAGGTACTTTGCCTCGGAATAATGCGGGGTGCAGTCGATGATAAAAGCAACCCTTCTGATAGCATTCACTATGATGTTGATGTCAGCATGTACTCACAGCCTCCGAGACCAGTGTTCACAATGGACTCCAATCATCCACATGAATGCGGCATTGCGCGAATCAAAGGTTCTAAAATTGAGTCGCGAGCAGCAGTATGAAGTTTACTTCTGCGCGATGAGATTCATGCACCCCCCGCATCTAGGTATCGCAATCACCGTCGCCTCGAACGGAGAAAAAATAATCCCCTTGCTCAGACACCGGCTGAAGAAATCTGACGAACGAGAAATTGTTGACATTCTTTTTGTTTTCGAGCAGATGGAAGCAAACGAGTTCTTTTCTGTTTCAACAAATGAGACGTTAATGGATGAACTAAACTTGGGCAGAAGCCGCATTGGGAATAAGGTACTCAAGAGTATCGCCGATGATAGCATGCGAAGAATCAGAGGCTTAGATTGAGAATCTTCAGAATTTAGGTCAATTATGGCGCAAACCGGGAACCCCCCGTCTCGCGCCCGTCCGATCCCGACGCAACCCCTCGTCGAACGGACGCAAGACGAAGCAAGAAAGCAACGCAGCCGAACGATGGCGGTCTCCGCCTTCGCTCTGGCAGCACTCCTATCCCCGCTCGCAGCGCTCCAAGCCGCCGCCCAAATCGAAGCCCGTCAGGGAGACCTCGGTGCCGTCGTTCTCCCCATCTACATCGAAGACGACAGCCCGTTGGCGGCCGAAGGCGTAAGCGTAGCGACCTCACACGCCGGCGGCTTCGAGTTCAACCAGCCCGCCCGCGTAGGTCCGCTCACCCTCGACCCCGGCACAACCTATTACTTCGAAGTTCCTTTTGAATTCGCCGCTGATCTCAATTTCGGAGCGGTCGAACTGACCGCGACCCTTCTGACCCAAACGACTTCGATCGAAATCGACGCAGCTCAAAAAACCGTTACTCTTTCGTACGGCATCGAAGAATCCGTGATCGAGGGACCCGACGCATCGGCCCCAATCACGGATCGCGTTGTAACCGGCAACTCTGCGCTGCGCAGCGCGGGGACTTTCATTGACGGAACCGCGACGATCTCCTTCAACGCCTTCGACCCGATCCGCGCGCAAGCGGCGACCTCCGGAGTGAGCGAATTGCGCTATCTCGTCGATGAGACTTTCGTCGATACCGCGACGACTCCCGGAACAATTTTTGCAGATCCGTTCACGCTCCAGGCCGGTCCGCACACGATTTCCTTTTTTTCGATCGACGCGGCGGCGAATCATGAGCCGGTCAACATAACTGAGCTGATCGTTGATGACGCTTCTCCGATGATTTCCAACTTCTCGATTTCCGAAGGACAAATATTCACCCAAGACCTCGATAACATCACGCCGGATTTCAGCGTGAGCGACGACAACGACGCGTTGCCTCGCTTCGAAGCGTTTTTCGTTCTAGTGGAAGACCGCGGAGTCCCGATCGGTTCCGGCCTAAAGAGAATCGGTTTCTTCCCCGGAAACCAAGTTCCCGCTTCTTCCTTGGACGACGGGGTATGGGAACTGCAGGTTTCGGCGACCGACTTCGTCCGAAATTCGACCTACACCTATTCGCCGAGATTTGAAATACGCTCAAACAATCCCGACTCCCTACCCCCGCGCACGACCCTCACCATCGGCAACCCCCAAGCCCTCCCGTTCATCTCCGCCCAAACCCCTCTCTCCCTGAGCGCCGTCGACGACCTCGAAACCCCCGGCGACGGCCTCGGCATCGGAGTCGCCCGCACCGAATACGCGATCGACGGGGGAGCCCCGATTCTTTACGCGTCGCCGTTTACGATCTCGGCGGAAGGTCCGAGAGATCTGAGCTATTTCAGCACCGATCTCGCCGGAAACGCCGAAGCCGTTCAGCTCTCCTCCGTCACCGTCGACGCGACGCCGCCCGTTCTCTCGTTTTCCGTCGAAGCGTCGAGCCTTACCGATCGGCTCGGACGCCTGATTGTTTCCACCAG
>PFUL01000054.1 GCA_002790095.1 Elusimicrobia bacterium CG_4_9_14_3_um_filter_62_55 | reverse complement strand
TGAGCAGAAAAGATATACTGGCCTTGTGCAGCCGAAGCGCTACCGACTTTCCGTCTTAACCTTCGGTGCCCGCGGAGGCCTCCAATACCATCCGGATGCGGTTCTCTCGATCGGAGAGGGCGGGCGCATCGATGAACTGAGGCCGGTACGGGGGGGGGCGGCCGCTCGCCTTCGCCATAGCCGGGATACCAAAGGAGTCAGGGATTTGCGGGGTTTTCTCGCGATTCCGGGCCTCATCGACGCGCATTGCCACCTTCCGCAGTACCCCGCAGTCGCCGCGGACGGTTTGGAACTGCTTCCCTGGCTCGAAAAACACATCTTTCCGCTGGAAGCCGCGTTTCGCGGCGAACGGGTCCGGCGCCTGGCCCGGCGCTTTTTTGAGGACATGACCTCCCACGGAACGACGACCGCCGCCGTGTACACGAGCATCTGGAAGCAAAGCACCGACGTCTGTTTCGACGAGGCGCTCAAGGCCGGGGTGCGGGTCATCATGGGCAAGGTGATGATGGACCGCGGATCCTACGACAAGAAGTTCGCGTTGACGCAATCCGGAAAAAGCCGGACCGAGCTTTCGCTGGAAGAAAGCGAAGAGCTGTGCCGGAAATGGCACGGGCGCGGCGAGGGACGGCTGCAGTACGCCTTCACGCCCCGCTTCGCGCTGAGCTGCTCGGAGAAACTGATGCGCGAAAGCGCGGCGCTCGCCGAGCGCTACGGGGCGTACCTGCAAACGCATTTGGCCGAAAATCGCCAGGAGGTGCGCGAGGTGAAGCGCGTCTTCCCGAAGGCCCGTAATTACACCGATGTGTATCTGCGCGCGGGCATGCTCGGCCCTAAAACGATTCTCGCGCATTCGATCTGGCTTTCCGAGATCGAGATGCGCATGCTCCAGAGTTCAGGAGCCGCGGTCGCGCATTGCCCGACCTCGAACGCCTTTCTCGGCAGCGGCATTATGAACGTCGCGCGGATGCGCCTGGGCGGCATCCCGCTTGCGCTCGGCTCCGATGTCGCCGCGGGCCCGAGTCTGTGCATGTTCGAGACGATGCGCCAGGCCGTCTACCTGCAGCGCGTCGCCGCCGCGCACCGTTTGTTCCGGCGCCCCGCCGAACCGGATCCGTCGAAGGCCTTCTTCATGGCGACGCTCGGCGGCGCCCGCGCGCTGGGCCTGGCCGACAAGATCGGCTCGCTGGAGAACGGAAAGGAAGCCGACTTCGTCGTCGTTGATCCGTCGGTCTATGACACTGGCGCGCTCGGTCCCGACGACGCGGAAACGATCGTCGCGCGACTGGTGCACCGCGCGAGCCGACACGCGGTCAAGGCGGCCTTTGTCTCCGGAAAATTGGTCGGAGGACGCCTGTGAGACGCCGCACGGCGCTCGCGCTGGCGGCGCTGGCGGGGACCGCGGGCTGCACGAGCGTGAGAGAATCCTCCCAAGAGTCCCCCGCGTGGGGTTTCACCGGTTCCGAGTACGCGGTCGCGGCCGATCACGAACTGGCCTCGAGGGCCGGCGCGGGCATCTTAGCGAAGGGGGGCAATGCGGTGGACGCGGCGGTCGCGACCTCGTTTGCGCTCGCGGTGACGCGCCCCTATAGCGCGGGACTCGGCGGCGGCGGCTTTATGCTGATCAAGCCGGCGGGGAAGCGGGCCGTCGTGCTGGACTACCGGGAAGAGGCTCCGTCGGGAGCCGACGCCTCCGCGTATCTCGATGGCAACGGCGCGGTGATACCGGGGAAGACGGAGACCGGGGTTTGGGCGATCGGTGTTCCGGGTCACGTGCGCGGCGTTTTGCAGGCCCTTTCCGAATACGGAACGATGAGCCGGGACGAGGTGATGGCTCCCGCCATCGCGTTGGCCGAGAACGGATTTCCCGTCGACGCACACACGCATCAGGCGATGGAGGACATCCTCTCCCGCGGGAAGGCGCACGGTCTCGACGCCGCCTCGGCCGCGGAGATCGCGAAGGCGATCCTCGGATCGATTCGCCGCGGCGGCGGACCGATGACGGCCGGGGACCTCGCGAACTACCGGGTGGAGACGCGCGAGCCCCTGCGCGGGCGCTATCGCGGTTACGAGGTGCTCGGGATGCCGCCGCCGAGTTCCGGGGGGGCCTGCGTGGTGCAGGTGCTCCAGGTGCTCGACGGCTATCCGCGCGGCTCGCTCGATGCCCCTTCGTTCTACGCGACGCTTGTCGAGGCGCTCAAACACGCGTTTGCCGACCGGGCGGCGAGACTCGGCGACGCCGACGTCCATTCGGCCGTGCACGCGGACGTCGCGGAGATGATTTCTTTGGAGCGCGCCGCTAAAATCCGCGCGGGGATCGTTCCCGGCGAGACGCGCTCCCCGGAACGCTACGGCATCGCCGGACTCAAAGACGACCACGGAACCACGCACTACAGCGTGATGGACAAGGACGGCAACGCCGTCGCCGCGACCGAGACGGTCAACACCTATTTCGGATCCTTGGTGATGGCCGGCGACACCGGGATCGTGCTCAACAACGAGCTCGATGACTTTTCTATCCGCACGGACGTGCCTAACGCGTTCGGACTGTTGATGTCGACGCGCAACGTCCTCTCCCCGGGGCAACGGCCGTTGTCGAGCATGTCTCCGACGATTCTATTGCAAGGCGGGGAAGCCGTTCTGGCCGCCGGCGGGTCGGGCGGTCCCCGCATCATCACCGCGACGCTCCAGGCCGTTCTGCAGATCGTGGAATTCGCGAAGACGCCCGCCGAGGCCGTGGCCCTCGGACGAGTCCATCATCAATGGGCTCCGAACCAGGTCTTCGCCGAGAAACGCCTGCCGCGCGAAGTTTTGCTCAGGCTCGAAAACGACGGGCACGCCGTCGTCGAGCTTCCCGCGTCGCGCGAGGCCGCCGTTCAGGTCGTCTACCGCGACGGCGGCCGGCTGTTCGCGGCGAGCGACCCCCGCAAGGGCGGACGGCCCGCCGGCCGTTGAAAAAAAATAGGAGTTGCCCCATGATGATGTCCCCCTCACGATTGGAAGTTATGCGCACGATCGAACGGTCGATGGACGAAATTCTCTCGACCTATCTCCGGCCGATCGAGGAGAATTGGCAGCCGTCCGATTTTCTCCCCGACGCGCGAAGCGCCGGGTTTCATGCCGAGATCCGTGAGCTTCAGGAATGCGCGAAAGGGATCGGCTACGACCTGTGGGCCGTGCTCATCGGCGACACGATTACCGAGGAGGCGCTTCCCACCTATACCTCCTGGCTCATGTGCGTCGAAGGGGTCGATCAGACGATCGCCAACGGCTGGTCGAAGTGGGTCCGCGGATGGAGCTCCGAGGAGAACCGTCACGGAGACCTTCTTCATAAGTACTTGTTCCTGTCGGGCCGCGTGGACATGAAGCAAATGGATATCACGACACAGCACCTGATCAACGACGGCTTCGACATCGGTTCCGGCACGGACCCCTACCGAAATTTTTTCTACACGAGCTTCCAGGAACTCGCGACGAACATTTCGCATCGACGCGTCGCTTCGCTCGCGCAGAAAGGCGGCGACCGGCGTCTAGCGAAGATCTGCGGCTTGATCGCCGCCGATGAGCGGCGTCACGCGAACGCCTACATGAACTTCGTAAAGAGAATCATCGAGCTCGATCCCAGCGAGTATATGCTGGCGTTCGAGGAAGGCATGCGCCGCAAGGTGGCGATGCCGGCGCATTTTATGCGGGAGTCGGGAGGGCGCATCGGCTCGGCGTTCGCACCGTTCGCGGATGCGGCGCAGCGCTTGGGGGTCTACACGACTCAGGATTATATCGACGTCCTTCGGGATCTGCTTCGGGAGTGGGGGATCGAAACGCTCGGCGGACTCAACGCGGCCGCCGAAAAAGCGCGCGACTATCTGATGGCGCTCCCGGACCGATTGGAGAGAATTTCCAGCCGGATCCGCGTTCCGGAAAAGTCCTACGGCTTCAAGTGGATCGCGGGCGCCGGCGGCGCTTGATCAGAGCTTTAGGAGTTTGAGCGTTCCGTAGAGCGACGCGCAGCCGGCCGCGGTCATGGCTAGACCGAGCGCCGGGGCGCCGAGCACGAGTTTCCCTATTCCGAACAGCAGCAGGTAGACGCTTGCGCAGGCGACGGCCCAGGCCAGCGCCGAGCGCGTGAACCCCGCGTGATCGGCCTCGGCGTTTCCGACCGGGCCCCACCAGCCGACGGGCGACACCTTGGCGTAGAACGCCCGCAGCGTCGCCGTTGTCTCAGGAGGCGTCCAAAAGGTCGCCGCCAAGGCGCAGAGGGTCGACACGAGCGCGGTCCAGAAGAGGACGTAATCGCCGAGCATGTCGGGCGATAAGATCGTCAGCGCCACCGTCATGACGATGGCGGAGGCCATTCCGACGATCTCGGTCCACGCGTTGACCCGCCACCAAACCCAGCGCAGCAGCATCGGCATCCCCATCCCCGCGCCGAGCGCGAAGAAGAACTTCCAGGCCCGTTCGATCGACCCGATTTGGCTCGCGACGGCGATGGCGACGGCGGCGAGGCAGACGAGGGCGATGCGGCTTGCCCGAACGTATTCCCTTTGGGAAGCCTCCGGTTTGAAGAAACGCTTGTAGAAATCGTTGATCAGGTAGGAGGTTCCCCAATTCAGATGCGTGTCGACCGTGGACATGAACGCGGCCAGCAGGCTCGCGAACAACAATCCCAGCAGGCCGGGGGGGAGCAGAAGCTTCATGAGGATCGGGTAGGCCATCTCCCGGTCGGCGGCGACCTTCGCGCCTTCGGCGTACACGATGCTTTCGTTTCCCTTGGGAAACAGGGCGAGCCCGACGAGGCCGATGATCACCCACGGCCAGGTGCGGATCGCGAAATTCGCCACGGTGAACCAGAGAGCGCCCTTGGTCGCGTCCTCGGGCGTGCGCGCCGTCAGGGTGCGCTGGGCCAAATAGCCGGTGCCGTCGCTTTCGTGCTTCGCCCACCATTGCACGAAAATGTAGACCCCGAAAACCTGAAGCGGCAGCCCGGCGGCGTCGAAAGACGGTGTGAAGCTGAGAATCGAACCCGCGTCGGGGTAGAGCGCGTGCAGCTTCTCGATCAGGCCGGAGGGGCCTCCGACGCGGGTCATCGCGACCCCCGCGAAAAGCACCGAACCGACGAGGGCCATCGCGAACTGAAAGAGATCCGTCAGGATGACTCCGCGGATTCCTCCCATCCCCGAATACACGACGGTCAGCGTGAAGATGGACAGCACGGTCGCGGTGTTGTTGGGATTATCGAAGACGAGCCACGAGGGCCAGATACCGAGCAGGACGTTCCAGCGGTCGGCGCCGAGGAGTTCCTCCCAACGGATGAACGGGTCGGCGATCTTGCTCATCGCGCGGAAAACCCAGCCGAGAACGATGCAGTTGAGCACGATCGCCAGAAAGCCCGCCTTGAAGGCGCGTAAAAACGCGGCGGGCTTCCCGCCGTAGCGGAGTTCAATGAGTTCGGCGTCGGTCAGCACTTCCGCCCGGCGCCAACGCGCCGCGCAGAAAACCGCGAACGCCGCGTATCCGAGCGCCCAGGACCACCAGAGCCAGTTGCCGGCGACGCCGTTTTTCGCGGTGATTCCGGCAACGACCAGAGGCGTATCGGCCGCGAATGTGGTCGCCACCATCGAGGTTCCCAGCCACCACCACGGGAGCGAGCGGTCCGCGGCGAAATAGGAGAGCAGGCCGGTCCCGGCCCGCCGGGAAAGCGCGACGCCCGTCCCGAAGGCCAAAACGAGATAACCGAGGATGAGACACCAGTCGATCGGCGCCAGCGCCATGGCGGAAGTTTACCAATTACTCGACGGGGAAGCGTGCAGCGAGAAAGACTTGCGGGCATTGACGAATCCTGCTACCCTGAGCGCGGGCGCGCAGTGGCTTCCGATTCCTTCACTCTCCATTACAAGTTCAAATTCGGCGAAGGGGTCGAACGGACCTTCGTCATCAATTTGCATCCGCAAAGCCTGAACCTGATTCAGCCCAACGCCTCGGCCCATCCGGATTGGACGAAGTTGGATCACAAGAAATGCTCGAATTGTCCTCTGGACTCGGCGACGACCCCTCATTGCCCGGTCGCTGTCGCCCTGGAGGAGGTGATCGATTACTTCAAGGATCGGCTCTCGAGCGACCGGGTCGATGTAGAGGTTTCGATGCCGAGCCGGACCTACGTCGCGACCCAGCCGATGGCGACCGCCGTTTCCAGTCTGATCGGCATTTTCATGGTGACCAGCGGGTGTCCCATTCTCGGGAAGCTCAAGCCGATGGTTCGGACCCACCTCCCGTTCGCCGACCTGGCCGAATCGTTGTACCGCTTCGTCTCGATGTACATGCTCGGGCAGTATTTCGTGATGAAGCGCGGCGGGAGTCCGGATTTTGAGATGCAGCGCTTCGTTTCCCTGCTCGACAGTTTGCGCACCGTCAACCGCAGTTTCTGCCAGCGTTTGTACGCGGTCTGCGAGAAGGACGCCAGCCTCAACGCCCTCGTCCATCTGGATTGCTTCGCGGACAACACCGCGTTCGCGGTGCAAAAGCGCGGTCTCGCCGAGCTCGAAAGCACGTTCGAAGATTTTCTGAAGGAAAGAGGGGAATGACGGGACAGGAGGGAATTCTCTTCCAGGTTTCGGCGGGAGAGTCAGCGCCGGCGCCGGGGACCGAGCGCCTTCAGGGCCTTGGGGGTTCCGATGCGTTCGAGCGCGGTGACGGCGCTGTAGCGCACATCGGCGTTGTCGTCGTCGAGCGCCCGCTTGAGCCGGCGGATCGCTTTTTCCGCGTCGGGCCCGATGTTGCCGAGGGCCAGCGCCGAACTCGCGCGGACACGGTCGCTTTTGTCCTTCAGCGCTCGGATCAGCGGCTCCACCGCCTTTTTCGCGGGCGGACGCAGTTGTCCCAGCGCGTCGGCGGCCCGGGAACGCAGTTTCTCGTCGCCTTTCTGCAGCGCCTCCACGAGGTCGCCGATCGCGTCGTGCGTCAGCAGCGCCGTGTTTCCTTCCAGCAGAATCGCCAAGGCGCGGACCGGGATGTCGGCGCGGGCGGCGGGAGTCCGGGGTCCGGCCAAAGCTTCCCGTCTGCCCAAGTTCCGGCGGCGTTCGGGCAAGGACCGCGCTTCGCGCGCGGCGTCACCGTTGCGCTGCGCTTGGGCATAAGCGCGGATGTCTCCGCGCGTGCTGGGAACGCGGGGAGCGGGAAGCGTTTCGACCGCGCGCGGCGGAGCGGGACGCATCGGTGCGGCCGCACCCCCGGGATACTCGCGCGCCGCGCGCTCGGCGGCGGCGCCCCCGAGCGGGATTTCCGGGTCGAGATCGAGCGGACAGGCCGCCGGGAAGGCGGTCCCGGAGTCTGCGGGAATCTGCTTCACATGCGGGATTTCGAAGACGGCGCCGACCTTGCAGCCTTGGAAGGATGATTCTCGCATCCCCGTCGCGCAGCGAAGGCTTTGGATCATCCGGCGGTAGTGTCCGCCTCTGCGGTTGACCTCCCGCTCCCAGCCGTACGCCCAGGCACAGGTGTTCTTCCACTCGCGGCGGAGCACCGGAACTCCCGAGGGCAATCCGCTCACTTTCGCGTCATAGCGTCCCTGCAGAATGACCAACTCGACGCGGGAGTCCTGATTGAGTTTAAGCTCCCATCGCACCGGTTTCGCCGAGGAAAGTACGAGGACCGCCGGTTTGAGGGTTTTGTAGACGACGACCTGGACGCCGCTTTCCCGGGAGGGTTCGCCGCGGCCGCCCGGTTCCGGAGGGAAGCTCCCGTCGTAAATCGCGACGACGTGCATTTCGTAAGGGGCGTCCGGATCGGTCGCAAGCGCGTAGTTCGAGGCGCCCTCCGAGCCGGGTCCGCAGTTGATTAAGTTCTCGGAGGAAGTGGGGAAGGTCGCGTCGACGCGATTCTCGAACGACGCGATTTTTCCGCAAAAGGAGGCCGACGCGGGAGACGCGAGCGCGGAAAGCGATCCGAGAAGGACGGCGGCGAACGGGGTCACTCCTTCCCAGGGTATCAAGCCCGTGTTGCGCCGTCAATAAGGCTTGGTAAATAAAAGGTAATATGGTTCCTCGATGAGGACTGAACGATTCGAGTTTCCGAGCGTCTCGGGGTATCGGTTGGCGGGAAAACTGGAAATTCCCGACGGGGAGCCGAAGGCCTGGGCGTTGTTCGCGCATTGCTTCACTTGTTCCAAGGACCAGTTGGCGGTCTCCCGCATCAGCAAGGCGCTCGGAGCGCGCGGCGTCGCCGTGCTGCGCTTCGATTTTACGGGGCTCGGAGGATCGGAAGGGGATTTCTCCAACACAAATTTCTCCTCCAACGTTCTCGATCTCGCCGCGGCGGCCGATCACATGCGCCGAAAACTTCGCCCGCCTTCCTTGCTGATCGGCCACAGTTTCGGGGGGGCGGCGCAGATCGTTGCGGCCTCGAAGATCCCGGAAGCCGAAGCCGTCGCGGTTATCGGCGCTCCCAGCGAGACCGACAGCCTGCTGCGGCACATGGACACCGACGCGATCGAGCGTGACGGCGAGGCCCGCGTGGACATTCTCGGTCGGGCGTTTACGGTCCGCAAGCAGTTTCTTGACGATGTTCGCGGTTCGAATCTCTTCGCGCATCTGGCCCGGATGGAGAAGGAATTTTTCGTCCTCCATTCCCCGGATGACGAGATCGTCCGGTTTTCTCACGGCCTGCGCCTGTTCGACGCGGCCAAGGATCCGAAGAGCTTTCTCGCGCTTCCCGGGGCGAATCATCTGCTGACGGACCGCAGAGACGCCGAGTTCGCGGCCGACGTGCTCGCCGCCTGGGCCGCGCGCCGCGCCGCGTGAGCGCCCGTCGCGACATCCTCGGCCCGCGTCTGGACTGGCCGCTGATCATCTTGGCGCCGGCGGGGGCCTTGCTTGTGGGACTGGCGCTGGCGCAGACGCCGTTGGGCGCCGCTCCGATTTCCGCCTTCGGCGCGCGCGGCACCCCCGCCGATGGGTTCATCGGCGCGTTCATCATGGCGCATTTGGTGATCGTGTTCTTCCGAAGCCACGCCAATCCGGAGATCTTCCGGCAATACCCCTTCCGTTTTAAGTGGGTTCCCGTTCTGTTGTTCGCGGCGCTGCTGTCTTCGCTGTGGGTACGGGCCGCGGTGACGGTGCTCGCTACCTGGTGGGACGTTTATCATTCGAGCCTGCAGACCTTCGGAATCGGACGGATCTACGACGCCAAAGAGGGGAATGATCCCGAGGCGGGCCGAAGCTTGGATTTGGGGTTGAATTTGTTTCTCTACATCGGGCCGATTCTAGGCGGGGCGTCGTTCCTGTATCACTTAGGCTCGTTTCACGAATTTACCGGCCTGGCGGGGTCGGCGTTTTTTAAAGCGATCCCAGGCGCCGCGATGGAGCGTCAGGCGTGGATTCTGCGGGGCGTGCTGCTGACGGGAATCCCGTTCATCGCTTGGTATTGGGCGGCGTATCGCCGCCTGGCCCGTGCCGGGTACCGGATTTCCCGCCGCAAGCTCTGGCTCTTTATCTCCACCGCCGCGTGCTCGATCTGGGCGTGGGGGTGGAATCCGTTCGGGATGGCGTTGTTTATCATGAACTTCTTTCACGCTCTGCAGTACTTCGCCGTGGTGTGGGCCTACGAAGAACGCAGCATCCTGCGCGTTTTCGGACTGAGGAACGGACGCTCCGAGCGGGCGCTCGGATTGTTCGTGTTCGTCGGGACCGCGTTTCTGTATGGATGCTTCGGCAGCATCGCAGGCGACCGCAACGACGTCGTCTTATGCCTGACCCTCGTGGTGAGCATCATGCATTTTTGGTACGACGGATTTATCTGGTCGGTCCGGCGCGCGCAGGTCTGAAGAAATCGGGGTAGAGGGACTTGAACCCCCAGCCTCCTGCTCCCAAAGCAGGCGCTCTAGCCAATTGAGCTATACCCCGGTGATGAGAGTATAGCAGGGGCGGGACGGGGCCCGCGAATTCAAGATTCAAGGGCGCCGATGAGGAAGCGGTAACCGCGATTGCTGCGCGACTGGCTGTAGGCTTTCGCGAAGACCGCGGCATCCCGCGAGGAAACGGACTTTTCCACGATTTCGAAACTGATGGAATGCTTGACCAGGTCCCAGTGGCTGATCGGCTGAGGCGGCGTTTGATGGAAGATTTCCTTCAACTCGGTGAGCGATGATTTAGCGATAAGAATGAAGACCTCCTTGAGATTTTCATTCCAGCACTCGAATATCGATACTGTATCTTTAGTCACATATCCCTCCACGCTCCCAGGGTACCCGGGTCTCCGCGTCGGGGCCAGTCAAATCGTGGTCAACACCTCCCGTTGCCGGGGTCTTTGCCCGTCCCGCCCTAATAGGTAAGATGAGCCGAAGATGCTCATAAAACTGCGGGTGCATCCGGGCTCGAAGAAAAACGCTGTAGAACGCATGGCCCCGGACCATTTCGAGGTATGGGTCAAGGCTCCTGCGAAAAACGGGCTCGCCAACCGCGCCGTTCTGGAATTGATGGGCGCCGAGCTCTCCGTACCCGCGAAGCGGATTCGCCTGATCAAGGGCGGGTCGTCGCCGTCCAAGATAATCGAGGTGCCGATATGAAACGACTATTTCCTTGGGCTTTTACCGTCCTGCTCGCGGCGGCCGGATGCAGCGGCAAGCCGGCTCCCGCGACCTTCACCTACGCCGCGACCGGAGAAATCACGAGCCTCGATCCTGTGACTCCCTACGACGCGGTGAGTCAGGGAGTGATCTTCAACGTCTACGAGACCTTGATCGGCTTCGAGCGCGACCGCAACGACCGCTTCGTCCCGTTGCTCGCGACGAAGGTCCCCAGCCGGGAAAACGGACTGATTTCACAGGACGGCCGGACCTACCGCTTCCCGATCCGCAAGGGAGTCCGCTTTCACGACGGATCGGTGATGAGGCCCGGCGACGTCCGCTATTCCTTGATGCGCTTCATGCTCACCGACCGCGCCGGCGGCCCGTCGTCTCTTTTGCTGGAGCCGATTCTCGGGATCGCGTCGACGCGCGACAAGGACGGGAATATCTCCGTCGATTTCGCGGCGGTCGAGAAAGCCGTACGGGTCGATGGGGACGACGTGGTGATTACGCTCAAAGAGCCTTTCGCGCCGTTTCTGTCGATCATGGCGCGCTGGTCCTACGTCATGAGCCGCGCATGGGCGACCGAGCGGGGCGCGTGGAACGGAAGCGGCGAGTCGTGGAAAAAGTTCAACAACCCCGGACGCGACCAGACGGTGTTCTCCGAGGCGATGAACGGCACCGGGGCTTTTTTGTTGGAGCGATGGGACCGTCCGGGGCGCAAGCTGCTGCTCGGCCGCCACGAGGCCTATTGGCGCGAACCCGCGAAGCTCAACCGCGTGATGATTCTTTCCATCCCCGAGTTCGGCACGCGCAAACTGCTGCTGCAGGGGGGCGACGCCGACATCATCGAAGTCCCTCGCACCTATTTGTCGCAGGTGACCGGGATGCCGAGCGTACGCATCGAGGACGGCCTACCGCGGCTGTTGACCGACCCTTCCTTCTTCTTTACTTTCGACATCAACCAGCAGGCGAACCCGGATATCGGTTCCGGAAAACTCGACGGAGAAGGAATTCCATCGAATTTCTTCGCGGATAAAGACCTGCGAAAGGCGTTCGCCTATTCATTCGACTACGACGCGTTTATCAACGAGACCTTTAAGGGGCGCGCCGCCAGGGCCCGAGGACCGATTCCTCCGGGGCTTCCGGGCTACGACCCCGACGGGCCGATGACGACCTTCGATAAGAAGAAGGCCGAGGCGTACTTTCGCAAAGCGTGGGGCGGGCAGGTTTGGAAAAAGGGATTCCGCTTCACGATGACCTACAACACGGGCGGGGACGTACGCGAGTATGCCTGCCAAATTCTCAAGAAAGGCGTCGAGTCGATCAATCCGAAATTCAAGATCGACATGCGCGGCCTCGAATGGGCGGCCTACCTGGACCGGGCGCAGAAGCGCATGATGCCGCTGTTCTCCCGCGGCTGGACCGCGGACTATCCGGACGCCCACAACTTCGTGTTCCCGTACTACCATTCGAAAGGGCGCTATCCGATCGCGCAGGGCTTCAAGAACGAGACCCTCGACGCGAGGATCGACGAAGCGGTTCGCACCGTTGACGCGCAAAAGCGCGCCGGCCTCTATCATGAAATTCTGAAGCTCGGGTTCGAGGAGACGCCTCAGCTCTATACGGTGCATCCGCCGGGCGTGTACGCCATGCGCGACCGGGTTCGGGGATTCTACGACAACGCGGTTTTCATGGGAGTCTACTTCTACCCGCTTTCCCGAGCGGAATAGATGGGCTCGCCGCTCGGGGCTCGAAAAGAGCGCGCCCAGGCGACCGTCGCCGGGCTTCGGGCGCTTTACCCCGACGCGCACTGCGAATTGGATTTCAAATCCCCGCTCCAACTCGCGGTCGCGACGATCCTCTCCGCGCAATGCACCGACAAGCGGGTCAATGTCGTGACGAAGGCGCTGTTCCGGCGCTGCAAAACCGCGCGCGATTTCGCCGAAATCCCCGTGCCGGAACTCGAGACCCTGATCCGGTCTACCGGGTTTTTCCGTTTGAAGGCGAAGTCGATCCGGGAACTCGCCCGCGCGCTGCTGGAACGCTTCGACGCGAAGATGCCGAAAACGATGAAAGAACTGCTGACCCTGCGCGGCGTCGCGCGTAAAACCGCCAACGTGATCCTCGGAACCGCGTTCGGTCTCAGCGAAGGCATCGTCGTCGACACGCACATGAAGCGCGTCGCCTACCGTCTCGGCTTGACCGCAAAAACGAACCCGGTGCAGGTCGAGCGGGATCTCATGGCCTGCGTCGACCCCGCCGATTGGATCTTCTTCGGACACGCGATGGTGTGGCACGGCCGCCGGGCCTGCTTTGCCCGTTCTCCGGTCTGCGATTTTTGTCCGCTGGCCGCGTTTTGCCCTAAAAAGGGGGTGCGCTCGTGCGCCTCCTCGTGATCGGCGGGACCGCGTTCGTCGGGCGGCACATCGTCGAGGCGGCGCTCAAGCGAAAGCATGAGGTCACGCTGTTTCACCGCGGGCAGACCGGCCTCGACTTATTCCCCGACTGCGAGCGGGTGCTCGGCGACCGGACGACCCAGATCGGACGGTTGAAAAATCGGGTCTTCGACGCGGCGATCGACGTCAACGGCAGGCTGCCCGGGGAGGTGCGCGCTTCCGCCGAATTCTTGAAGCACAAGGTCGGCAGTTATCTCTTCATCTCGACGGTGTCGGTGTACAAGAATTGGGGGGGAAGGGAAGACGAGGACGGCGAGGTGTTCTCGCCCCTGCAGGAACCGCCGGAGCCGATGACCGGCGGGGCTTACGGCGCGCTGAAGGTCGCGTGTGAGAAAGTCGTCGATGAGATTTACCCGATCGGCTCCACGATCGTCCGTCCGGGATTGATCGTCGGTCCCTATGATACGACGGATCGCTTTACCTACTGGCCGTCGCGCGTGGCGCGCGGCGGCGACATCCTCGCGCCGGGCGGGCCCCAGCGCCTGACTCAGTTCATCGACGTTCGCGACCTCGCCGAATGGGTCGTGCGCATGGCGGGCGAGATGGACGCGGGCTGCTACAACGCGGTCGGCAAGCCGCTGGCGATGGGGAAACTGCTGGAAACGATGCAAGGCGTCGTCGGCGGAAACGGCAATTTGGTTTGGAAGGACGACGCGTTCCTGCTGCGCCACGAGGTCGAGCCCTACACCGAACTGCCGTTGTGGATCCCGGGCATCGACACCCGCTTCGCCGGGGGGCTCGCCCGGGAACGCGGGCTGACGTTTCGCCCCCTGGAGGAGACGATCCGGGACACCTGGGAGTGGGACAAGACGCGCCCGCCCGAGACGCTGCGCGTCAACGGTATGGACCCCGAGCGGGAGCGCGAGTTGCTCGCGGCATAATAATTGCTCCGGGTTTTGCATGACCCGGAAAACTCGATATTCATTCGCCATCTCCGACTCGATCGGCTGCCTCGAACCGGCCTCCTGGGACGCGTTGACCGCAGGCAAGAGCTTCTTCCTGAGCAGGCCGTATCTTTCCGCGCTGGAACAAAGCGCGCCCGACAATCTGACCGCTCGCTGCGCGCTGGTCTACGACGGGCGGCGACCCGTCGCCGCTGTCTCGATGCAACTCGTCGACATTGGGATGGACCGAATCGTCCAAAGCCCCGTCGCCCCCGCTCGGCTGCGGGCCCGCGCGTTGGTCTGCGGCAATCTGTTCTCGTGGGGGCAGCACGGCGTTGCGTTCTCCGATGGGGTCGACCCCGCGGCCGTTTGGCCCGCCGTTGCCGAGGTGCTGTACCGGGTCCGCAAGGCCGACACGCTTTCGGGAAAGGTCGACTTCGTCGCCATCAAGGATCTCCCCGCGTCCGACGCCGGTCCCGCCGCGCTTAAACGCTTCCGCTACCGTCCGGTTGAAACCGAGCCGAACATGGTTCTGACCCTGGAGCCGTCCTGGAAATCCTTCGACGACTACCTCGGAGAGCTGCATTCCCATTACCGCAAGAACGCGCGCGGCGTGGTCGGTCGTCTGGAGAAAGCCGGCTGTTCGGTCGAGCCGCTCGGCGCCTGGGGCCGAAACGCCGAGCGCTTGTACGATCTTTACCTGGAGGTTCACCGCGCCGCCGGATTGCGCCCCGTGACCGCGACGCCGGACTATTTGCCGCGGGTCGCGGCCGTCGCCGGCGCGGACATGCGCTGTACCGTCGTGCGGCGAGGGGAAGAGATACTGGGCTTCGTGACGACGCTCAAGGAAGACTCCAAGACCGCTATCGGATACTACATCGGGTTTTCGCGCGACCTGCGCGGCGAATTGCCGGTGTACTTCGCCCTGCTGCAGTCCGTGGTCAAAGACGCGATCGCGTTGGGGTGTACCCGGGTTTCGTTCGGGCGGACGGCGCTGGAACCGAAAGCAAAATTGGGGGCTTTGCCGGAGCCGACGTCGATTTGGGTGCGCCATTCGAACCCGCTCGCGAATTGGGCGGTGGGCCCTCTGCTGGGCGCCGTGCGGCACCGGGAAGCGCCGAAGCGGAATGTCTTCAAGGCGGGCGCGTAACCTTCTGGAATGCCGCGCAATTGCCGCCTATACTTTTCAGGAATTTGGGAACGTAAACATCGGGCAGAGGCAAGTGCATGGGTAGCAGTGCCACGGCGGGGTTGACGCTTTCCGTAGGGACGATTTTCGCTAGCGCTCCAGTGGGAGCGCTTTTCTTGGTTGCCCGTGTGTTTCAGAATCGCTCCTCAAAATCAGTTTTTCTGAAGATTTTCGGAATTATCGGGGGAATGAAATTGGCTGTGCTTACCGCGCTCATCGTAGCCGGTGATGATGTCTCTGGCCAAATTTTGAATACGGCTGCCCTTTTCCCACTACTCCCGGAATCAATTGTGTTCCCGCGGATTTTCAATTTGGATACATTATCCTTCGCAGGTCGATGCCTCCGAATGGCCCCCCTGTCGTTGATTTCTAGCGCCCTCGTTGCATTTCTTCTGATGCGGAAGCATGATCAAATCATTGAGCAAGTGGGAAGAACTGAATGAACGACTTTATGCATTGCATCGGCCGCAAGAATTAGAAGTTGCATCCTAAGGAGGGTGCCTGGCTAGGTCGCAATGCAGGTCCTTTGGAGAGTTACACACGAAAATGTGTAACATTACAAGGGGACAGAAAACCTTTATGTTGCCCCTCCCCGCCGAGCCGTCGTCCCGGCGGGAAGACGGCGAAAGAAGCATTCGGAGTTCGTGATGGGAAAATTGGTCAATCTGCCGCTGCGTGTGAAGCGCGTGCTCAACCGACTCGTGGTGTTCGCGCGCTCCGCACCGCCCACTTGGAAGTCGGCGGCGCCGGGCGAGCTTCTATGGGCGGCCCGGGTGAAAATAGGGATGAGCCAGGCGGAAGCGGCGCACCGGGCGGGGATAAGACAGCAGCATTGGCATGAGCTGGAGTCCGGAAAAAAGGATGCCCGCCTATCGACCTGGAAGCGCGCCTTCGAGGGGCTGGAATGCGATCTGATGCTCGTCCCTAAGCCCCGACGGCATCTCGGGGAGTGGCGCGCGCGTCGGATGCTCGAAGGGCATTATGCCGCGACCCTCGTTCCCAACGAACCGGCGGTTCTCGATGACGGCTTATAACGGTAAAAGACGCTGCGACTGGTCCGAGACCGGCGGTGATCTCTACCGGGAGTACCACGACAGGGAGTGGGGCGTTCCCGTTCACGACGACCTAAGGCATTTCGAGTTCCTGATCCTGGAAGGGGCGCAGTCCAGGGTTTCAATTTCGTCGGCAGCACGATCGTCTATGCGCACATGCAGGCGGTCGGGATGGTCGACGACCATCTTCGCTCCTGCTTCCGGTATTAGTACAGAGTGAGGCGTTCTTCCGGAAGAAACCGGCAGGTGTTTTGCGCCTTGCGGACCGCGCGGTGCCATTCGTAGACGCGCAGGCCTTCCGGGGCGACGTGCACGCAGCCTCCCTCGCCGTAATGTTCCTTCATGCGCAGGAAGAAATGGCCCAATTCGTGCATCCAGAAGGTGGCGAGGGTGTCGAGTTTCTCGCGCTGGGGGATCTTGCCGCGTTCCTCCAGGAAGAACGGCGCGTCGGAGAGAAACGGAAGCGCCCCGACGACGCCGACCGCGCGGTAGTCGTTTTCCTTCGAATTGGTCACGAAGCCGTTGGTGATGCCGCCGCGCACGGCGACGTAAAGCGGCATCGCCGAGTCGGGCCCGGCGATCACAGAGTTGCTCAGCACGAAATCCGCGTCCGCCAATCGCCCGAGAAAAACCTCCCAATGTGAGAAGGATTGCGTGTCCGCGTAGCGTGCCGAGTGCAGGATGTCCTTGCCTTCCTCCCCGACGGGCGTCTCGCGCAGGCGGGTCAGGCGGTCTTCAAACACAGCGAACACCGCGGCGGCCGCGTCGTCCTTCGTCGCTCCGGGCTTCAATTTGACGTAGCGGCGGATCAGTTTTTCGTCGCGGCGCGCGAGGTCCTCTCGGATCGTGCTCAGGATCGAGTCTTTCGAGCCGAACCCCCCGAGGTCGATGGCGTTGCGGCTTATGAAATCCTTCGCCAAAGGGGTTTCGAAAACAGGAGCCGCCTTCTCGAATCGTTCCCTTAGGTCTCCCGCTCCGACCTCCACGAGATCGACTTTGAAGGAATACCACTGCGCGAGCAGGATTTCGATCTTCCGGTACAGCGTCTCTCTCTGCTTCTCGTCGAGTTTCGGCAGGCGGGGGTCTTCGAGGTAGAGGACCCGGAGCGTGTGCGACGATTCGTGCGGGATCGTCTGCAGCGGGGGAAGTGATTCGGTATACTCCGCCCAGGTCCGGGGTTCCTGAGCGCAGCCCGAACCCGCCAGCAGGGCGACGAGCGCGAAAGCGCCCCAGGCTACCACGGGATCGGAAAGGAGGTCCCGTCGAGCTCGTGGACGGTTTCGGACAACCCCGCTCCGGTCGCCTCGACGATGAGGTAATGCGCCTTGCGCCGCGACGGATAGCCCGGCGGGAGCGGGTACAGCGGCGATCCGCCTCCGGCGGTCAGCACGTACTTCACGCCGTTGACGTCTCCGATTCCGAAGGCGTGGATGTGGCCGAGATAAACGCGGGCGACCTTTCGCCGCGCGAGGATTTCTCCGAAACGGGCCGCGCCGGGCTCGAAGTAGGCCTCGGGGATCAGAACCCCTTTATCCGGACCGACCGAGTGAAGCTTCCCTTTTAAGTAGTTCGGCACGATGTGGGTCGCGACGATCGTCTTCTTGTCGGTGGAGAGCGCGGCGTCGAGCCATTCGAGTTGGGAGTCGGTGAGCGCGTAGTTCGACGAGTCGAGCGCGACGATGCGCCAGCCGTTGTAGTCGCGAATGTAGTCGCCGTCACCGAACACGGCGCTGTATAGGCTCTTATCCGCGTTTCCGTTGGGGCGGGAACGGTCGTGGTTGCCGATCACGTGGAACATCGGGATCGAGACATGCGCCTTCAGGAACCTCACATAGGCGCGGTAGTTGTCGGCGTTGCCCTTACTGACGAAATCGCCGAGTTGGAGAATGAAATCGGCCGACGCCGCGTGAATCGCGGCGAGTTGCTTGGCGGCGGCGCCTTTGGGCGCGAAGATGCGCTGCCAAGGGAATCGTCCGTTTTCGATGTCTCCGAGCACGGCGAATCGAAACGCGGTCTTGGGCGCCGGCTGAAGCCGGTCGAGTTTCTCCGACTGAGCCCCGGTGCCCCAGACGGCCTTGGCTTTCTTCAAATCCTCCGGGACCTCGACTTCGCGTCCCTCGATCGTCGGCAGCGCAGGATTCGGCTTGAAGAACTCGAGGGGAAGGGTCTTTGCGGCGCCGTCGAAGCCCGCGGATATGTGGCTCGTTTCCGCGAACAGCGGCGCGGCAAGCAGGATCAGGAACGCGTATCGCATGAGGCCTCCTCGGCCAGCGCCGGATTGTCAAGAAGTTCGCGCAGGGTCTCTAGCAGCATGCCCGCGCTCCAGCTGAACGGCTTTTCCGAACGATAGAGACGGGTCTTAATCTCGGCGCCCGTTTCCGGATCGTAGACCTCGGAGACGGCGCCGTCCCGCTCGAGAAGCGCCGCGACCCGCCGCAGCGTACGCTCTAAAAGGGCTTTGCGGCCGGTGCGGCGCAGCGCCTGCAGGCCCAGCGCGGCGATCCAAAGCCACACGAAATCATCCTGATATCCGGCGACGCCGGCGAGCCGTACCAGCCAGCCCTTCTCAGAGGCGCGGTAGCGTTCTCCGGCCCGAGGGCCCCAGGGGCTCCACAGTCCCGCGCGGTCGATGGCTCGGACGACGCGCGCGGAGCGTTCCTCGGAGGCGAAACCCCAGGCGACCGCGGCGAGATTTGAATCGCAGGACAGGCGGTTGCGTACAAGCGTGTCGCGGTAGAATCCGCGCGTCTCGTCCCAAAAGGCGCGATCGACGAGGCGGGCGAAGGCGCGGGCCTCGCTTTCCCGGCGGGCAGCCTCGGACACGCGGCCGAGATGGCGGTGCAGACGCGAAAGGGCCTGCAGCGCCTTCCAGCGATGGAGCTGGGTAAAAAACACGGCGCCGCGCCGCGCGGAGACCGTGTCCTTCCAGTCGGAAAAGGGAGGTTGGCGAACCAAGCCGTTTTTGAGACGGTCGGTGTAGTATGCCATCGCCTTTTCCAGTTTGGGCAGAACGAGTCCCGCCCAAGCCGGTTGGTCGGCGGCGATCGCGTATCGACAGGTAGCCCAAACCAGCAGCGCGTTGGAATCGATCGAAGAGACGAAATGGTCCGAGATGAAATTCGGCTTCAGCGGCGCCTTCAGGGGAATGCGCGATCCCAGCATCGCGCGGGCGAAACGGGTCAGAGGGGAATACGAATCGAGCAGGCGCGGGATCAGTCCGTCCGCCCGTTGATGCGCCAGCAGCGCGTCGAGCGTGTCGCGGACCGCCTGCGTTTCCCCTGCGGCGAGCAGCCCTCCGGCGGCGAAGCAGAAATCGCGCGTCCAGACCGAGTGGAATTGCCCGCCTCCGGCGACGAGCAGAGACCGGGGTCTCCCGTCGGGGCTTTCGACGGATTTCAAGTTCGCGCGCAGCGAACGGGCGCAGACCAGCGACGCGTTGAGCAGGGCCCGGCGGTCCATAGGGCCTATGATAGCAAAGGACTCAGGCCGATTTTTGGTGAGCCGTGATGTCTTGGAACGTGATGCCCGCGCCGGCGAGTTGGCCGTGCGTGTCCTTAATCAGCAGCGTGCTGTAGCCGAGCACGCGCGGACGGCCTTCGAGTTCCCAATGAATATCCTCGCGCTTCACGGTCTGCTTCGTGGAAAGCGTGCGGCGCAGCACGCCCGCGAGTTGGGGGATCCGATGCAGCACCTGCTCGACCGGCCGGTCGGTGGCTTCTCCGGCGATTGAGAGCATCTGCCGGGCGGCCGGGTTGCAGATCATAATCCGGCCCTGGAGGTCGACGGCCAGAAATCCGCCGCTGAGGTTGTCCAGAATCGACGAATTGTAGGTGGTGACCCGGTTCACCATCGAGTCCAACTGCAGGCGGCGGATCGTGTGCGAGGTCTGCTGCACCGTCGTTTTGACGAAGCGCAAATCTTCGCTCGTGAACATTCCTTCGGTCTTGTTGATGAATTCGAAGACCCCGACGAAATCGAGATTGACGAAGAGCGGGGCGGCGAGGACGGTGCGCGTTCCGACGCCGGGCGCGGAATCCACGGAAAGCTTAAAGCGACCGTCGCCGGCCGCATCGGCCACGAGAGCGGGCTCATGGAATTTGGAGACCCAGCCGGCGAGCCCTTCCCCGGGTTCGACCGGGGCTCTCGCCGGGGCCTGGGAGCCTGCTCCGATCGCGTGAAACGAGACGAGTTGATGCGATATCGGGTCGTGGTAGAAGTAGACCGCGGCTTCCGCGCCGAGGGCGGCGGCCGTCTTTTCCAGCATGCGCGACCAGACCTTGATCTCGTTGGATTCCCGCAGGGAGTCGAGGAACTCGAGCACGTCGTAGAGCGAAGCGAGCTTCCGGTCCTCTCCGCTCACAGCAGGCTCCCGAAATGGATGCGGCGCTGCACGGGCTTGCGTCGGGTCAGGTCGGTCACGAGCGTCCCCGATTCGATCGAGTCGAGCGCGGCGCCGAAGCGTTCCGTAAACGTCGTTCGCAGCGTCCTCGCGACTCCGGCGCGGCTTTCCAAAATGCCGTCGCCTCCGGTGTAGAGCATCACATGGTCGACCTGTTTCGAGCGCGCGGATTCGGTCAGGAAAATTAAATCGCCCGGCTGAAGGTTGACCCGCTTGACGGGTTTCGCCTTCTCGAACTGCGTGTGAGCGTCGCGTGGAATCGTCATCCCGACCGAGCGGTAGGCGAGATGAACGAGTCCGGAGCAATCGACGCCCCAGCCCGGCTTCAACTGCTGGCTTGAGCGTCCGCCCCAGACGTAGGAATCGCCGAGAAAGGTGGCTGCCGCTTCGACGACGTCGCGGCGGTCGATCTTCGTAGGGCTCGAGACTTCCAGCCGCCACAGCGCCGCCGAGTCAATTTCCGCAGTTCGTCCTTCCAGCAGGCGGACCTTCGTGCGGCCGCCTGAGGAGGGCTCCGCTCGGAGAGCGGCGCCCATCGGGAGCGTCAGGCTTTCCTCGAGACCCTGCGCGTCCTTCCAGCGGAGTTCGGCGCGCTTGAGGCGGATGACTGCGGTCGGCCGATACGGGACCGGCGGAGCGGCCAACGCGTCGGCGCGGACCCAGCCGGGGTAACCGCTCCAATCTTCCTTGCCGTCACGGTGGGGCTGTTCGAGCGCCTTCACCCGGACCCAGTCTCCCCGCGCCTCAAGCACCTTCACGTGCTCTCCGTAGAGGAGTTGGGAAACCCGCCCTTTGTCCATCGGCTGCAGACCCGCGGTGGCGCGGGGACGCGCGCGAAGGTCCGCGGTGGCGACTCCCACGAGCGCCACCGAAGGAAAGCGGGGGCCGAGCATGTAAACGAGTCCGTGCTTGTTCTTAAGCCAAACCTTTTCGAATTGAGCGCGCTTATAGACGCGGCGCACGCCTCCCGGTTTCGCGGCTGGGTCGTAGCAGATCACGTCGCCTTGCTTGGTGAAGCCGGCGACGACGAGCAGATGCCCGTTCGTCTTTTCGATAGGGGAATTATCGAGATCGCCCTTTTTGTAGGTGACCGAGGCGACGACCGGGCGGCCGGCGGCGATTTCTTCCTGCAGATCGAGAAGGGATTCCAACCGGGCGACCTGTCCGCTGAGGCCCAGCGACGCGGCCGCGGCGACGTTGAGCGGCCAATTCCCGTAGATTTCCGCGTTGCGGTCCAAAACGATTTCCGCGATTTTCGCCGTGGTGCGTTTGACGCCCCAGTTCTCCAGAATCATCGCGAGCGATGTCGGCGAGCAGATGTCTCCGCGGATCTCCGGATCCTCGACGGTCTGGGACCGGGGGGAAAGTTTTATCTCGCGCGCCCAGGGGCCTTCCACCCACGGAACGCTTTTCACGGCTCGTTGACTTGTTTCCGCGTAGGTCACGGCGACGCGCAGCAGCTTCGCCTCGCGGGTTCCCGCCGAGAGCATGCGCACCCGGTACCGGAACGCCTGAGCCTTCTTGTTCAGGCGGAGCGTGTCAACGGACACCTCTCCGTAGGGGTCGGCCTGTTTTTCGAAACTTCGGGGGGCTTTCGGCTCCCAACGGGACAGGCGGTACCATTTGGACCACTGTCCCTCGACGCGGACCTGGGCTTCCATCTCGATGGAAGAACCGCTCGGCGTGTCGGCGTTCCAGGATCCGACCAGGTCGTCGAAAGGAAACTCCGCCTCGATGACCGCCGATTCGATAGAGCCCGTCCCTTGCAGCAGTCCCTTCTCGAAGGGAAGGCGGGTCAAGCCTTCGATGCGGGCTTCCTTCAATTCCAGCGGCCAGGCGTGGACGACGGTCACGCCCGCGCCTCCGTTCCCTCGGACAAGCGGAAGAAACGCGATCGCAAGAAGAATCGACCGGCCGGTGCTTTTGGAATTAGGCATGACGTGTCCATCGCCGCGGAACTAAGAGGGCCAGGCACCGCGCGCCGCGGGGTGCCTGGCCCTTGGAAATATACCCAGACCGACCTCTTACTTTACGAGCGTGTTCCCGGGCTTTTTCGGCGGATCGTTCGGCGGCCGCGGGGTGACCTTTTCGTTGTCCTTGAAGGTCGGCGCGAGCTCGGCGTTGATCCCCGCGTAGGTCTCATCCTCGTCGGTGGAGCCGACGATCGCTCCGATCGGACACTCCGGGAGGCAGACGCCGCAGTCGATGCAGACTTCGGGGTCGATGACCATGAAGTTCGCATCTTTGTACTTGCCGGGATGAATGCAGTCCACCGGGCAGACGTCGACGCAGGCCGCGTAGACTTCACCCAGACACTTCTCATTAATCACATGTGCCATGTTGCTGTACTTCCCCCTCCGGAAGAATAACGGCTGAAATTCCGACGCAATCGGGAAAACTGCTACACTCCCATTACGTGATACTTCGGATTCTAGAAGATTTCTTAAAAAGTGTCAAATCCTCGATTTTTCCCGGCGATTCTCTTAATTTCCCTCGCGGCGTCGGCCGCGAGGGGCTTTGAGACGGAGATCCGTTTCGAAGCGGAAACCTATCGGTATCGCCTCTACGAAATTCGGTTCCCGTCCCCTGAGCGGAGTCCCTTTCCGGTGAACGACACGGTTTGGGGGCATCTCTATGTGCCGCGAGACCGGGTCGCCTCCCGGGCGCGTCCCCCCGCGGTGCTCATCCTCCCCATTATGGCGGCGCCCAACGCCTGGATCGAAATGCGCTTCGTTCACGCCTTTTTGCGGCGCGGACTGGCGGTGTTGTGGCTGGAGATGCCCTACCAATTCCATCGGCGTCCGAATCCTACGATCCCGAGCGGGGCCGTATTCCTTGCGCGCAGCGCGTCGCGTCTCGGGAAAAACTTCCGGCAGTCCCGGGCCGATGCCGGGCGCGCCCTGGATGTTTTGGAAGGCTCGGAACTCCTCGACGGTTCCCGGGTGGGCGTGTTCGGGATCAGTCTCGGTGCGCTCGTGGGGTCGTCGCTCTACTCGGTGGATCCCCGTCCGTCCGGCGCGGTCTTCCTTCTGGGGGGCGCCGACATGATTGATTTGGTGCACCGCAGCACGATGACGGCCGCGTTCATGAAAATGGCGGGAATATCGCGCGCGGATCTGAAGACGGCTTGGGAGGGACTCGACCCGCTGGAGTATCGCGAGAAGAACGCCGGAAAGTCCGTCATGCTCATCAACGCGAGTTCCGATCGGGTGATCCCGCCGGAGAACGGCCGCAAGCTGAAAGAGGCCTTTCCGGACTCGGTCCAGCGTTGGGTTCCGGGCGGTCACTACACCGCGATTCTCCATCTGTTGTGGATGCCGGCGTACGCCGCGCGGCGCATGGCCGACGTCTTGGGCGAATAGCCCCTTACTTCTTCATGTACTTCTTGTAGTGTTCGAGCATCGCCGGATCCACGCCCGGCGGCAGCGCCTGGGACGGTTTGGAATCGCCGGCCGACGCGTCGTCCGTCGCGCCGCTTCGAAACCCGTCGAAACCGCGCTTTTGCAGCCTGGGCTTTGCACGCGGAGCGCTCCGCGCGCCTCGTCTCGCCGACTTCTGCGTCGCGATGCCCGCCTCTTCAAGGATGTCCGGGGGGACTCCGGCTCCGGCTCCGTAGCTTTTCAGAAGTCCGATGAGGGCCGGATTATCCCGCTTTTCGAGGAGGATGCGCTTCAGCGTGGGGCCGACGGAGTCGTCTCCGAGCAAAGACCAGGTTAATTCCCGCAGGGCAGGTTTCTTACTTTTGAGCTTGAGCATGGACTTGAACTGCGTGTTCTTCGCGAGCAGTCTCACGAAGCTCTCAAAATCCTTGTCCTTGTCGTAGCGGTCCGCGATGGCCTTCAGTCCGCGATTTCCGAGAAATTGTTTGTACCAAAGCGGTTGCCTCGCTTTGACGCTGTCGACGACCTTCTGCATCACGGCGCGGATCGCGTCGTCGGAGAGGCTCCCCGTTTCCTTGTCACGGGACTGACGCAAACCCTCGACCAGTGCCTTCGCGTCTCCTTTCGTCGCCGCTTCCCGCGCATCTTTCTCCGCGCTTTCTTCCGCCAAGAAGCTCTCGTCCTTCCTAATGAAGCCCAAAGACCCGCCGCCGCTTTTTCTCGGTGCGACGCCTTGGACCGGGGGAGGGGCGACGGCCGGGCCTCCCCAATCGGCAGGCGGGGGAATTTTGGCGGAAGGGATGGAGGGCGCCGCGGCGGGTTCGGAGCCGGTCCGGGAGGCGGGGAACATTCCGGACGTCGGCGCCTTTACCGCGCTTTCCCCGCTGGGTTTGAGAAAAAGGAACACCGATCCGGCGGTCATGCCGCCGAAAAAGAGCACGGTCAGGACGGCCGCCGCGGCCGTTTTCTTATCCATGCCCCCTGATTATGACCGGGTCTCAAAATTCCGTCAAGATCGGACCCTTGACGGAAAGAGGGCTGGAGCTTACACTCCGGGAACGATGAAAAAGCTTGTGTTGCCTCTCTTCGTTCTTCTGTTCGGCGGCGCGGTGATGACCGCCTGCGACAATGGGGATAAGGACAAGAAAGACGAGGCTCCGGCCCAGATGCCGACGCCGCAGGACTACGGCGGCGGCAGTTAGGCGCGGTTTAAACGCTCTAGCGATCGAGCGCGTTCCGATAGTCTTCGTTCTCCCGAAGACCTTTGAGGGCGCTTGGTCCGTTTTCATCCGGATTCTTCCCTTCCATTCGGTCCTTCGCAAACCCGAGGTGCTTGGCGAGCGCCCCCATATTCGAGTCGGCGAGGAAGGTGTCGGCGGCGGCCGCGACCACGGCGGAGCCCGCCATTTCCTGGACGAAGTCGCGCATTTCCTGTTTGAGCATATACTTGCCGAACATTCCCCGGAAGCTGTCGGAGCCCGCCATCTTGACCATGAATTTGATCGCGTCCCGGTCTTTCTGGTACGCGGCGTTGATCGCTCGCAGGTCCTTGTGAGAGAGAAACTCCTGCTTCCAGTCCTGGAGGACCTTGGAGTTTTTAAACCGCGGATCGTTTTTGAGGTTGTAGTAAAAACCCTTCGCCTTGCGAACCTTCCGGCGTTCTTCTGCGGAGGCGGAGCGCATCGACCGGTTCGACGGGGGGCGTGCCGCAGGGGGCGGCGCATGCGTTTTCGAACCTTCACTCGCCCCGGTCTGCGTCGGCGGGGCTCCGCCGCGCCCCTGACCCAAGGCGGGGAGATCCCGCGATTCCTTAATGACCAGGCGCATCGACGCTTCGAGGTCGTCGACCTTCACCGGGTCGGGCATCGCGGCGAACGGCTTGCGGCCCGCATCCGGCGTTTGCGCTAAATCGAACCCGCTTGCGTCGAGTTTTTCCTGCTGCTTCTTTTGGTAAAGATGCCAGCCCCAAATCATCAGGCCGATGTCGGCGAAAATAACGGCCAGCAGGAAAATCTGCCCCGCAGCGCTCTTCGGTCGTCGAACAATACCCATCGCGATGCTCCAAGTATGGCCGCAGCCCGGAAGACTGTCAAGCGCGGTCCCGTGGAGCATTTGTGTTATAATTCCGGGGCGTGCGAAGCGGTTTTATTCGAATATCTTTGGCTTTTTCTTTAGCCTTCGCTCCGGCGTTCGCCGAGGCGGCGAATTTCAATGACGTCCTTCCCGGTGCGCGTCCGATGGGGATGGGATACGCGTACACGGCCGATTCCAGCGACCTCTACGGGATGTTCTTTAATCCGGCGGGCTTGGCAGGCGCTCCTTTCACCCAGGCGACCGCGAGCGTCGGTCGGTTGATTTCCCCGGTCGGCATGTTGTCGATGGTAACGGCCGCCTACTCGCGGCCGCTCCCGATTCTCCCCGGAGCGACGGTGGGAATGGGGTTTCTGGACATCAAGCAGCGGCTCGACCCCGGAAGGTTCAACGGCGGAGAAAAAAGCGAATTGCTGTTTCATTTCTCGGATACCGTCAATCTCCAGAAGTACTACATCCCGAAGCCGGTCCGGCTGGGGGGAAATTTCAAGGTCGTCGTCGTCAATCCCGCGGCGGCGAAGAATAAGGCCGCTCCCGGTCTCGATCTCGGCGCGCAGATAGAACCCGGATGGAATACGACGCTCGGGATTTCGGTCACCGATCTCACCGCGAGTCTCCCGGTGCAGAATCCGTCGTTGAACGTGGGGGCTTCTTACCGTTGGAGGAGTCGCGTCAACCTCGCGACCGATATCCGCATCCGTCCGGGGCTGACCCAGGTGTTTCCGGGTCTTGAAGCGGATTTCTACCAGCGCCTGCTGAAGCTGAGACTGGGTAAAGGGCTTTCGCTCAACGGGGAAGACGCGATCGCGATCGGAGCGGGGATCAATTTCTCGCCGCTGATTCTCGATTTCGCCATGACGATCCCGTCCAACGGCGTCAATCGAAACGGCGGCGGTTTCCAGTTTTCCACGACCTGGAAATTCGGCGCCCCCGCGTTTTACGGCCGCTTCGTCGGGCAGGCCGCCCGCCGCGCGGAGCAACTGCGTTCAGAGATCGGAGAACTCGACCGCGAGTCGAGGGACATGCGCAGCCGCCGTGACGCGGCGGAAGCGGACAAAACCAGTCTTGAGGGTCAGGTCCAAGCCGAAGAAGAGCGTCTGCGGGAGCTGCAGCAGCAAAGCCGCGATCTCGAGTACGAACTCCAGCGTCGCCGCTACGACCGCGATCATCCCGGACCGGCCGATCCTTTGTCGCCGGCCCCCGGATCCTCCGGTTCGGGTCTTCCGGCGGGGATCGATTCCGAAACGACGGGTTCGGGGAGGCCCGCGGGCGGGGACGCAGGGGAAGTCGAATCGTCGGCGCCGCCGCAGGCCGCCGCTCCGGCGACGAAGCGCGCCCCGCGTCGGTCCCGTTCGGGTTTTCCCAAGCGGCATCGTGTCCGGCCGGGCGATACTCTGCGTAAATTGGCGGAGACCTACTACGGGAATGCGGCTCTCTGGGAAGCGATTTACGAAGCGAATCCGGACCGCATTGAGCGAGGTCTCCCGATCGAAGGGAAAACGCTGCTGATTCCGAGTCCGGAGCGGCGCTGATGGCCGTTCTCGCCGTCGTCGCCAAAGATGAGGAGCAGCGCCTCACGTTGAAGCTTGCGCTCGAGGAACTCGGGCACTTGGTCGCGGCGGCGAAGGATCTTTCCGGGGCGATGGAGATTGTTTCCCGCCAGCGTCCGCGCTTGATGATCGTCGCTCAGGCGCCTTCCGAAACCGTCGCCGAATCGGCTCTTGCCGAACTCGAACGGGAGGCTCCGCTGCTTCCCGTGATCGTCGCGATGACCGAGCGCAAGGCCGCGCGAGCGTTGGACCTGTTGAAAGCGGGCGCCTACGAGGTCGTCGCTCCGCCGTGGACCGCGGAGCACATGGCCGCGACCGTTTCCAAGGCCCTGCGCTTTAAGGGAACCGCGTTCGAAGCCTCGCGTCCCATCGAGAAGAAGATCGGAGTCGGAGCGTATGCCGCGCTGGGCCTGCTGCTCGTGGCGATGGCCGCAGGTTGGGGCGCGCTCGAGAGACACCGGCGTCTCGCCCGGGAATCCGAGGTCCCTGTCCCTCCATCCGAATTCGCGCTGCCGTACGCGCATCCCGCCGGCTTGGCCTATGACGGAAAGCGGTACTGGATCAGCGACTGGTTTTCCCAGACGATTCACCGTCACGACCCGAACACCTTCGCGGTTCTGCGCACGCGCTATCTCCCTCAAGAGGTGCCCGGGGCGCTCGCCTACGCGGGCGACGCGCTGTATGCGGCCGCCGCGCCTCGCGGAATCGTCAAGCATTTGCTCGATGATCGCCTGAGCGTTCTTTCGTGGTCGCGCGATGCCGCGCCGCAGACCGTCGGACTTGCGTACGACGGCCTCTATCTGTGGTCCGTCGATACGAAGACAAAGAAGATTCACAAACGGATTCCGGACGAAGGTTTGTCGGTGATCGAAAGCTATCCGTATCCGGGCGGCGTACCGACCGCCCTCACCTTCGACGGCCGCGCTTTGTGGTCGCTCGATTGGACGAACCGGGAACTGCTGCGCCATGACTTTAAAAATCCCAATCGGGTGACGATGCGCCTGCCGCTCGACGCGTACCGCGGCGGACGCTGGAAGCCCACCGGACTCGCGTTCGACGGTTCCCGTTTCGTGAGCACCGCCGAGGAACTTCCCCGCGGCGAGGGCCTCGGCCGCGTGTTTATTCACGAGATTCCGCCGGAACATTTGCGCGCGATCCTCACGCCGTGAGAGTCGACGCCTCGCGCTTCGTGCCGGTGCTCGTGCGCTTCGCCGATGATCCGTCCCGCGCGGAAACCTGGGGACGTCTGCTTTCGTTGAATCCCGACGGTGCGCGCCTGATTCTTCGGGCGCCCATTCCCGTCGGGGGGCTGCTATTGCTCGATTTCGACGTGTTCGGCGATCCGTTTTCCGGCGTCGAAGCGCTCATAAGCGATCCCTCGCTCGACGAAGACGGTTACACGGTCGCCGGAGTCTCCTTCCGCCGCACCGAACAACGCGTGGCCGTCGGCCGCGCGGTGCGGCGGGTCGTAGCCTCCGAATTGCCCGACGATCGGTAGCGGCTAACGGCGAAATTTACGCGCTTCGGGCGCGTGGCTCGAAGATTTGCTTCGCAAATCTCCGAGCTCGAACGAAAAGAGAAACGGAAGCGGCCCTCCCGGGCCGGCGCTGTTTTTTCCCAATCGAACTGTCCCCGGGGACAGTTCGGGAACTATTTTGATCCTCGTTCGTACATGAGGGCATGAAGTTGATCGAGGCCTGCCGCCGATTAACCGATGCAGATCTGATGGACGGGCTTGAGAGAGCGGTTCGATGCGAACGCGGCTTTGCCGCCTTATCGATCGCGCATCTAATCGAAATCAGCCAACGCAGGCTTCATGAGGATGAAGGTTACTCATCACTGTTCGAATTCTGCACTAAGAAACTCGGATATTCCGAGGGTTCCGCGTACAAGCGCATCCAAGCGGCCCGGGCCGCGGCTGAATTTCCTGCGCTGCTGGAAGCGCTTGCGAACGGAAGGATACACCTGACCGCGCTCGTGATCCTTCGGCCGCATCTGACCGCCGATAATTATGGCGACATGCTTTCGGAGGCCGAGGGAAAATCAAAACGGGAACTGGAACATCTGGCCGCGTCGCTGTCGCCTCGGCCGGATCTGCGAGATCACATTCAGCGCATTCCGCTCCCTGAGAGTCAGCCGGGTGAGTCGCCTGCGGCTTCCGACTCTTCGCCGGAAAACGAACGCTCAAGCGAGCCGGACGCCCGCGTGCCGCATCCGCCGATCATGGTTTCGCCAACGCGGATCGAAACGGACTCCATCCGGCCGATCTCGCCGGAGCGGGTTCACTTTGGCTTCACCGGCGGCGAACCGTTGAGGGTGAAAATCCAACGGCTGAAGGAGCTTCTTCGCCACAAACATCCTGCGGGAAAATTGGAGGACGTTATCGATGCGGCGGCAGAGTTCTATCTCGAACGGAAGGATCCGGATCGGCGCAAGGAAACTTTTGCCCGCAAGCCGCGCGCGGGCCTCTCGGATCACTCGCGTCGCGTTCCGCAATCCGTACGGAGCGCGGTTTGGAAGCGGGACGATGGCCGTTGCTCGTTTGTTTCCAAGTCGGGACAGCGCTGCTCGGCCCGCGGCGGATTGGAATTCGATCACATCGTCCCTTGGGCGGTAGGCGGCCGTTCCGATGCCGTCGAGAACATCCGGCTGTTGTGTCGTGCGCACAACCAGGGAGCGGCCATTAGGCGCTTCGGGGATCGCGCCAGGCGGCGGCGTGAGCCTCAATAGCGGGCCTGCGCAAACTCGGCAATGGCGCATTCCGTCGTTGGCTGCAAGGGCGGGGATCCACCATGTTTCGTAGTTTTACCTGATCAACGGCGTCTGATTTCGCGCTTCGCACGCGATGCTCGAACGAGCCGGCAACTGTCCCCGGGGACAGTTGCTCCCGATTGAAATTTCCGTTGCGGCATGCACGCGCGTGATGTGCGGGAGCGCGTCGTCTGGCGCCTCAGGGCGTGCAATCCTTTCCGCCGAGGGTAACTCTCGAATTTCCCCTCGGCGCGCTTGCGCGCCGATGACGGACGCCCCCACGGGGCGTCCGCGCCGTTGGGGCAAGCCGTCGTTAAAACTACAGGAACATGGAGCGGGGAGTCAACCGGCGGGAGGTTCGAACAAATCCTCCCTCGATTTCTCCGTTCTTCGTCTCTTCCGCCGCCGCTTCCCTCGCCGCTCCTTACGAACCGGAGCAAGCTTCGCCCTTCCCTCGGCCTTCTCCGCGTGGGCGACGGCCGCCTCGGCGATGCGCTCCGCCTCGCGGATCACCTGATGGGCTTCCGCCGCCGTTTCCGCGGCCGTGCGTGCGGCGGTTTCTAAGCCCGCTTCGAAGGTTTGCCGCACCGCGCCGATAATCTCTTCTCGGGTATCGAGCAGCGCGCTCATTTTGAGGAGCTTGGCCTCGAGACTTCCGAGCGCTCCGACCCGCAGAGAGATTTTTTTCAGAGCGGTCCGAAGCCGCAGGACGTCTTTTCCCCGTTCCAGGTTTTCGGCTTCGAGCGCCTTCACTGCGCGTCCGCGTTCGCGCAAACGATCCAAAGAGTCCAGAAGCAGTTCTTCAAGTTCCGCCACCCGTTCTTCCAGGGAGCCGAGCAGACGGACCTCAGCTTGGGAAGGATCGGGGGGGAGCAGGCGCTCGGCCGGCGGCAGCATCGCCCGCAATTCCGAGATGAATCCGGCGCGCAGCCAGGCGTGATCCCCGCTTCCATAGAAGCGTTCGGGGCAGACGCGGGTTTCGGCGCCGAAGCCGTCGATCCCTGCGATTTGGCTTGGATCGAACGGGCCCGAGACGCTTCCTTCCGGGGAAAGGGTCCAATAGCGCATCGTCGTCCTAATCATAAGGATGCCTCCCGTGTATTACAATAGGATGTACGGGAAACCGTCGTTTGTTGTATGGTATCGCTATAACGCGTATGACCACCATAGAATCACTTCAAAGGACCTCGCTCCACGCCCTGCATACCGAGCTCGGGGGGCGTATGGTGTCCTTTCACGGCTGGGAGCTTCCGGTTCAATTCTCCAGCATTATCACCGAACACCGCGCCGTGCGCAGCGCCGCGGGCCTGTTCGACGTCAGCCACATGGGGCAGGTATTCGTGGAGGGCCCGGGAGCGCTTGCGCTTCTGCAGCGCGTTAATTCCAACGACATTTCGCGGCTCCAGGACGGCCGCGGTTTGTATTCGCACATGCTCAACGAGAACGGGGGCGTGGTCGACGACGTCATCGTCTCGCGGCTTGCGGAAAACCGCTACCTGGTCGTCGTCAACGCCGCAACGCGTGAAGGCGACGCGGCCTGGATTCGCCGCGCGGCCGAAGGGTTCGACGTCGCCGTCGAAGACCGCAGCGAGGCGCTTGGCATGATCGCGCTGCAAGGTCCCCTCTCTGAGAAGATCATGGAAGCCCTCTCAACCGATGCCGTCGCTTTGCCCCGTTTCGGCGCGATGAAGCTCGAACTTTTCGGCCGAAGCGCCTGGATCACGCGCACCGGCTATACGGGGGAAGACGGATTCGAAGTGATCTGCGCCCGGGAACTCGCGACCCGCGCTTGGCAGACGCTTCAGGCGCGCGGCGCGTCGTTCGGGCTCCTTCCCTGCGGACTCGGCGCTCGGGATACCCTCCGATTGGAGGCGGGCTACCTGCTTTATGGTTCCGACATCGACGGAGAACATACGCCGTACGAGGCGGGATACGGATGGGTGGTCAAGCTCAAGAAGGGCGAGTTTATCGGCAAGGCGGCGCTCGAGAAGCAGAAGACCGAAGGAATCCGGCGTCGTCTCACCCCGTTGAAGCTCTTGGAACGCGGTGTACCGCGCTCGGGGTCCGAGGTCGTTTTTGAAGGCGAGAAGATCGGTACGCTGGCGAGCGCAACCTTTTCTCCGACGCTGCAGGCCGGCATCGGCGTCGGCTATTTGAACCGTCCCGAACTCCCGGCGGGGACGCCCTTGAGCGTGACTTTGCACGGGCGCGCGGTCGCCGCCGAGGTCGTTGAAGGCCCTTTTTATAAACGCACTTAAGAGGAACCCCCCATGCCCGATCCGAAGTCATCGCGCTACATGAAATCCCACGAGTGGGCCGCGCTCGACGGCGACGAGGTCGTCGTCGGCGTCTCGGACCACGCTCAGCATGAGATCACCGATGTGGTGTTCGTCGATCTCCCGAAGGCCGGCCGGACGATTTCCCAAGGAGAGGCCGTCGCTGTGGTCGAATCGGTTAAGGCGGCGTTCGATATTTACGCCCCGGTTTCCGGTGAAGTGGTCGCCGTCAACGACGCGGTTCTGCAGAATCCCGGTCTCGTGAATTCTTCTCCTCACGACGACGGCTGGTTCTTCCGCGTCAAACCGGGAAACCCGGGAGAGCTTGACGCGTTGATGGACTCCGAGGCCTACGAGGCTTTCCTTAAGTCGGAAGCCCCGGCTTCCTGAGCCCGGAGCCCCCGTTGTGAACGCGGTCCTGCTCGAGAGTCCCGATCTCGACGCGCCCGCGCAGATGGCGCTTGATGAGGCCGTTCTCGACGGCGCCGATCCCGCGACCTGCATCCTTCGCTTTTTCCGTTGGCGCCGCACGCGCGGCGATTGGCCGATCACGTTCGGCGTCTCGATGGCGTACGACGAGGTCGAGGCCGCGGCCTTGAATCGGGGAGCTCCCGCCGCATCGGCGCGCGTCCGGCGGGCGACCGGCGGCGGGATCGTCTACCACGACGTCGATCTGACTTTTTCGTTCGTCTTTCCATGGTCCCGGCTCACCTCTCCGGGCGTGGTCTACAAGAATCTGCATCTCGCCGCGCATTTGGGGCTTAAGAGTCGCGGCTTTGAAACCCGCCTCTGGGCTCCGCCGAGCGCGCTCGAAGAATTGCCGGGTCTCAGGGCCGAATGCTTCTCCGGACCCGAACCCAAGGATCTCGTGCTGCCCGGCGGAGGCAAGGTCCTCGGCGGCGCGCTGCGCAGGCGCGGAGAGACCGGTCTCTATCAGGGTTCGCTGCGTCCGGAGGCCTTCGGCGCCGAGCCCCTCGTTCTGCGGGAGGCGATCGTCGAGGGGATCTCTCTTCAATGGAGACTGCTGTTCGTGCCGCGCCCGATCTCGCCCCAAGCGCTTGCGGCGGCGGAGCGTTTGAGACAAACTAAGTACGCGGTCGACCGCTGGAACAAACGGAGGTAAACATGAAAGCGTTCGTATTATGCAAGCTGATCGCCGGACTCGAGCAAAAGGCGATGAACCAGGTGCGCCAGATCCAAGGGATCACCGACGTTTTTCTCACGTTCGGCTCCTGGGATGCGGTGCTTCAGGCCGAGGCCGACACGATCGACAAGCTCAGCGGGTTGATCGTTCGGGAAATCCGCGCCATTCACGGAGTGCAGACCACGGAAACCCTCGTGACGACGAATCTCTAGTTTGATTGAAGAGTCCCGCCGGTATTTTGTACCGTAAGGAACTGTGGAACCGGTACCTGGAAGTGCGGAACCGAAGGATAAGCTCGTCCTGATCGTCGACGACGACGAGAGCATCCTCGATTTGCTCGAACACGTCGTCAAGAAGGACGGCTTTCGCGTGGAACGGGCGACGGACGGCCAAGAGGCCATCCGCAAGGTCGAGGCCTCGGCTCCCGACGCGATCGTGCTCGACTTCATGCTTCCGGGAATGGGCGGATTCGAGGTCGCGAAGGAATTGCAAATGGGGGACGCCCGCTCCGTCCCGATTATCGTGATCACCGGCCGCAAAATCGATCAAGCGACGATCGATATGATTCTTCAGGAAACGAACGTTCGCGAGTACATAGAGAAGCCGATCAAACCCGCCGTCCTCACCGGACGGCTGCATAAACTGCTCGGCACCAAGCCCCCGGCGCCCGGCGGGTTCGGCCAGTCGCGCGGCGGTCTCTCCAGTTCTTGGTAGTGCCCATGCCGGCCTGGAAACGCTGGCTTTCTTTCGCAGCGCTCGGGACGCTCTTCGTTTTCACCGCCGTTTACGCGGATCTGCTCCTGCGGGCCCGCACCGCCTACCTGGAGGGAGAGAAATATCTATCCTGGAACGTCGATCCCTCCCGGAAGAAGGCGCATTTTCAGAAAATTTTCGAACGCTCCGTGGCTGAACTCGACGCCGAGAAGGCGGCAGGACGGATGGACGAGACGGAATACCGGCAGCGCGTCGCGCTCGAGGAATTCCGTCGCGATGAATCCGTCGCGGAAAGCTCTTTGAAATACGCCTATCATTGGTACAAGACCGCGGTGGATTTATTCTCCCCGCCGGAAAGCAAGTGGGTGCGCTTGTCGCGCGAGAAGATGAAGACGACCAAGGCCCTCTGGAAGGCCGAGCTCGACGCGGCTAAAATCCCTTACGAAGAGTACATGCTGGAGTGAGTTCCAAGCGAGGGACGAGACGATCTCCGGCGCTGACCGCGCTTGGATTGGCTTTCGTTCCGACAGCGGCGGCGGCGACGCTCGCCGCCGCGCATACCCTGTTCACCTTCGCTTCATCAGGCTCGTCGTTTTCGGGCGGTTTCGCCGTCGTGGCGGTGCTTCACGCCGCTGGACTCGTTCGCGGGGAAAGGGCGTACGTATTCGCCCATGAATTCACGCACGCGGCGGCCGCGTGGCTGCACGGCGCAAAAGTGTTTTCCTTCGTGATCAAGGCCGACAGCGGGCACGTCGATCTTTCCCGCATGAACGCGTTTATCGCGCTCGCGCCGTATTGGATTCCGTTGTACGCTTTGCTCGTCGTCGGCTTGTACCGGATCGTCTCCTGGAGCGTCGCGTGGCCTCAGGCCCAGCAGGCGTTTCTCGCCGCGATGGGCGCGGCGCTCGCCTTTCACTTTTGCCACACGGCGCGCGCGCTGGGGTCGGCGCATCAGACCGATCTCGACCATTTGGGGGTCGCTCTGTCGTTGTCTCTGATCGCGCTGCTCAACGCCCTCGTGCTGCTGGTCGCGTTGAAGTGTTTGTTCCCCCGGGCCGTTTCTCTCTCGGACAGCGCGCGCTGGGTCGCCGCGGTCACGCGGGGATTCTGGGGCGCCTTGGCCGGCGGAGCCGCGGACGCCGTGCGCGCGGTGACGGGATGAACCCGGAACTTAATAAGGAATTCAAGCGCAAGACGTTCCACTGCCTCAGCCTCGTCTATCTCGGAATTTATCTCCGTTGGGGACGCTGGCCCTCGGCCGCCGTGCTTTGCGCTTGGATTCCGATTGAAGGCGCGGTTGAATTCTTCCGGTTGCGGCGGCCCGAATTGAATGCCCTGCTCATGAAATCGTTCGGGGGCATTCACCGGGAAAGTGAAATCGGTCGGATCAGCGGAATCTTCTGGACCACCCTCGGATGTCTCGGCACGATCGCGTTGTTCGGGGAACGTCCGCCGGTGGTGTGCGCAGCTATCGCGTATCTCGCCTTTGGCGACGGGGTCGCCGCCTTGGCCGGACGCGCGTGGGGAACTTGGAAATGGCCGTGGTTCGGGGGCAAAAAGAGCGTCCAGGGCTCGACCGCCTGTTTCGCGGCCTGTGGGGTTTCCGGATGGGCTGCAGGTCTTCCACCGTCGGCGCTCTTCGTCGGGGCCGCCGCCGCGACCGTCCTCGAACTGCTCCCGCTCCCGATCGACGATAATTTTTGGATTCCGCTTCTCTCCGCAGCCGTCGTTCGATTTTTCGTTTAGCCTATGAGGTACGCGTGCGCGCGTACGGGGACAATAGGTTAGAATAGTCCCGTGTGAACAAGAAAAAACCCCCGGCTCAATCGAGCCGAAAGGGCTACCCGCGTGCGTCCCGGCGCCGCATCGCCCTATGGCGCGGCATCGTCATTTCGATCGGCCGCGGGCTCGCCGCGCTGGTTTTGGCGTTCGCGTTGATCGCGCTCGCGCTCTTCGGGGCGATCCGTTTCTGGGTCACGCCCGAGATGCTCCGCGCCCGCATCATTACGGCGTTGGAGGGAACCTTCCATCGGCCCGTGACCATCAAACACGTGACCTTGCTGCTGCATCAAGGGATCAAGGTCGAAGGCCTTGAGGTCGCGGAGTCCGATGAGTTCCCGGGCAAGAAGTTTCTTTCGAGCGAATTCCTGCTCGTGAAATTCAAGCCGTCGGCGCTGCTGCGCGGCCGCCTCGAGTTGAGCGCGGTGCGGCTGGTCCGTCCCGAGATCCAGCTTGTCCGCAGGGGAGACGGCATTTGGAACATCGAGGAGGTTCTGACCCGCCAGCACTCCGAGAGAACCGGAGGACGCTTCGCGCTTCCGCCTCTTTCCGCGGCGCGGACGATCGCGGTGGAGAACGGAAGTTTGCGCGTGCGCGACATCCCCCGTAAGCTCAATCTGCAGTTCTCCGAGTTCGCCTTCTCCGCAGACGACTTCAACCTGGAAGACGCGTTTGACGTGAGGATGTCCTTCGTCAATACGAGCAAGATCGTAAAGAAGACCGTTCGGGCGAGTTTCGATTTCGAAGGACGCATCGATCTCGCCGGATTCCATCCGGAAGGGGCGTCCATCGAGGCTCAATCGTTGACGATCACTCTCGATGGAAAGACCATGCGCGCGTCGGGGGAACTGCGGAACATGACGGCGCCCGAGGTGGACCTGAAGCTGGAACTCCCGCCTCTGACCGCCGCCGACCTGGGGCGGTATGAGCCGACGCCCTCATGGGTGGACCTCCCGGCGAGTCTTTGGGAGGCTCGTCTGCGCCCGATCGTCACGTCGGCGGAGGCCGTGTCTCTCGGCGACGAAGCGGAGGCCTCCACCGCCGCGGCGAAAATCGTCGCCTACCATATCCCCCATTTGTCGATGCAGACCGACGGCCTGAGAATCGGGGCCTGGGGCCGCTACCGGATCTCCGACGGAAATCTGTTTTCGACACTTCGGTTCGCAGGGACGGATCTCTCCCGAGTTGCAGAACTCTATGCGCCGTGGAAGGAGAACGCTCCCGAGGGAAAGGTCACGGGAACGCTGAGCCTTCAGGGGCCCTGGAACCGACCCAGCCTTCAGCGGGCGGCGCTGCAACTGCGTGATTTTTCGCTCGTCTTTTGGAACGGAAAGCGCGTGACGAACGCGGACGTCGACTTCCGCTCCCGCGACGGCTTCAAGGACTGGGAACTCCGCGCTCCGCGCGGGAGTTGGATCGCCTACGGCAATGCGCTGTCCGACATCGACCTGGCGTTTTCGGTGAAAAACGGGAATATGATCGTCCCTAAACTGAAATTGGTCTGGAACGAGAGCAAAATCGATTTGAAGGGGTGCATCAAGAATGTTCGTCATCCCAGCGCCGTTTATGTCGATGGGGAAGTCGACACGCTGCGCATCGACGAAGCCTATGCGGCGATCGAGAACCTGATCGTGCTGCGGCGGCAGGAAAAGGGGCTTCCGCACGCGACTGACCGGCGTTGGGCCACGGTGCTCAAGGACGCGATTCCGCCGAGATTTCCCGACATGTTCGGACGACTTGCCTGGCATGAGGCGCATAGCCCCAACTTCACCACCGATAACTTTAAACTGATCTGGAATCTGCGCGACATCGCGCAGGGATTGGAAAAGATCAACGGGCGGTTCCGGATGAGTTTCGGTCCGGGCCGGATGCAGAATATTCCCGAGATGCGCAAAGGGCACCCACTGGTGGACCTGCTGCTGATTCCCTACGTCGAAATGCACCGGCTTGCCGCGATAGGAAGGTTCTCTCTGGATACGGCGCTTCCGAAATCGATGTCCTTTACGAAGGCCTACGGTGAATTCGAGGCGCAGCGGGGGCTCGTCGATGTGAATTTTGTTCACTTCGACAGCTCGCAATTCGTTTCCTACTCCGACGGGAAGGTCGATTTCCCCAAGGAAAAGACGGACCTCCATGTGCTGCTTCGGCTCCCTCAAGTGTCTAAAAATTTGGCCGCGAAACTGACCGACGACAAAGGCCGTCCGTCCATCGACGTCGATCTCGTCAATGATCTCAATAGTCCCACGGTGAACTTCAACCTCCGCCGGATCAAGAACAACGATATTGAAAACGCGCTGGCGGCCGGAATACAGCGCGTGTCGCCGATGCCGTCGATTGAAGACTACCTTACCTGCGGGAGGACCCCATGAGCCGTATCCCTAAACTCGACGTCGTCGGAATTTTGCAGGAACACGGAGCGATTCTCGAAGGTCACTATCGGCTTCCCTCCGGATTGCACACCTCGAAATTCGTTCAGCCGGAAAGGGTTCTCCAGTTTCCGAACTTGGCGCAGAAGCTTGCGAAATCGCTGAGCGCCCAATTTCCCGGTGAGGCCGACGTCGTGGTTTCTTCCGGGATGGGGGGCTTGGTCCTCGGACAGCAGGTCGCTCACGCACGAAAGTGCCGTTCGATTTTCTTTGAGAGGCTCGGCGGTGTGATGGGGCTCCGACCGCATTTTCGTCTGCAGCGCAACGAGCGGGTTCTCGTGATCGAGGACGTGCTGATGGCGGGACGAAGCACGGGAGAATTGATCCATACCGCGGCCGAGCACGGCGCGAAGGTGATGGGAGTCGGCGCGGTCGTGGACCGCTCAACCGGGGCTCTCTCCCTCGGCGTGCCGGTGCGCGCGCTCGTGACTCTTCCGATCCCGGTTTTCCCGCCGGACCAGTGCGACGCCTGCCGCAGGCGGGTCGCGTTGTCCACCCCCTACGAGAACGGGATCGGGAGGCGCGCGTGATCGAGCGCTACTCGCGTCCGGAAATGGCGGCCCTTTGGGGGCCGGAGGCCCGCATTAAGCGGATGCTCATCGTCGAACTCGCGTGGCTTGAGGCCCTCGCGCCGTCTCGAAAGATTCCGCGCCGTGAAGTGGCCGAATTGCGGCGGATCATCGAGGGCGGGCCTCTCGCGGAGAAGGTTCGCAGGAAGGAGGAGAAGAGCGCCCACGATGTGGTCGCGATGCTTCAAGTCGTTTCCGACGCGCTCAAGGGGAAGGCCCCGAAGGTCGTCCAGTATCTGCATTTCGGGCTGACCTCATCCGACGTCCTCGATACGGCGCTCGCGATGCAGTTGGTCGACGCAACCACGCTTTTGATCGCGGCCTGGAAGCCGGTCGTGAAAGCGCTGAAGAAACTCGCGCGGCGCCATCAGAACACCTGGATGGTCGGGCGTACGCACGGCGTCCACGCCGAGCCGATTCCGTTCGGATTGAAGATGGCGGGTTGGCACGCCGAGGCGCTGCGCAACATCACCCGGCTTGAACGCGTCGGACGCGAAATCGCTTACGGCAATCTTTCCGGGGCGGTCGGAACCTGCGCGCACTTTCCACCGGCATTCGAAGCGCGGGTGCTTCGGGCCTGCGGTCTGAAGGCGGAGCCCGTCTCAACCCAGGTCGTTCCACGGGACCGCCACGCGGACTTATTTCAGGCCATCGCGCTTTCAGCGGCCGCGATCGAACGTTTTGCGACCGAAATCCGCCATCTGCAGCGTACTGAAGTCCTCGAAGCCGAAGAACCGTTCGGCAGCGGACAGAAGGGTTCCTCGGCGATGCCGCACAAGAGAAACCCCGTGCTGTGCGAGAATCTCTGCGGCTTGGCCCGCGTGATCCGCGGGTTCACCGTGCCGATGCTCGAGAACGTCGCGTTGTGGCACGAGCGCGACATCACCCACTCCTCCGTTGAGCGGGTGACGCTCCCGGATGCGACGGTCCTGCTTCACTTCATGCTGCACCGTTTCGCGCGGGTTCTCGAAGGTCTGAACGTATACCCGAAAAACATGAAGCGAAACCTGGAGCGTTCACACGGGTTGGTGTTCAGCCAGCGCGTTCTGCTGGAACTGATCGATAAGGGGCTCGGCCGCATGGAGGCGTACGATATCGTCCAGCGCAACGCGATGGAAACCTGGAAAACGGGAAAATCCTTCCAGGCGACGCTGGGCGCGGATCCTGCGCTGCGCCGCAAGCTCAGCGCGGCCGAACTCGAACGCTTATTTGATCTCTCGCATTACGGCCGCTCGATCCCCCAAATCATGCGGCGGGCCGGAGTCCTGTGACGACCGAGCGCTATCGCGAGGAAGTGCCGCCTCCGGACGCCGTTGGAAGGCGGTCGAGGCCGGCGCCCGTCGTCCTACTTACGGATTTCGGGCTTCGCGATCCGTACGTGGGGATGATGAAGGGGGTCCTTCTCTCCCGCGCTCCGGGGGTTCCGGTCGTCGATCTGTGCCACGAGCTGCCGCCTCAGCGCGTCGGCGCCGCGGCGTTTTTTCTGGCGGCCTCGGCGCGGTTCTTCCCCGAGGGGACTCTGTTCGTCTCCGTCGTCGATCCCGGCGTCGGCACGGGCCGTTCCGTATTGTGGGCGCGCGGGCGCAAGCGACAGTTCCTGGCCCCGGACAACGGGCTGCTCGACGCGCTGGCGGGCGAGGACAAGCCGCTCGAGTTCCGTCGCGTAACAAACACCCGACTGTTTCTTCCTGAGATCAGCAGGACCTTCCACGGTCGGGACGTTTTCGCCCCCGTCGCGGCCGCACTCGTTTCGGGGCTCGATCCCTCACGATTGGGACCCAAGGCGCGCCCGCGTCGGCGTCTCAAAAAGGTTCCCGCCCGCGGCGTGCTGCATGTGGACGCCTTCGGCAACTGCGTGACGACGCTGAAGGCCGCGCAGGTCGGCAAGGGCAAAGCCGTTTGGGCCGGGGGCGTGCGTCTCGGATCTGTGAAGAAGACGTACGCGTCGGTCCCTCCAGGGACGCCGCTCGCTCTCGTCGGGTCCTACGGACTCGTCGAGTTGTCGGTCCGCGACGGGAATTTCGCGGCCCAATACCGCATCCAACCGGGAGATCCCGTCTATGTCCGATGAACCCAAAGCCGCCGTATCCGATCTCGTTGCGCTGAAGCTCAAGTCCGGAGAGGAGGATCGCCTGCTCGCCGGACACCGCTGGGTGTTCTCCAACGAACTGCAGGAGGCGCCGACCGACGCGGCGCCGGGTGCGCTCGCGGTGTTGTTCTCCTCCAAAGGGAAAACCCTCGGGATGGGATTTTTCAATCCGAAAAGCCTGATCGCCTTCCGACTGCTTTCCCGGGAGCCCGCTCCGGTCGACGCCGCGTTCCTGCGGGACCGGCTCGAGGCGTGTCTGAACCGGCGAACGCGTTTTCTCGGCGAAAATACGACGGCCTATCGTCTCTGCTTCGGAGAGAGCGACGATCTCCCCGGACTTATCGTCGACCGCTTCAACGACGTGCTCGTGCTCCAGGTCTTATCCGCGGGAATGGAAAATCTGATCGAGCCGCTGATCGCCGCGCTCAGAGGGTTGTTGAATCCGACGGCGATCTATCAGAAGAACGATCATCCCTCCCGCGCGCTCGAAGGCCTTTCCGGAAAGAGCGGTCCGGTGTTCGGATCTTTGCCGGAGGATTTGGTGATCGAAGAGAACGGCCTTAAATTCAAGGTCGATCCGGAGGGCGCGCAGAAAACGGGATTCTACTTCGACCAACGGGAAAACCGACGCGCGATTTGGCCGTTCGTGAAGGGGAAAACCATCCTGGACCTCTACTGTCACTCCGGGGCGTTCGCGTTGAACGCCGCGAAGCACGGCGCGCTGCGCGTGTTCGGAATCGACAGTTCTCAGCGCGCGATCGACGCCGCGATCGAAAGCGCGAAACTCAACGGGCTCGAAGGGAAATGTGAATTCCGGGTCGACGACGCGGAAAAACTGCTTGCGGAGTTTTCCGACACCCGCCGGAACTTCCAACCCGACGTCGTTTTCGTCGATCCGCCGAGTCTCGTGCCTTCCAAAAAGCACCTGACGAAGGCGATGCGGTCCTATGTGAAGCTCAACGCGAACGCGTTTCGTCTTTTGCGGCGCGGAGGAATCGTGGCGACGAGCACCTGTTCTCATCACGTCTCGCGCGGCGCGTTTATCGGGATGCTGCGCGAGGCCGCCGCGAAAGCTCAGAAGACCGTTCGCCTGCTGGAACTGCGCGGCCAGGCGATGGACCACCCCGTGCTTCTGACGATGCCCGAGACCGAATACCTACATTTCGCGCTGCTCGAAATCGGCTGAGGCCCGTTGGAAAACGAAACGCTCGCACACGGCCAGGGCTGGGAACCCGTCACCGATTCGATCGCCGCGCTGCGGCGATTCCTGGAGCAGGAACACCACGCCCAGAATTCAGGGCGAGAAGCCCTCTATGAATCTCCGGTCGAAGATCGCGTCAAGGCCGGACTCGCGATCGATCAAGCCTTCTCGTCGGGGGTCGAAGCCCAGGGAGGAAGAAGAATTTTCGTGTTTCACAGCCGCCGAAACGACTCGCGCTTTCGCCCGGGAACGCGCTTGCGGCTCAGCCGGGGAAATCCGCGCGAGGCCGTCGCGACGCTCGAACTCATCGAGGACCGCTACGACGGCAAGAAATACGAACTGAGGCTATCCGGACAGCTCGAGGACGAATCCATTCTTGAAAGCTCGGAACCGTGGGTTCTCGACGAGGACATCTTCGATCTTCTCGACGTCCAGCTGGGGATTCTGAGGGAAGCGGAAGAGGAGGGTCTGTCCGGATGGCTCGACGGGGACGACGCTCCCGGAGCAGGCGCGGCCGCTCCGGAGTCCGTGTACGGCGAGGGACTTCCGCCCTCCATGGCCGCGGCGTTCGCGGGGGCGGCGGGGGCTCCGCGATGGTACGCGGTTCAGGGCCCTCCGGGGTCGGGCAAGACGCACTTGTTGGCGCGTCTGGCGCTGCACTTCGCGGTGGAAAAGGGTCTGCGCGTGCTCGTCACGGCTGTCGCGCACAACGCGATCCATCACGCGCTGCGGGAAACCTACTTCGTGGGGAAGCGATTCCTCGACAAAGAACCGCGTCTGCGGGGGCTTCTCGCGGACGGTTTCTTGAAGCTCGGAGGTTCGAGGGGCCGCAACGAGGGGCTGCCGGCCGGCATCCGTCCTGTCTACCGGCTTCCGAAAACCAAGAAGCCCTTCGTTGCAGGGGCGACGATTTACGCCGCGCGCAATGTCGCGGCCGAGCTCGGCGGATCGCCCGCCTTCGATGTGGTCCTTTTCGACGAGGCCGGACAAGCCCCGCTGGTGCTCGCTCTCGGGGCGCGGCTGTTGGCTGAGAAGACGGTTTTTATCGGTGACGACGCCCAGCTTCCCCCGGTCGTTCAGTCGGGAGGAGGCGAGGACTCGGACCCGGCCGCGAGCCGTTCGGCGATCGAACTCGTGCGCGAGGTCTACGCCGATCCTCCGATGATCGACGAAACGCGCCGACTGAACGATTCTCTCTGCGCCGTTGTCAGCGATTGCTTTTACGACGGAGCGCTTTCTCCGACGGCGGAGGCGGGGGCGCGCCGCCTTTCGCTCGGACGCGCGCCGGGTTCCGGATTTGAGACCGTTTTCGATCCGGAGGAGCCGCTGATCTTCGTGGACGTTCCCCACGAGGATCAGCGTTCCAAGTGCGAGCCGGAGGCCCGTTGGGCAGCCGCGATCGTCGCCGAGGCTGCGCGTCTGGGGGTCTCCGCGGAGGAGATCGGCGTAATCTCTCCTTACCGCACGCAATGCAATCGAATTCGCTTTCTCTGCGGACGGCGAAGAGGGCTATCCGTCGCGACCGTCGAACGCTTTCAGGGGCAGGAACGGGAACTGGTCGTTATTTCTCTGACGAGTTCGCAGTTGTCCTACATGGCCCGGCTGGCGGGTTTTCTCTTCAATCCGAACCGCCTCAACGTCGCGATCAGCCGGGCGCGCACGAAGGTCGTGATTTTGGGTTCGGGCAAAGCGCTCCGCCGCGCCGTCGAGGCCGCCGATGAGGGAAACCCGGACTCTCCCGCCGCCGCGGGGCTTGCTATTCTCAAGCGCATCCTCGACGCCGCGTGCGAAGTCGACGGCTCGAAAGTGCCGGTTCCCGTTCCGGTTGAATCCGTTCCCGCGGACGGGTCCGCGCTCTCGGTCGCGTTCGAGCCCGGTGACGTCGTGGAACACGCGGAGTTCGGCGCCGGCATCGTGTCGGCGAAGCTGCAAGAGACCGTGGACGGGCGGCCCGAGTGGGTCAACGAGGTGCGCTTTGATGATGGGAGCGTTCGGATGGTGATCCCGCGTCTCTCCGATCCGCCGATCAGGAAGGCCGCGTGAGGCTGTACTTGGTCGACGGTTCCAACGCGGTGCGCCGCCGCGATTACGACCCGCGTTTCCCGGAGATGGACGAGGCCCGCCACGAGGCGTTTCTCGAACGCGTCAACGCCCTGGCGGAACCGCTCGAGGGCAGCGTTCGCATCGAGATTTTTTTCGACGGTCCCCGCCGGCGAGTTTTTCCGGTGTCCGCTCCCGTGCGGGTGCGCTTCGCGTTGGATGGGGATGCCGACGACGCGATCTTAGGGTCCGCGCGGCACCGGATTCGTTCCGGCAAGGGCGTGGTCGTCGTCACCGAGGACGGGGGTCTGGCGCGTGAGATCGAGTCCGAGGGCGGCAAAACGCTGAGGTTCGCCGCCTTCTTCGACCGGCTTCGGGAGAGGAGGGCGTGAAATGCTAGACTCCGCGGCCATGAAGCGGATCGCGATGATCGCGGCGCTGACCGGCCTTTGCGCCTGCGCCGGCGTCCCGAAGGAAGGCCGCATCGGCGTGCTGGTGATGGCGCACGGCGGAGAGCCCGAGTGGAATCAATTGGCCGAGGAGTCGCTGGAGCCCCTTCGCGCGGCGTTCCCGACCGAACTTGCGCTCGGGATGGCGCGCGCGGACACGCTGCAGAAGGCGGTTTCCCTCTTGGAGCGCCGCGGCGTGCGGCGCATCGCGGTGGTCCGCCTGTTTTTGAGCGGGGACAGCTTTCTGATCAGGACCGAGAAGATTCTAGGGACCGCCCCGGGCGCGGGACCGCGCCCGGCCCATTGGGATATGAGCGGCCACGACATGAGCCGGATGATGGAGCGCGGACCGGACGCGATGCCGTTGTGGCGCGTCGAGTCGCGAAGCCGCTTCGTGCTGACCCGCGAGGGACTGCTCGACGGCCCGATCGGCGGGCGGATTCTCGTTAAACGCGCGCGCGAACTGAGCGCGGATCCGTCGGTCGAGTCCGTCCTTCTACTGGGACACGGGGTCGGCGACGACGCGGCGGACGCCGCATGGCGGGAGTCGATGATGCCGGCGGTCGAAGCGCTGCGCCGGGCCTTGCCCTTTCATACGGTCCAGGCCGCGACGATGCGCGACGACTGGCCCGAGAAGCGGGCTTTGGCGCGGCGGGAGATCCGCTTATTCGTTAATCGCGAGCGCGACGCCGGACGCAAGGTGCTCGCGATCCCGTACCGGCTTTCGGGCTTCGGCCCGCAGGCGGACATGTTGAAGGATCTCGAACTGGTGATGGACGGCCGCGGATTGCTGCCCGATCCGGCCGTAGGCGAATGGATGCTGGAGCAGGCGCGCGCGGCGATGGACTCCGCAGGCTGGCGGCCTTGATGGATTTCTTCCTTGCGCGTTTGCCGGCGTTCAAGCGCCTCCCTCAAGAGACGCTGGAAGGACTGTCTCGCTCGGTGCATGCGAAGGGATACGGTAAAAACGAACCCGTGTTCCAAGAGGGCGATCCGGCGAACGCGGTCTTCGTGCTGAAATCGGGCCTGGTCAAGGCGGTCAAGTATTCTCCGCGCATGGAAGCCGCGTCGATGGAGATCATCGCCCCCGGGCAATTGTTCGGGATGATCGCGGTGATGGACAAGAAGCCCTACCCGGTCAGCGCTCTCCCGCTGCAGGACTGCGAGGCGTACCGCATTCCGGCGGCGTTGTTCGCGTCTCTGATGACGGATTTCCCCGAATTCTCGAAGGTGGTCTACGCCTCGATCGGCGACCATCTGCGTCAGGCGCAGACGCTGCGCTCGCTGGCGGGGGAGCCCGTGGAGGTTCGCGTCGCGCGGGTGCTGCTGACGCTTTCGAATTCGATCGGCGGCGAGATTCCGATCCGCCGCGAGGAAATCGCCGAACTCGCCGGCTGCACCACCGAGACCGCCATTCGAACCCTTGTGGACTTCCGCAAGAAGGAATGGATCGCGTCCGGGTGGAAGCGGGTCTCGGTACTTGATGCCGCCGCGCTGCAGGCCCTCTGCGAAGCCGCATAAGCTGATTTCCAAAATCCTGTTCAGGCGCATACTTTTCCAAGGCGGGGGAGGCTATCCTATAATCAAGGCGCAACCCGCCGGGAGGACGGCATGACTATGACCAGCATCAAGCAGTACTTCGGGGAAGACCACGACCGGCTCGACGGGCTTTTTACGGAGTTTCAGGGCCTTAAGCGCCAAGACGCAGCCGCGGCGAAGCTGAAATTCAAGGCGTTCATCACCGGCCTGTCGCGCCACATCGTCTGGGAAGAGGAAATCCTGTTCCCGCTGTTCGAGGAGCGCACGGGGATGACGAACTCCGGGCCGACCGAAATAATGCGCCAAGAGCATCTGATGATCAAGAAGTATCTCGACGCCATCCACGACAAAGTGCGCGTTGCCGATCCGGAGAGCGATCTCGATGAGAAGGCGCTGCTCGACGTGCTGAAGGCGCATAACATGAAGGAAGAGCAGATCCTCTATCCCGCCATCGACGCGGGCTTAGACGCCGACGCGATCCGCGGGATCAAGGCGTCGATGGACGCCCTCCCCGAAGAACGCTACGCGGTCTGCTGCGGCGGGGCGGGACACGCCCACTGATGGACGACTCCGGGCCGGTCTCACGCGCGATGGAAGACGATCATCGCCGCCTCGACGCGATCCTCGCTCGCGTCGAGGCGGCCGGCCTCGCCCCCGGTCCCCTATACGACGAATTTCGGGCCGGCCTGTTGCGGCATATGTGGGTCGAGGAGCACGACCTGATGCCGAAGGTGCGGCTGTCCGCTCCCTCGGTCGGAAAAATCCTGGATAGGCTTCATTCCGATCATGGCGCGCTCACTGCGCTGTTGGTCCCCGTTCCAACACCCGGAATTCTTGCGACGATCCGCGCGATCCTCGCGCCGCACAACCGAATCGAGGAAGAACCCGGGGGGCTGTACTCCCTTTGCGAGGGAGAGCCGTCCTTGGAATGCGCGCCGGTGATTCCGCTTCGGGCGTGTTCGGAAGGTCCCCAAGCGCTTGCGTACTGTCGACGCGCCCTGCGCCGCGTCGGGATCGAGCCGCTTTTCTAATTGCAAAAATCCCCTCTCCCATTCGGGAGAGGGGATTTCGTATAGCGCGATGCGTTCGTCAGCGCAGCGCCGGTTCGGGGGAACGCTTATTCTTTAGGGGGGTGAGCGTCGTCGGCCGGGCGTAGGACCAGCCGCCGAGCAGCCCGGCGACGAAGAGGACGACCGCGCCGATGCCGGTCGCGAAGACGACGTCTCCGGGCACGCGCATCCAGCGCAAGGTCGACATCAAAGGAGTCTGCAGAAAGTCCGCGCTGCGCGCGAACCAGTAGCCGTGCTCGATCGACGCGATCGTCTGCATCAGTCCTTGCGGCAGCAGGCTGAGCAGGCACATCGCCATCAGCCCGCCGTTGAGGCCCCAGAAGCCCACGCGCAGCAACCCGTCCTTCCACGGGCGCCCGGCGTCGGCGGCGCGCAGGCAGAACAGCATCAGGCCGATGCCGAGCATACCGTACACGCCGAACAGGGCTGCGTGCCCGTGCAGCGGCGTGGTGTTGAGCCCCTGCATGTAGTAGAGCGCGGCCGGCGGGTTGATCATGAACCCGAAGAGCCCCGCGCCGACCAGGTTCCAAAACGCGACCGCGACGAAGAATCGGATCGGCCACTTGTAGGAGCGAACCCAGGGCGCCGCGCCCTCCACGCGCAGGTGATGCCAGGCCTCGTAGCCCATCAAGGTCAGCGGCACGACCTCGAGCGCGCTGAACACCGAGCCGAAGGCGAGCGCGGAGGTCGGCGTGCCGGAGAAGTACAAATGATGCGCGGTGCCGACGATGCCGCCGGAGAGGAAGAGGACCGACGCCGCCAGCGTCGCGCGGGCGGCGGCCCCGTCGCGGATCAACCCCATCTTCGAGAACAAGAACGCGATGACGACGGTCGCGAACACCTCGAAGAAGCCCTCGACCCAGAGATGCACGACCCACCAGCGCCAGTACTCCACGACGCTGATATGCGTGTGCTGTCCCCAGGTCAGGCCGGCGCCGTAGAAGCCGGCGATCGCGACGGCGGCGACGGTGAACAGGCCGAGCAGTTTGGAGGCGCCGGGGCGGCGCTCAAGCAGCGGAGGGAGAACCCCGCGCGCGACGAGGCCGAGCCAAAGCAGCAGCCCGGCGAAGAGGCCGATCTGCCAGACCCGGCCCAACTCGACGTATTCGTAGCCCTGATGCCCCCAGAGGAACCAGGAGGAGTCGCCGAACTTGTGGAACACGCTCATCCATTCCCCGCCGAGCGATCCGACGACGACGACGACCAAGGCGCCGAGCAGCGCGAGAACGCCGAAGGTCTGACCCTTCGGTTCGCGGCCGAGAATCAACGGCGCGAGAAACAGCCCCGCGGCCAGCCAGGACGTGGCGATCCAGAACAGCCCGAGTTGCACATGCCAGGTGCGGGTGACGACGTAGGGCAGCCAGTTGGCCAGCGGAACGCCGTAGAAGCCGTCGCCTTCGACTCCATAATGCGCCGTGACGATGCCGGCCAACACCTGAACGAGCATCAGCGCGCAGGCTACGCCGAAATACGCGAAGGTCGCCTTTTGCGAGCCGCTGAGCTTCAGCCCGAGCAGCGGATCGGCGGTCGGCGGGGTGGCGTGTTCCTCCGCTTCCGCGCCGGGCCGCGCGTAGAACCAGACCATGGCGCCGATGCCCGCCAGCAGGAGGAACACGCTCACGCCGGTCCACAGGATCGCCGCCGGCGTCGGGACATTCCCGATCAGCGGCTCATGTGGCCAATCGTTGGTATAGGAATGGGCGGTGCCGGGACGGTGCGCCGCCGCGGCCCAGGCCGACCAGAAGAAAAACGCCGAGAGGCGGTCGGCGTCGACCGGGTTCGCGACGGCTCCCGCCGGAATCGCATAGGCGGCGCGGCCTTTTTCGAAGACATCGGAGAAATGCGCGGCATTCGCGCGCACCGCCTTGGCGCGCTCCAAGGGCAGGACCAAGCGGCCGTCGCGCGGGTCGTAAGAGTTGTTCCGGTATAACTCGGTGAGTCGGGCGCGCAGCGCGGCCTGCTCCGGCTGAGGCAGCGCCTCGTAGGAAGCCGCGCCGGCGGCCTTCGCCCAGCCGTCGAGCACGAAAACGAGTTCCCGGTGCAGCCAGTCGGCGGTCCAGTCGGGGGCGGTGTAGGCGCCGTGTCCCCAAATCGAGCCCACCTGCATGCCGCCCAGTTTTTGCCATACGTTTTGTCCCGTCGAAACCGCGTCCTTTTCGAACACCGCGGCGCCCGAGGCGTCGACGATCTCGATGGGAATGGGGGGTTTATTCCGGTATATCTCGACGCCGATCCAACCTAAAACGGCGAAGGATCCGAGGGTGACGACGGCGAAGGCGGCCCAAAGCTTTTTCATGTTCTTTCTCCTGTCCGGTTCAGGATAGCGCCGTTCGCCGGCGCGAAACATGCGCCGGAACAGGTTTTTGAGAATTCCAGGAGGCTAGTACTGCAAGCGCCGCGCGTCGAGGCGATGCAGAAAGGACGGATTTTCGGTCATGACCCAAAGGTAGCGACCGTCCAGTGTCGCCGAACGGATGCTCGTCGCGTCCGGAAACAGCGCGCCTAAATCAGCCGCGCCGGCGGGAGCGAGTCCGTCTCCGACGATGCGGTAACGCCCGACCTTGAGCGTCGTCCCGTCGAAGACCCAGAGCTCTCCCCCTGCGCGGTGCAGCGCGATGGGATTTCCTTGCGCGATCGCATAGGTCCCGGTCACCGAAAGCCTCTTCCCGTCGAAGGTGTGCCGGTAGATTCGGCCTGAGCCGCGATCGGCACTCCACAATCCGTCCGCGTCCGCGGCGAGCGCGCTCGGGCGGCCGCCCGGCGCGTCAAACGAGGCGAGAATCGCGAAGCTTTCCGGATCGTGAAGATGGATTTTCATAAGCGCCGAGTCGACGCTCCAGACTCCGGAGGCGTCGCGCGCGAGGCTTTCCGCGGAGAAGTTAGGAAAGGGGACTTCGCGCCGCGGCGGAGTCCGCTGCGGGTCGATCGCGATGATGTTGCCGCTGCGGCGGTCCACCGACATCATCTCAAAGCCGCGCACAATCAGTCCCCGGGGCCATTGCGCGGGGAAGGGAATGCGCATCGAGGGTTCGTAGACGACCGCCGGTTCGGGCTTCGGTTCCGAGATCGGCGCCGGCTTTGGTTCCGGCGCGGGAGTCCGCGCGGTCTTCGCAACGGCTTTCGGTTCTTCCTTGGGCGCAGGCGGCGCGGGCCGCGGCGTCCGCCGTTCCGGGGCGGGGGCGCGGGCCGGTTCGGCCGCTGCTGGAGGCGATTCGCGGCGCGCCGGAAGTTGCGGCGTCGCCTTCGCGATGTTTCCATTCGCGTCCGGCGCCGCGGGGGCCGGTGCGATTCGGTCCGGCACGAATTTCGCCATCGTCATGCCGAGAAACACGCCTAAAGCGATCTGAAGGGTCTGCGCGAGTCCGGCGCTCCACGACGGAGCGGGCGAAGCGGCAGGCGGCGGAGCGGTGCGCTCCGGATCGAAAAGGGGCGCGGGGGCGGGGGGGACCTTCGGCTTAGGCGCGGAGAGCGGCGTCAGGCCGGGTTCGACGCGGGAAATCGGCGGAAGGACCTCGCGGGCGTTCGGAGCGCGCATCGGCGGCGTCGGTTCGGATTCGGGGGGCCTCGCGCGGGGAGGCGGCGCCGTCCGCGGCGCTGCGGGAAACGGGGCCTTCGGCAGGTCCACGTCGAGGCGGCCGACGCGGGCGTCGTACTCGTCGAGGATGCGGCGGACCAACGATGAAAGCGGTTTTTCCCCGGCCATGTTACCTCTCGTCCCCGCGTTCCGGGTCGATGTCCAATTCCTGGGCGGCGGCGGCGATCTCGTCGCGCAGGCGCGTGCGTTCGTCATCGAGCCGGCGCTGCTTCTCGGCCCAACTGCGGTCAAGCTGGTCTCTGTAGCGCTTGAGCGAGAGTTCCCACTGGCGCAGCTCCTTTTCGCGCGTTTCGGAGTCGGCAACCCGGCGCTTGAGATCGAGAGTTTCGTTCTTGTGGGCGTGCTCGAGTTCGTCGATTCTCTGCTTGTGGCGCTTTTCAAATTCGTCGAGTAAAGAGGCGGCCTCGGCGTCGACTCCCGAAATCTTCTTGAGCACCGCCTGTTCCATGTCGCGTTCGCGCGCCTCGAATTCCGCCCGGCGCGCCGCGTCGGCTTCCTGCAGTGCTTGTGCGCGAGCCTGCAGTTCTTCGCGCACGCGCCGGCGCTCGATCTCGATTTCAGAGGCGAGCGCCGCGTCTCGCTGAGCCTGCTCTTCCGCCAATGCGCCCTCGCGGGCCCGCAGTTGATCCAGACGCTCTTTATAGAGCCCTTCGAAGCGTTCGGTGCGCTTGCGGAAACCCTCCTCGAGTTCGCGATATTGCGCGGCGAGAGCCTGCTCACGCTCGGCGTGCGAGGCCTCCAATTCGTCGGAGCGGCGTTTGAGATCGTTGAGAAGGTCGTAGTGCCGCTTTTCGAGAGCCTTCAGGCTTTTCTGGTACTCGCCCTCGCGCTCTTCGCGCTCGCGTTCGATGTCTTCCTCGCGCCGGCGCAGCGCGGCCGAGTGACCGGCCAGCTTCGCTTCCAGCACTTCGGCGCGCTGGGTAAACTCCGCTTCGAGCGCGGCTCGCAGCGCGCCCGTCTCCTCTTCGATCCGCTGCCGGGACATCTCCCGATCGGCTTCGAATTCCGTGACGCGCCTCTGGTGTTCGGCGCGCAGTTGGGCCGCGTGCGCGGAAAGCGCGGCGTCCTGCTCCTCGTGATTCTTGCGCAGCGCGCTTTCCCGGCCCTTGAACTCCGCTTCGAGCATCTGGCGGGTCGAAATCTTTTCCTCCTCGATTTGCTGCCGGTGCTGGCGGTCAAGCGTGTCGGTCATCGCGCGAAATTCGTTCTCGAGGTCGGCCCGGCGCGTCTCCCATCGCTTTTGAATCGTTTCTTCTTCCTGCGCGAGTTTCTGGCGGAGGGCGTCGAGTTCACGCTCCCGTTGGTTGTGTTCGGCGCGCAGTTGGGCCGCGTGTTCGAGCAGGGCCCGGTCCTGCTGCTCGCGCTGGTCTTCGAATTGGGCGAGGCGCACTCGGGTCTGTTCCTCGAGTTCCTGCCGGGCCTGCTCCCGGTCGGCGGCCATCTCCTGCTCCGCCTTCCGGCGTTCGGCGTCGAGGGCATGCGCTCGTGCGTCGAGTTCCCCCTTGAGCTTGGCGGCGAAGTCCCGCAGCGCGGCGTCCTGCTCCTCGAACTGCTTCTCGAGTTCGGCCTTCTTCTGACCGTATTCGGCTTCGAGCATCTGGCGCAGGGAACTGCGCTCCGCTTCGAGTTGTTCCCGGTGCTGACGGTCGAGCGCCTCCGTCATCTGCCGCATCTCGGCCTCGAGTCTCTGGCGGCGCTGAGACCATTGATTGGACAAATCGGCGCTCTTGTTGGCGAGCTGCTGCGCGGCGGCCTCGTTGTCGCGCTGGGCCGCGTCGAGCTCCGCGGAGCGCTGTTCGACGAGCTTTTCGAATTCGCGGCGCTTGTTCTCCAGGTCCGCGAACATGCGGCCGTAGCGTTCTTCCAACTGCTTGCCGCGCGAGTCGTGTTCGGCGTCGACCATGCCCCGCAGGTTCGAGCGCTCCGCCTCCAATTGGTCGGCTTGCTGACGCTTGAGCTTGCCCGTCAGTTCTGCGAATTCAGCCTCTAAGTCCTCGCGCCGCCGGGCGTATTCGGATTCCTGGTTCTTTCGCTCAAGGTGGAGCTGGTGCTGCCGGGCTTCCTGCTGCGCCTTCTCTTCCTGAAGCGCTTTCTGCAGGACTTCGACCTTCCGGCGAAGGTTGTCGCGGTCCTCCTTCATCTTATGCGTTGCGTGCTGATGCTCCGAGCGCAGAGCGTTCTCAATTTGCGCCTTCTGCCCTTCGAGCGAGCGCTCGACGCCTTCCAACACGCGTTCGGAGCGGCGGTTCGCCTCGTCGACCTGGGAGCGCAGTTCCGACAAACGGGCCTCGTATTCCTCGCGGATGCCTTCTTCGAAGCGCCGCTTGTGCTTCTCCAGATAGGCCTTGAGCGCGTCCTTGTTTTGAAGGGTTCGTTCCGCGTCGAGATCCGCGAGGGCGGTCTTTTCGTGGAAGCTCTGCGTAAGGAAGCTTTCCAATTCCTCGAGCTTGCGCTTGTGGCCGTCGATGATCGCGTACAGCGTTTTGCGTTCGGAGTCGAGGCGCGCTTGGCGCGCCTGGAAATCTTCTTCGAGGGCCCCCCGCCGGTCGTCCATTTGAGAGAGGGAATCGTAGAGCCGCGCGCGCGTCTCGACCTTGTCTTCTTCGAGCCGTCGGATCTGTTCGATACACTCGTGCGTCTGCGTTTCCCAACGCTTCACACGCGCGAGGATGTTCGCTTTCTCCACCGCGTGGGCGTGCTCTTCGCGGCGTAGCGATTCCTGGTGCTCCCCGTCCCAGCGTTCCAGCCGCAGGCGGGTTTCCTCTTCGAGTTCGGCCGCGCGGCGCGCGTAATCGACTTCAAGGTGATGCTTGCGCGCTTCGTAGCGCTTCTCGATCGCGTCCTCGCGCTCGCCCACCGCCTCTTCGCGGCGGTCGAGCGCCTGTTCAGCCGCGCGGATTTTGAGTTCCCGCGACAGGTAGGTCTGATCCATCCGGCGCATGCGCTCTTGGAGCGTCGATTCCAGGTTCTCGGTCAGCCGTCGATCCTGTACGTCGACTTCGGCTTCCAATTTCTTGAACCGCCGTTCCAGCGCGTCCGAGCGGGCCGCGAATTGACGTTCCAGCGTCTGGCGGCGTTCGTGCAGCTCGGTTTCGAGGCGCTCCACCTCGACCTCGCGGCGCAGCAGTTTATCGACGTCGAGACTTTCGGAACAGTAGGACTGGAGCAGGCTTTCCAGTTTCGCGTAGTAGGTTTCGCGTCCGCGCAGCGCCAATTCCTGTTCTTCGCAGGAGCGCGCGCGGACCGCCAAGGATTCTCGCGCTTCCTTTAGAAGTTTGGAGAGATTCCCGGTCTTTTCCTCGAGGCCGCTGATGCGTTCAAGGGCCCAGCGAAGGGTCATCTTCGCGGTGTCGAGATTGTCGATGGAGTCGACGTCGCCGGTGATCGGGCCGAGACTGGGGTCCATTCTCCTTAGCTTATCCGTAGACTTTCGTCTGTCAATAAGGAAAATATTACGGAACCGGTCCTATTTCAGGTGTTTGTATACTGTAGGGATGGTCGCCAGGACCTTTCTCCTCGTCGGGGGATTGCTCGCCGCCTCAGGGTCGGCCGCGGCGCTGTATTTGGCGTGGCTGCCGGACGTGAGCGGGCTGCGCAGCCGCAATCCGGTCACGACGCGCTATGTGGCGATCTATGTTCGCCGCCTGCGGCGCACCGGGACAAGGCCGACGACGAACCTGCGCTGGGTCGCGCTCAAGGACATCTCCCCCTATTTGATCCGCGCGGTGCTCATCGCCGAAGATGATCGGTTCTACACCCACAGCGGAGTCGATTGGGCGGCCTTCAAGGCTGCGATGCGCTACAACTGGGAGCGGGGGAAGATGGCCCGCGGGGCGAGTACGATCTCGCAGCAGGTTGCGCGGAACCTCTTCCTTTCCCCTTCTCGCTCCGTCGGGCGCAAGATCCGGGAAATCCTGATCGCGCGGCATCTCGAACGGAACCTGGAAAAGGAGCGGATTCTCGAAATCTACCTGAACATCGCCGAGTGGGGCGAGGGCATCTTCGGGGCGGAGGCGGCCGCGCATGAGTATTTCGGCAAGTCCGCCGCCGAACTGACGATGGACGAGGCGGTGGAGCTCGCCGCCGCCCTTCCGAGTCCCTACGAGCGCCACCCGAACGCCCCCGCGGACGAGCGGCTTAAGAAGCTGCGCAGGGTCTACCGGGCGAGACTGGAACGGGCCCAGCCCCTTCCCCGGGTCGCGGAAGGGGATGGACCCAAAGCCTCGAATTTGGCAGAATAATACACTCAAATAAAGGAAACCCCTCATGCTAGATTTTCTTTTCGGCCTCTTCTCCAACGACATGGGCATCGACCTTGGGACGGCGAATACGCTCGTGTCCGTCAAGGACAAGGGGATCGTGCTCCGAGAACCTTCGGTCGTCGCGTTGGATAAGGAAAGCAAGCGCGTTTTGGCCGTCGGCGCCGAAGCCAAGAAGATGCTCGGCCGCACCCCGGATTCGATCGTCACCGTCCGCCCGCTGAAGAACGGCGTCATCGCGGATTTCGAAGTAACCCAGCAGATGATCAAGTACTTCATCCGCAAGGTGCACCACCGCTCGAGCCTGCTGCACCCGCGCATCGTCATCAGCGTCCCTTCCGGCATCACCGAGGTCGAACGCCGGGCGGTGCAGGAATCGGCCGAGCAGGCCGGCGCCCGCGAGGTGTTCTTGATCGACGAGGCGATGGCCTCCGCGATCGGCGCCGGACTCCCGGTCTCCGAGCCCAACGCCAGCATGATCGTCGATATCGGCGGCGGCGCCACCGAGGCCGCCGTCATTTCCCTGGGCGGGATGGTCGTTTCCAAGTGCATCGGCATCGCCGGCGATGAATTCGACGAGGCGATTCAGCAGTTCCTGCGGCGCAAGCACAACATCATCATCGGCGAAGCGACCTCGGAGACCATCAAGCTCCGGATCGGTTCGGTGTTCCCCCTGAAGGAAGAGATGACGATGGAAGTGAAAGGCCGCGATCAGGCCAACGGACTCCCCAAGACCGTCATCATTTCCTCCGAGGAAGTCCGCCAAGCCCTCAAAGAGCCCGTCACGATCATCATCGACATGATCAAGGACGCGCTCGAAGAGACTCCGGCTGAGTTGTCGGCCGACCTCGTCGACCGCGGCATCATCGTCGCCGGGGGCGGCGCGCTTTTGCGTGGTCTTCCGGACCTCATTCGCCAGGAGACCGAACTTCCGGTGCAGCGCGCCGAGGATCCTCTGACCTGCGTCGCCGTCGGCACCAGCCGCTACCTCGAGGTCCTCGATGACATCGATCGCAGCGGGCGCGTGGTTCTCGCCTCCAAGCGCAGGTCGGCCGGCGGAAAGTAGCCCTGCTGTGGTGGCGAGTCTGTCGCCCTCCCTTCGTTCCCTGGTGAAGACGGTTCAACTCGTGCTCGGCGATACCGTGCGCGACGCGGAAGGTCCGCGCGTCTTCGCCTCGGTCGAGGCCGTCCGCCTGCTGATGGTGCGCGTGCGCGCGGGCGACGCGCGCTCTTTGCGCGAGGCCGCAAGCGCGCTGCGTGCGCTGAGTCCCGCCAGGCGCGCCTGCGTCGCCCGCGCCTACACCCTCTACATGGAACTCGTCAACGCCTGCGAGAACGCCCACCGGACGCACCGTTTGCGCGCGCGCCGCCGGAACGCCGGCGCCGCGGCGCTGCGGCCCGCGTCCCCGCGCCCCGGAGCGAACGTCGTGTTCGTGTTGACCTCCCATCCGACCGAGGCGCGTTCCCCCGCGAACGTGCGTCTGCTGCATGGGGTGCAAAAGCTTCTGGTAGAGGCGCTGGAATTCGGCCAGCCTCCCCGTATGAATACGCTGCGCCACTTGCTTCGGCAAATGTGGATCGAGGGGACCCATCCCGGCGAGAAGCCGTCGGTGCGCGATGAGGCCCGCTACATCTATTCTTTGCTCGGCGACCAGGTTTTCGATGAAATGCTCGCGTTGTACCGGGAAGGACACCGCGTTCGCGTTCGGTCATGGGTGGGCGGCGACAAGGACGGGCATCCGGGGGTCGGGGCCGAGCAAACGCGCATGTCCTTGGGCGCCTCCCGGGAACGGATCCTTTCGTTCATCACGAAACGCTTGGAGGGGGATCTATTTTCCTTTCTCGCGATGGCCCGCGATCCAGTGCTCGACGCGCGTTGGCGGGAGTTCTCGGCGGCCAAGCGCGCGCTCAGGCGGGTCCTCTCCGGCGACGGCGCGCGGGTCCGCCGGTTTCAGACGGCGCTGCACCGGCTTCGGGCTTGCTACCGACGCCTTCGCGGCGTCGATCATCAGGCGTTCACGCGTCTGGAGCATCTTTTGGACCTTTATCCCGGGCTCGTGATTCCGCTGGAATTGCGCGAGGAGCGCGGTTTGTTCGGAAAATCGTCGCCGATCGCCGCGATGCTGCGCGCGGTGAAAGCGCTGGCGCGGGGCGGCGAGGTTTCCTGGTACGCGCGCGGGATGGTCGTCAGCATGACGAGTTCCGCCGTGGATCTGGAAGAGGCCGCGGTTTTGGTGGAAACCGTGTTTGGGGGACCGGCCGTTGCGGCCGTGCCGTTGTTTGAGATGCCCGACGATCTCCCACGAGCGCCGAAGATCTTGGATGCCGCCGTCCGGCGTGGGGCGTTCGGGCGGGTTGTTCGCGCCCGCGGCCGGCGTCTTGAGGTGATGCTGGGCTATTCCGACACCGCCAAGCGCATGGGAAGTTTTCCGAGTCGACTTGCGATCCGCGACGCGATGGAGGCGATCGGGCGCTGGAGCCGGGCTCGCGGCGTCTCGATCGTCTACTTTCACGGCGCGGGCGGCAGCGAAGGCCGGGGCGGGGGAACCATCGAGGAGCAGGCTGCGACCTGGCCGAAGGACGCGCTGGGCACGCTTAAGATCACCGTTCAAGGCGAGATGGTCGAGCGCTTGTTCTCGACGCGAGAAATCCTGAGATCCCAGGTCGAAAAGATCGCCGCGGTTCAAGCGAAGCCTCCTTCCCGCAAGCGGGTCGGCGCGTTCGCGCGGGCGTTGGCCGCCGAGGCTCGCGCCGCGTATGAAAAATTAGTCGCCGACCCCGGCCTCTACGCGCTCGTGTCGGCCGCGACGCCCTATACGCGGTTGGGAACCTTGACGATCGGCTCTCGCCCGGCGAAGCGGAGCCGTTCCGGGCCTTCCGGACTGGAGACCCTGCGCGCGATCCCTTGGGTGCTGTGCTGGACCCAGACCCGGCTTTTGCTTCCGGTGTGGTACGGGCTCGGGAGCGGCTGGCGGCGGGAACTGAAGAAGCCCGGCGCCGCGCGGCGTTTAGCGAAGGCCCGCACGGAGGATCCGCTGCTGCGCGGATTTCTGAGGCAATTGGGTTTCGCTCTGGCAAAAACCGCCCCTGCGGTATGGGAGAAGTACGCGCGGCGCTTGGCGCCGAAGGAGGCTTCCGGCCTCTTAAAGAAGCTGGATCGCGAGCGCCGGTCGGCGCTCGCGTTGGCGAAGGCGGCCGGCGGGGGCTTGCTTAAGGACCGGGACTGGCTGCGGGAGAGCATCCGTTTGCGCGCGCCGATGATTCACCCGTTGAATCTGCTGCAGATCGAACTGCTCGCCTCCGGCAAGGATGACGCGGCCGCGCGCGAACTTTTTCGGGAGACGGTGACCGGTGTCAGCGCCGGGATGCTGACGACGGGGTGAACCTGTCCTCTACTTGACGCCGACGCAGGCTTCGACCACGTTGAAGGCGTGATCGCCCATCTTCTCGAACGAAGTTAAAAGATCCGAGAAAACCACCCCGGCGATGGCGGAGCATTTGCCGTGGGCGAGGCGGTCCAAATGGTTCTGCCGTAACCTGCTGCGCAGGTCGTTGAGCGCTTCTTCGCGCTCGAGGGCCTTGGGGAGAGGGTCTTTGTCGGGATGGAGAATCTGCTTCTTCATGCCCTTCAGGACTCCCTCCGCCTCATCGACCATCTGGTGCAGTTCCTTCCAGGCGTCCTTGGTGAAGTCATAGGAGCCTTCGGCTTCCCGTTTGAGCAGGATCGACACCTTTTCGCCGTGGTCGCCGATGCGCTCTAAATCATTGACCATCGAGAGCATGGAGATGACCTGGCGGTTGGCCGGCGAAGAGAGGTGGCCGTGAGTCAGTTCCGCGAGATAGGTGGTGATCTTGTGCTCGAGGATGTCGGTGGTCTTCTCGTCCTCACGCAGCTCGTCGAGCAGGTCGGTGCGCTCCTTGCCGCGGATGTCGAGCGCCCGGCGGATCTTGCCCACCATCTTGAGGCATATCCCCGCCAAACGGTCCACTTCCTTCTGCGCCGCGATGATCGAGAGTTCCGGCGTCGCCGAGAACGGCGTCGAGAGATAGACCAGATCGTGCTCCTGGGGGCCCTTCGCCGAACCGGGCATCAGCTTCACGATTAGATTCTCGAATTGCTTGATAAAGGGCAGGAACAGGATCGTGTTGAACACGTTGAACATCGTGTGAAACAGCGACAGATGCGTGGTGACCGCGAGATGGGCTTGCTGTCCGGTCGAGTACGGATCCCCCGGCATCACCCAGTCTACTCCGGCGAGAATTTGCGAGAACACGAGCATCACCGGGATCACCCCGATCACGTTGAATAGGAAATGTCCGAGCGCCGCGCGGCGGGCGGTCAGCGGCGCGCCGATCGCCGCGAGCAGGGCGGTCGTGGTCGTGCCGATGTTCTGGCCGATCGCGAGCGCCGCGCAGGTCGGAAAGTCGATCAGGCCGTTGGCCGCGGCGGTCAGGGTGATCGCCATCGCCGCGCTCGAGGACTGCACCGCGACGGTCATGATCGTCCCGGCCAGGATCGCGTAGCCGAAGCCGAAGAGAGTCTCGGGAGAGAATCTCGAGATCATAGTCAGCATCTCGGGCGCGTCCTTCACGTTCGGGATCGTTTCACTGAGCAGCGCAAGGCCGAGGAACAGCAGGCCGAAACCGACGAAAACCTCGCCGATGCGGTGGGGCATGCGCCAGCGCTTGATGAACTGCGAGAAGAAGCCCATGCCGATCAGCGGCACCGCGATCCTCTCCATGTGGACCTTGAAGCCGAGCAGGCTGACGATCCAGGCCGTCGTCGTCGTGCCGATGTTTGCGCCGAAGATCACGCCTAGGCTTTGGGACAGCGTCATCAGTCCGGCGCTGCAAAAGCCCACCACCATCACCGTCGTCGCGCTCGAGGACTGCACCGCGCAGGTGACGAGGAAGCCGGAGAGAGTCGCGCTGAAGCGGTTGCTCGTGGCTTTCGCGAGCACCTCGCGCAACTTCGTGCCGGCGAGTTTTTGGAGACCCTCGCTCATGACCTTGAGACCGTACAGAAAAACGCCGAGAGCGCCGAGCAGGTTCAGCGCGAAGGAAATCTTGTTCATGAGGCTCCGAAGGGGAAGGAATTCTTTACGGATTTAATTTCGTCGCTGAGTGATTCTACCACATCGAGCCGGAATGGAAAAACCCCGGGGCGCGTGCGCCCCGGGGTTTTTCCGCTTTCAGTCGATTAGATTCGGCGTTCCGACGCCGATCCGGCGACCGAGGAGATCCAGCTCCAGAAGCCCGTCCGGCGGACCCAGGACCCCGCCACTCCGCCCGCGGGCCGCTTGATGGCGATGCCGTGCGCGGCGGCCGCGGCACGGATCTGTTCGAAGTGCGCTATGGACCCGTCTTCGCCCACCGCGCGCATCAAGACGGCCTCGATGGCGGCGGGGACGTTGCGGACGTTCGCGAAGAAAACCGGAACGACGAGGGCTTCGGCGACCGCCTTGCCCTCTTTCTCGCCGAGCTTCTCGATGAGCGCCTTGCGCAGTTTCCACGCGAAGCCGCCCCAGGCCTGCCCTTGGGCGTGGACTTCGTCGCGATCGCGGTACTGGTACTTGTTCTCACCGTGGCGGATGTAGTCCGGCGTGCGGCCCTTCAGGAAGCCCTCGCCGAGCACGGGTTGACCGGTGATGTACAGGGCGATTACGTCTCCCCAGCCTTCGGAAAGACCGCCGTTGACGATGCCGCCGATCATGTCGTCGACGAAGTGTCCGTATTCGTGGTAGACGACCGTGTCGTAGGCGGTGTTGATGCAGCGCGAGCTCGACTTGAAGAAGTTGAGGCTCGGGCTCCACGGCGTGTAGTACGCGTTGCAGTCCTGGTTGATGTTCGTCTTGATCGCGATCGAACGGTTGATCTCCTTGTCGATCTGGTTCGCGCCCAGCCAGTCGTGGACGACGTTCGCATGCCGGTAGGCGTTGACCTGGGCGACGGTGTTCTCGTCGTAGCCTTCGGGATTGAATACCAGCCGGATCGGCTCGCCCGGGGTTACGGTCGCCGTGACCTTCAGCGTCGAGGCGCCCTGATCTGCAAGGGTCGCGTATCTGCCTTTGAGCGTCGCGGTGATCGTCACCGGCTTGTCGCCTTCCAGCGTGAACCAGCCGTCTTTGTCGGTGTAAAACATGCGCCCGTCCGAGGTCGTGATCTGGGCGTGGGGCATCGGCATCTCTTCGATGTTCGTGCCCGTTTGGGCCGGGTCGAACGGGACGCCTCGGCCCGTGAGTCCCCCCTTGGACTCCGCGTGCACCTTCGGGTCCCAGGCGAACGCCTCGCCGTTGTTCAAATCCACCGCGGCGAGTAGCGCCTTGCTTTCGGAGTAGTGCACGGAGACGTAGCGCCACCGGCCTCCCAGATGCATCACCTTCTGTCCGACGGGCTGCAGGTCGTTGTAGGAGCCGGTCGGGCGTCCCAGGCGGTCGAAGGCGTTTTCAAGCGCCTGAGTCTCGTCGAGCGTTCCCTCGGTGTTTACATTGAGTTGCGGATAAAGCTGCGCCGTTTCGGAGACGACGGCGGCGTCCTCGGCGCCGAGACGCACCGAGAGATTCAAGAACGTCCCTTCGACGGAGGTCCCATTGAGCTTCTGGCGGAAGCCGACGTAGACGACGTCCGCGAGCCCAGCGCGGCCGACGATCCGCTTGGAAATCACGGTTTCGAGCGCGTCGGAACGGACCCCGCCGAATCGGGAGGGATTCGCGTCGATCATTGCGCGGATTTCGGCCTCGACGGCGGCCGCGGTTCTCGGGTTGCCGCCAAGGACGATTTCCCGGTTCGAGCGGCTGCTGAAAAGCCGGGCGAGTCCGCTCGGGCGGGCGCCGGGAACGCGGACTCGTTTCCAGCTGACGCGCGGAACTTCGGTTTCTTCCGGCTGCGCGGGCTGCGGGTCGAGCTCGATGCCCGCGTCCTGCGGCTCGGCGGCTTGAATGCCGAATCCGGCGCCGGAGCGCATCGTGGGGCGGGATCCGTCGAACAGAGGGGCCCAGGAGCGCTGTTTGAGCGCCAGCCCGATCCGGTGGAGGGTTCCTTCCCTGCGGATGGGAGCGGCCGTTACGGCGGCTTCGGAGGCGACCGTATCCTTAATAAGGATTCGAGCGGCGGCCGGCGCCGAAGGCGCGGCGGCGCGCGGAGCGGACCCTTCCGTCGCGGTCACGAAGCGAAGTCCGGTCGCGGCCGCGGCGGTCTGAAGCGGCGAGGCCGCGTTCAGCGCGGACGCGGGGGCGGCGAGCGAGGGAAGCGCCAAAGAAGGCAAAGACCCCTCCAATTGAAGCGACGCGGCCGGAACGCTCAAAGAGGGCGCGTTGCCCAGGCCCGGGATCAAGCCGATGGGAGCGGCGACCGGCGCGGCCCCGACGGCGGCCTTTCCGGTGACGGCGGTGAAGCCGGCATAGGCGACTCCGGCGGGATTTGCGGCCAGCAACGCGGCCGCGATGAAAACGGAAACGAATTTCGTGAGTTTGGAGTCCTTATTCATGGACGCATCCTACACATTCCCATCCGGGGAGCCGTTGAGTCGAACGGGGATTGGAGGCGAGGACAATCGGCCCACCCTGAAATGGGACTTTCGGCCGTCCGGGTTCGGTTCCGAACCGCAACAACGATTTAATGTAGTATTGCTACGTTGCCGTATGGCAACCTTGAACCTGCTTCAACTCGCGGCGGAATACGGAAATCAATGGGTCGTGCTGAACCGAAACTGGATCGTCGTGGATTCCGGAGACGAACTCGCCGCGTTGCGCGCGCGCAACGAGCCCGGGCGGCCGTTCACCTATTTCTTTGTTTCGGCCTGAGCGCTCAAGCGGCGTCGGCCGGAGTCTTCCACCGTCCGACTCTCGGACGGGAGGACCTCCCCGCGGTGGAGACGCTCGAGCGGACTCAGGCCGGGCGGCTCGAAATCGGACGCCTGATCCCCAGCGGCGTCGGCGCCGCCGCCGCGCGGCCCGATTCTAGCGGGACGGGGGCTCAACTGTACCGCCTTTCCTTGCTCGACGCGTTCCGGGGAAACCGGATGGGATTTTTGGTGGACGGACTTCTGGTGACCGACCGAGACCGTCCTCGCGCGCTCTTCCCTTCGCAGGGCAGCTACTTGATCGGGATGGGAAGCCGCAACGGACCTTGGCGGATCCAGTTCGACCGCGAGGAGCATCTGCCCCTCGACCGCAGCGGCGGCTCCTCCCGCTACTGGGACGTTCGCGCGGGCGCGACCTTCGAGGCCGAACTCGCGGGCCTGCAGCCGCTCGGGCGGCAGACCTTGTACAACAATAAAAAACCCAAAGGCGCGACGCTTCGCGGGGAGTTCGGACTCGGCTACTTCCTGCACAACAAGAGCTTCCCGGCGCGCGCCGACCAAACCGGTTTGGCCGGCCTTCGCTATGAGGCCCGCGCGCTGATCTCCGCGCCGGGAGGGGGGCTTCGGTTCAAGGTCGACGCCGACTTCCTCACCGACAAGAACCGGAAGAAATACGCCGCGGCGAATTTGGACCTTGTCCTCGGCGTCGGTCTCGCGTCGAAGCAGGTCGAACTCTGGTTCGAACGCTATTCGAGCGACGTGCTCGATGGACCGGGCTATGAGCATTATTTCCTCCTTAAGGTCGTCGTTCCCTACGCCGTCGGCGCCCGCTGACGATTTCGGCCGGAGGGGGAAACGGCATCTGGGCCTAATGGGCCTAAATTTAGTAGGCTCTTCGGGTCGGCGGAGGTGGGACTATCGGGCGCGTCCCTCGGGGCACGCCTGTGCCAACCGGAGGATAGATGCGACGATTAATGACGGCAGTGATTTTGACGGCGGCGCTCGGGACGGTCTCGGCCGCGGGGAATCCCCCCAAGCGCATGATCGTGGGATTCAACAGGGGAGTCGACGCCCCGGCGCGCGACGCGAAGCTTCGGCATTTTGGATTGAACCCCGTCGAGTCGATCGAGGATTTGGGCCTCGAGGTCGCCGAGATTCCCGCCGGTTCGTTTCAGCCGAGCGCGATCCGAATGATGTCGGACCCGGACATCTTCTTCGTCGAAGAGGATTTTTACACCATTTGGCTGGTCAACGCCGCCGCGCCGGCGCTGCCCTCGCTGCAAACCGTCTCCGCCTCTCTCGGGAAGTTTCAGCAGACGAACGCGACCGCGGGGGAGATGCCCTGGGGAATCGCGCGCGTCAACGCCCGGAAAGCCTGGAGTAAAACGAAAGGACGCGGCGTTCGGGTCGCCGTCATCGACACCGGCATTGATTGCTCGCATCCGGATCTGGCCGCAAACTGCGCGGCAGGATACAACGCCTTCGACAAATCCAAACCCCCGGCCGACGATCAGGGTCATGGCACGCATGTGGCGGGCACGATCGGGGCGGTTGCCGACGGCGCCGGCGTGGTCGGCGTCGCGCCCGAGGTGTCCTTGGTCCCGGTTAAGGTCCTCGACAAGAACGGGGGCGGACGTCTCACCACGATCATCAAGGGACTGATCTGGGTCGGCAACCACGATATCGACGTCGCGAACATGTCTCTGGGCTCGCCGATGGGGACCGTCTTTATGCGTCTGGCGGTTTCCTACGCGAAGTCGAGAGGCGTTGCCGTGATCGCGGCGGCGGGGAATTCCGGAGGCTCCGTGGGATATCCCGCGGCTTACGGGAACACGATCGCGGTCGCGGCGAGCGACTCCAATGACTCGGTCGCTAAATTCTCGAGTCGGGGAAAGGAAGTCGACTTCATCGCGCCGGGCGTGGACGTCAAGTCAACCTTGCCCGGCGGAAAGTACGGACGCTACTCTGGAACCTCGATGGCGACCCCGCATGTGGCCGGGCTGGCGGCGCTCGCGGCGGCTCAGGGCGCGAAGGGCTTCGACGCGATCAAGGCGGCGCTGGCGCGGGGAGCACTTCCGATGCCCGGACTCTCCGATAAAGAGCAGGGAAAAGGGATGATCGACGCGGAGCGCATCCGCGTCCGATAATCCGCTACAATCGAGGCGATGCTGCGGCTGATTTTACCGGCGCTTCTGCTTCCCGCGCTCGCGTTTTCCCAAACGCGGCGGGCCCGGATGCTCGATACCTTCGATGCGGAGACCTTCGGAGCGCAGCAGGAGGACGGCAGGACGATCGTCCTTCAGTTCCACAGCTCCAATTGCGAACTATGCGTCGCTCAAGAGCGTCTGCTCGGAGAGTTCGCGCGCGAAACCGACCCCACGACGCCTTCTTTTTTTCAGGCCGATATGGGATCTCAGGGTAATTTGGCGACGCTGTACGGGGCGAAGCCGTCCTCTCTTCTCGTTTTCCGGGGCAAGATGCTGGTCGGTCAGGAAACGGGTCTGACGCGGCGGGAGGCCATTCTCGAATTGATCACGAAATCCGTGATGCGCTCCCGCGGATTGCCCCGCCCCCGTCCTAAACGCGACTTCAAGCCGAAACGATGACGCGACGGCTGCTTCTCGCCGCGCTGCTGATCCCTGCGGCGCTTCCCGGGATGGCCCAAGAGGTGAGGCTGGCGGTTTTCCAGCGCACCCACTATTCCCTCGAATTGCCGCTGGTCGACCCGTTCGAGCGGATGCTCTACGACGGCGCGGCCGATCTCGAACGCGTCTACAACGTTCCCGTCGACTCCAACGGAGGGGAGTTCTTGTTCCGTCTTCCGCGGCGTCTGCACGGGGATGGCGCGACCGGCGTCTCGACTCGGGAGTTGACGGTGCTGGAATCGGCGGGCGGGATCGTCGCGTTTGTCCCGGAGTCCGAGGAATTTTCAGGCATGTTCGAATCGCTCGCGAGGGATCCCGCTTCGTACCCGAACCGGAAAGCTCCGCCGTTCCGGCGCGTTCGCGCCTTGCTCACGCGGGAACCGATAGGCGGGGGGGAGATCCTTCACACGTTGAGCGTGCTCGATCCCGCCCGAGTGCGGCACCCGCAGTGGCGCGCGTCGTTGGCGTTCGTCTACCGGTTTTCCTTTCAGGGCCGGACGCATACGGCGTTTTTTCTCTTTCGCACCCAAGGGGGCGAGGGCCGCGTCGCGGCGGCGATCGCGCGCTTGCGCGGCGAAGGTCCGCTGTTGGCGCTGAACCGAGGGGAAATTTTCGCGTACGGCGCGACGGTCACGACCGGGACCGCCGCGGGATCGCGCTTCGAGGCGATGGGAGTCGACGCCGCGGCCGTCGGGGCGGGCGAATTGTCGCGCATCGACGACCTTGACGCGTACCGCGCGGAGCGGGGGGACGCCGCGATCCCGGTTCTCTCGGCGAATCTGGTTTATTCTTCGGAACCCGCGAAGAGCTATTTCCCGCCGTACCGGATTTTCCGGGCTTCGGGGGCGAAGGTGGCGGTCCTGGGACTGACCGACCCGGCCTGGGAGCGGTATCTCCCCCCGAAATACGCGGAGCGCTTTCGGCTTACCGATCCGGTGGCCGCGGCGACGCGCTGGGCGCCGCAACTGCGGCAGGAAGCGGATTTCGTCGTCGCGTTGACCAATCTTCCTCCCGCTCAGAACGGACGCCTGCTTCGCGAGGTTCCGGGTCTGGATGTGATCGCGGGAAACAGCCACCCGTTTGAGACAAGCACCGCTTTGCCGTCGAACACGGTGCGCGACGAACAGCGGGGTCCCTTTGATCCCGCGCTTCTAGTCTCCGGCGACGCTCCGACGGTACTGACCGAGATTTCACTTTCGCGGCGGGGCGAGGCGGTTGACGCCGTCGAACGGCACCTGCTTCTCGACGACTCCTTGCCGGACCTCGACGGATTCGTCAAATTCAAGGCGGAGGGATTCGGAGTTTTCGTCGACAGCAGGGCCCCCGTGCTCCCGGCCTCAAGGAGGCTTTACTCGGAGCGCGGTCGTTTGGGTCCGCCGCGGCTGCAGGCTCGGGATTTTTGGAATCTCATCGCCTCGCTGATCGCCGACCGTTCCGGCGCGGAAGCGGCGTTCGTCCCCGTCTTCGCCATCCAGGAGAGAACGACCGGCGATTTCAGCGAGGACCTCGTGCGTGAGTGGTTTTCCCTGCGCGACCGCGTGGAGGTGTTCGAATTGCCCGGGTCGGCGCTCGCGGGACTCGTCGCGGAGGTGCGTCGGCAAGAGGGCGGCGGATCCCCGCCCGGAGGACTTCCGCTCGCGCTCGGCGGAGTCGGGGAAGGGAATACGATTCACGGCGTCCCGATCGATCCCAGGGGCGTGTATCGCGTCGCGGCGACCGACCGGCTGCTTGCGGCGAACGGGCAATATCCCGGCTTAAAGCCGCGGCGCCACGAGACTCCCGCCGGGGATTTGCAGAAAGTCGCGCTGGAAGAACTGCGCGCGCGCGCGGATGCCGGCTGGGACGCCAGGCGATATCGGCCGCTGCTGCTGGGCCGGCCCGTGACGACATCGGGACTCTGGACGCTGAATTTCCGGGACCTGAGCCTGCGCGTTTCCAACACGAAGGTCGTCAACGATCCAGCGTTCTCCGGTGTCTCGAACGCCCGGGTCAACGGCTTCGACGAACTGCTGATCGGCGGTGTTTCTAAAACCGACCTGGAGTACCGTAGTTCGCTGTTTAAATGGACCAATGCGTTCGAGGCGGAATACAGCCGTTCGCGGCTGCGCCCGCCCGGGCGGGCGGAAATTCTCAATACGCCTCGAAACCGGTCCTCGGTGTTGACGGTCGGGACTTGGAAGATCGGAACCTTCCCGTGGAAACCGATCGCCCGGTCGTTCGGACCGTCGATGGGAGCGCAGTACGAGGGCGACATCGAGCGCTTGCCGCTGCAGCGTCGCAGGCACATCGCCTCGATTTACCCGGGCGTGGAATTTTTCAACGGGACCGTGCTGCAATCCTTGGAGGTTTCGGGCAACCTGAGGCGGGATTGGACGCCGAGAACCCCGATCAATAAGTATGGATTTCGCACGCGCGCGCTGCTCTCGCGCAGCATCGGCGCCGTCCGCGTGCAGGGTGAATTCGACGCGAATTACTTCATCCGGACCCCGGCCGATACGCGCCAGGATTTGCGCTTGGAGTTGAACAGCGTGCTGAAGGTGCACCTTCCGATATGGAAGGATTTGACCGTGTCGCCGTTCATCGATTTCTACTATTTCATGCTGAAGGTGCGCCCGATCAGCGGCTACAGCACGATCACCGGCTTCTCACTGAACTTCTCCCGCCTCTGGAAGCCCCAATACGAGAAATTTTAGCTAGAAGACGGAGTCCCACCAGCGTTTGGTGAGGATGAATTCGACGCGGCGGTTCTGTTCGCGATTTTCTTCGGAGTCGTTGGGGACGGCGGGCTTGGTCTCGCCGTAGCCCTTCGCCTTGATGAATTCGCCCATCACGCCCACTTCGATCAGGTAGTTCTTCACGGCTTCGGCGCGTTTCTGCGAGAGCCAAAGGTTGTATCGGTCGGAGCCGACGTCGCAGGTATGGCCGAAGACCATCAGCTTTAACTGAGGGTGTGCGAACATCAGGTCCGCGACGAGTTCGAGCGTCTGTTTGGAGTACGGACGCAAAACCGCCTTATTGAACTCGAATTCAATCGGAGGAATCTCCTTGCGTTTGATTTTCCGCTGGAGCTCTTCGAGCCGCTGCTGGGCCGTCCGCAGATCCTCCTCTTCGTCTTCGCTCATCAGGGGAATATTGAGCATCTGCGCGCCCGCGCGTCCCGCGCCCGAGAAGACGATCCATCCGGCAAGAAAGAGAGCCCCCGTTTTCATCGTCATCTTATGGTGTAGCAGGCCCGCCGCGAGACTTCAAGTACCTATCTTGGGCGTTTCTGGAAAACAGCATCACCGCCTTGAAAATCACGGCGACGTCGTCCGGGTCGAGACCGGCGGCCTCCGCGCGCGCGCGGCGGTCGGCGAGCAAGGACCGCTCGCGGGCTTCGTCGCGGACCGCCAGTCCTCGCCCCGCCTTTACGCGTGCCGCGCGTTCGGCAAGGCGCTCCCGGCGCGCGAGCAGCGCGACGAGTTCCGCGTCGATTTCATCGATCAGAGATCGAGTCTCGCCCAGGGCGGGCGCAGGCATGGCCGGTTCGGGAATGGCATATCGGTCCGCGGCCGTGACGGCGGGAGGCGTTTCCGCCCTGCGGGCTCCCTCGCTTTCCAGCGCCTTGTGAATGCGTCCGAGAGCGTCGAGCAAAGAGCGGCGGGCTTCGGCGGCGTACGGATTGCCGTGCGCGATGGGATAAAACAAATGCCCCGCGTCGGAGCGCACGGCTTCGATCGTCTGCTCCATCGCCTTAAACGAGGGAGGAGCGAACGGCACGGGAGCGTCCCCCGAGAGTTCGAGCATGCCCTTCGCCACGTAAAAGGCGAGCGCGTGAGTGCGCGCCATGACTCGATCGTGGGCGTCGGCGTCCTCTTCGATCACCGAGCAACCCGCCGCTTCGTAGAGCACCTTGGCGCGGGCCGCCGCGCCGGGATGGAAGGCGTTGGGACAAACGACGACCCGCAAGGGACGCTCGTCGCGAGCGATGCTGGTCGGACCGAAAAGCGGATGGGTCGCCGACCAGGGAATGCGGCTCCCGAGCCGGGCTTCGAGGGTTCGCACGGCGGCGTGTTTGACGCTGGAAACGTCGAGGACGAGATGCTGCGCGCTCAGATGCGGTTCGAGGGCGTCGAGCGCGGTCTCCAGGCCGTCCGTCGGGACGCAGAGCACCACCGCCTCGCAGCGTTTCGCGAGCGTCCCCGGGCCGTCGGCCGCGAGCCAGTCGGGAACGGGCTCGTGAGGGTCGAAGGCGAACACTTCGAACCCGGCATCGAGCAGCAGTTCGGCGAAGGCGCGGCCGAAACGGCCGTAGCCGAGCAGGCCGACGGATTTCGCAAGCTCGGAAGTCATCGACGCATGATATCATGTTGAGACATGCGCGCCCTGCTCCCGTTGGCGCTCTCGGCGGCCGGTGCCCTCTCAGGTCCGATTCCGGACTTCCCCGAGACGCGCAAACTCGAAATCATCAAGTTGATCTGGCAGCGCGAAGGAGGGGGAACCGTCCGCGGTCTGGCTCAATGGAACGACGGGGAAACCTTCGCGTCGATCGGGGCGGCCCACTACCTGTGGTATCCGGACTACGAACTCTGCGGCGGAACGAAGCCGGGTTTCGAAGAGAGTCTCCCGGCGTTGATCGAATGGATGATTTCCGAGCGGCGCGTCGACCCGTCGGAATTGCCGACGGCGCTCGGCGCCGACGGCACCGGGCGCATCCGCCCCGCGCCGTGGTGCACGCGGCGGATGTTTCTCTCCCGGGATGCATCCCCCGAACTCGCCGAACTGCGCGCGTTTTTCTCCCGTCGCGACGTCCTCGTGGCGCAGGCGGATTTCCAGATCCGCCGCTTGAGCGCGAGTCTCGATTCCCTCGTCCGCCACGATCCGGTTCGCGCCGGAGTGATTCAGCGCAGCATCGACGCGGTCGCCGCCTCGGAACGCGGCGTGGTGGCGATGCTCGACTATGTGGGCTTTAAAGGCGAGGGGCTCAAGGCGACCGAGCGCACGCCCAACGGCTTCGGTTGGGGATTGTTTCAGGTGCTTCTCGAGATGGAGCGCTACGGCGGACTCGACGGTTTGGACCGCTTCAAATCCTCGGCGAAGTTCGTGCTGGAGCGGCGGGCCGGTGATGACCCCTCGGTCGCGCGTTTTTTGCGCGGCTGGCTCAAGCGCGTCGACGAGTACTGAGACGGCAAAAAACCCTCCGGGGGGAGGGTCTTTTGGAAAGGGGTGCCGCGGGGTAGGATCGAACTACCGACACCTGGTTTTTCAGACCAGTGCTCTACCACTGAGCTACCGCGGCGACAACTCTTATTCTACAAAAACTTTTCAGGGGCGGGAAGCGGTCCGAGGCGGCCGAAATCGGGATTTTGCATCAGTTCCGAACGCGGCTTCTCCCGCGCTTTATCTTCATCGATCCATCCAGTCGGGCAAGTCAAAAGGGGTCGGCGGGAGATTAAAGAACGCGTGCTCTATGGAGTGCAGGCGCTCGATGTACTTCGGTAGAAGTTCGGCCCGCGCATCCATGGCGAAACGGTCGACCGCGTCGCGGAACCGCGCGATCAAACGTTGATGTGAGATCAGGCCGCGCTCGATCATGGACTGCACGTCGGTGCGATCGTTGGCGTTGAAGCGGGGGAGTTTGCTGACCGCGACGTCGACCGGGTCGAGAGCGCGCAGTTCGAAGTGCTCGAGGTTTTTGGAAAGAGCGATCCGGTGGAACAGGGGCCGCGCCGGGAGCAACGGCAGGCCGTTGGGCACGATGTCCAGGTACATATGCAGTTTGGCTTGGAGTCGGGACTTCTTTCCGGCGAGATCTAGGAGAGTCTTGCGTACGAGCTCTTCAAGCGGTTTCAGCTCGAAGACGTCGCCGTCCTTGGTCGAGCGGGTGTAGTCGCTTTGGAGCATCAAGGCGCCGGAGCCGATTATGTCGAGACGGATTTTCTGAGGCCGCTTGAGCGGCCAGATGCCGTCGAGTTCCTTCAGCAACCGCTCAATCGGGGGCATAGACCTGCCTCAGCGCGGATTGGAAGTCCTGCGGCTGCAAAAAAGACAGGATGCCCCACCGCGCTGAGATCTCGGAGCGCTCCTTCCGGGCCTCATCGATGCTTGCGTCGCTGACGATCGTTGAGTCGAATATGTCCTCGGATGGCTCGGTCCGCGCCAACGGCTCGAAACCGGCGTGCGATAGTCGGCTCAGCGCGCGGCGGTATTTGTTGAGGGTCCGCAGCGGGATCGACTTGGTCTCCTCAAGTTCTCGTACGAGGACCCAGCGCGTGTTGTCGACGAGCCAGCCGAGGCGGCGTTCGAGGCCGGCCTCGGCGAGGCGCTTGCGAAGGGCCGGCAGCCGGAGTTCTGCGGCCTGCTCGACCAGCACGGGCGTTAGGGCGGAGACGTGGCGGGGATTGTCGGGCGTGGTGAGGACCTCTTGGATTACGTTGAGCGCGTCGCTGAGCCGTTCCGTGGGAAAGGCTCCCTCTAGCTCCAGGAGATGCGCCGCGCCGAGTCTCGCCAGCGCGTTTTGGATCTGGTCTCCGGAAGGGCCGCGCCGTTTGGGCAGGAAGCGGTCTACGCTGGCGTTGAAGATGCGCGTGGCGTAAAGGAGCTGTTCGGCGCTCAGGGAGGCGTCTCCCCTTTCGATGCGGGAGAGCCATCCTTGAGACAGGCCGAGGCGCTTCGCCAATTCGGACTGGCTCCAGCGGCGCTCTTCGCGGAGTTCGCGGAGTTCCCGGCCGATGGCCGAGCGGTAGGATTTAAGGGCGGTGACTTTCATTTCTATAGTAATGTAATTATGTTTATACGAATATTATAACGTACTTCCGGAAATTATCAAGACCCGATTTCGTGTCGAGGCCAGAGTCAAGCTACGGCCGAATTCGGCACTTTTCAGGCAACTGACGGCTTTTCCGGGACTAGTTCGAAAACGGCGATTTCGGGAGGACAGAGAAATCGCATCGGGGGAAGTCCGTAGCTTTCGCAGCCGATGCCTTGGCTGACGAAGGCCGTCTTGTCTCCCGAACGGAACAGCCCCCGTGCGAAACGGCGTCCGGGCTTGGCGTTTGAAAACAGCGCCCCGATCCACGGCAGGCGGACCTGTCCGCCGTGGGTGTGGCCGCTGAGAACGAGATCGAGGGGGACCGCGGCGAGGACGGCGGCTAAGTCGGGATAGTGGTAGAGGCCGATCGTGAAGACGGACGGCTCCGGCTTGAGCGCGAGGAGGCGTTCCCCGTCGCCCGGCTGCGCGGCTTCGAGGCGAAGGCGAGAGCCTCGGAGTTTCACGTCGGCTCCGCCTTCGACCAGCCAAGAGAGCCCCGGGACGGACACCCAGCTATGCACCGGACGGGATCCCTCGCTGTTGCCGAGGCAGGCGTAGACCGGGGCGGTCTTCGCGAGTTCCGAAAGCAGGCGTGTGAGCGCTTCCGGATCGAAGCGGGAGGCCGTATAATCGCCCGTCAGAAGGATCAAATCCGGGGTTAGGTCTTTCACTTTTCGGGCGACGCGCGCGTCGAAGTCCCTCCATCGCGTCACATGAAGGTCCGACAGGTGGAGGACGCGCAGGGGAGTCGTGATTTTCGGGCTCGCGATGCGAATCGAGCGTTCGCTCAGGCGCTTGGGTTCGACGAAAATTCCGTATGCGACGCAGAGGAGTCCGCACGCGGCGGCCGCGTATAACGGCGCGGGCGGAAAGGGAAACGGGAATCCGGCCAACGCCGCGACGGCCGCGGCAAAAACGGTGAACACCGTGAGGGCGAACGAAACCGCGGCGGCAAGTTCCGAGATCTTGAATTCGGGACCTTTCATCCGGGGCCCATCATAACAAACAATCCGTTCCAAGGATGGTAGAATGCCCGCAAATGCAACGGCTGACGCGACGATCCGGGATCGAGTGTTTTTAGTCAATCAAGACAATTGGGCTTTGCCGGCGATCGAGGCCTGCCTCGCGGAGACCTTCGCCTTCGAGCCCGCAGTGCGGGCCGCGGTTTCATGAGCACGCGCGTCGGCGTCGGGTTGAGCCGGCTGCGGGATTCGCGCTCCGCGGCGCGCGAGGCGGCGCGAGAGGCGAAGCGGACCGTGTCCGAGCCTTCGCTCGCGTTCGCCTTCGCCGGCATCAAGCACGACCAGAAAGAGATCCACGCGGGGCTTTCCGCCGAACTGGATCTGCGGATCGTTCTCGGAGGCTCCTCTTATGCCGAGGTGACGAATCTCGGGGTCACCAAGGACAGCGTGATCGTGCTGCTGATCCGTCTCGACGGTTCCACGCTGCGGACCGCGTCCCGAGATCTGGGGGAGAGCAGCGTAGAGAACGGAGCCGCCTTCGCCGAAGCGCTGGAGCTGAATGCGGGGAGCGGCGCCTCCAGCGATCGTATCCCGCTGGGTTTCTATTTCGGTTCGATCATCGACGGCAAGGAGAACCGCATGCTCGCCCGCATGCGCGAGGCCTGTCCCGGACTCCCGTTCTTCGGCGGCCTGTGCGTCGGGGATTATGATTTGGGGATGAGTCACCCGGATTTTTGGACCAATCACCAGTATTTTCCGGACGGGGTCCGGCAAAAAGGCGGCCGTGCGGCGGTTTGGGATCTCCCGCGTGCCGGCAACAAGATCGCGTTCGCCTACGATCACGGTTGGGAGGCGGTCGGCCCCGTCGTTGAGTTCACGCGGACGGAGGGGGAGTACGCGTACGAGGTGGACGGCGTCCCGATCTTCGATTTTTACCGCCAGTTTCTCGGACCGCAGGACGCGGGGAAGTTCTTTGAGCAGATGATCCAGCGCTACGGCTTCGCGGTGGTGATGGGGCCGGAGGACGGACCGCGCCCGTCGGTGCTGCGGCTTCCGGTTCAGTGCGACTTCGTGCGCGGCCGTATCCGGTTCTTTCCGGCGGAAGATCTCTCAGGACGAAAGGTGCCGTTGATTCAAGCGAACCGCCACGGTTTGATCGACGGCGCGCGCCGCGCGGTGCGCGCGAACGTCGGTTCCTCACAGAGGCGCGAGTACACCTACATCGGAGACGCGGTGAATCTCGCCCAGCGCCTGGAGTCCAACTGCGTGCCCGGCCGCCTGCTGCTCTCCGAGGGCGTCTACCGGGAGGCGGGCGTGCCATTCTCTTCGGCTGAACGTAAAGAGATCACGGTGAAGGGGAAATCCGCTCCGGTCGTCGTCTACGACTGCTCACTCTGAGATAGCGGCGGCGGACTTCCCCCGCGACCGAGACCGGTTAAAGGGGTTCTCGATCCTGGCGGGCTATGCAAGGGGTGGCGCGGGGGTCTGCGGAAGGGGTTAAATATAGCCGCCATGGGATTTCTTTTTGTCAATCTCGCGTCGGTCGTCGTCATGGCGGCGGCGCTTCTCCAGGCAATCCGCAGGATTCCGGCCGCATCGGCCACGTCGTTGTGGAGGCTTTGGCGCGTCTTGATCGCGTTCCTCATCGCGTTCCTCATCGGCTACGCGCTGTTCTGCTTCGGAATTATTATGGGATCGGTTTCCCGGTTGGCGACGATGCTCGTCACGCCCGTTTTTTTCGGGGGCGCCCTATTCGTGCTTCTGACCGTTGAGATGCTCGCGCGGGCGGCCCGTTTGGACGCCGTGGGGGAGGATGCTTTTCCGCGGGGCGTCGACCTCCCGTTCGAGCCGCGCGCGATTTGGGTTCTTCTATTTGGAGCCGCGGCGTCGATTCTGGTAGGGTTCCTGGTTTTGAATTCGCAGCGCGCGGGCCGCGCGCGAGCGTTCGAGTCGGAGGCGCGAAATGAGTCGTTTGAGTTGTCGGCGCGCATGGAAGCCGTCGACCGCGTCCTTGACCAGCTTGTCGGCTTCTTTAAGGCGAGCGTTGAGGTTTCCCCCTCCGAATTCGCGATTTTCTCTCAATATATTCTCGAAAATCATCGATACCTGCGAGTCCTCGAATGGGTCCCGAGGATTCCCGCCGCGGGACGCGCCGAGTTGGAAAGTCGCGCTCGCGCGGAGGGCATGGATGGCTTCTCGGTGAAGGAGTTGGCTCCGGACGGATCCCTGAGGAAGGCGGGAACCCGGGATGTTTATTTTCCCGTGCTGTACGCCGAACCGCGGGCTGGAAACGAGCGGGCGCTCGGCTTGGACCTCGGGAGCGGCGAGGCGCGCCGTTCCACTTTGCAGCGGTCGATCGACACGGGAGAGATCTCCGTCAGCGAACCGATTTCCCTCGTACAGGACCCCGGGAAATCGCTCGCCGCGGTGCTTGTCGTCGCTCCGGTTTACTCAAAAGGGTCGACTCTCAAATCCGTCGGAGAGCGGCGGGAGGCTCTCCAAGGTCTGTTCGTTGCGGTCTGCGAAGTCGCTCCTTTGCTGGACGCCTTGAAGCACGAGCATATCTCCAAAGGCATTTCCCTTTCGATATATTCGGACCCATCCCCTTCCGGCCGCCTGCTGTATGGTCCCGGCCGCCGGGACGGAGTTCTCCAACTGCAGATTCCGTTTTCCGTGAACGGACGGAATTGGGTTTTTCTTTGGGAAGCCGGCCCGGATTATGTGGAGGGGGGCGGCGGACTGATCGCGCTCCTATCGTCGATCTTGATCTTCGTGCTTTCCGCCGTGACCGCGTATTGGTTCGAAACCCTTTCGCAGCGCGGACGGCTGGCCGCCTCCGAAGAGCGCGACCGTTTTTTCGACAACGCGCTGGATTTGGTCTGCATCGCGGGATACGACGGGTATTTCCGGCAATTAAGCCCCTCCTGGGAACGCGTCCTCGGGTTTTCCCGCGAAGAGTTAATGGCGCAGCCGTATGTCGACTTTGTTCATCCGGAGGACGTCGCTCAGACGCTGGAAGAGGCGGGCAAGATATCCGGAGGAGCGACGACGATCAACTTCATCAATCGCTATCGAACGCAAAACGGCGATTGGCGTTGGTTTTCGTGGTCGGCCGCTCCGTATCCTAAAGAACAAGTGATTTACGCGACCGTTCGCGACATCACGGAGCTAAAGAAAACGCAGGATGAGTTGGCCTCGACGAACGCAATGCTGGAGGCGGTGATTAAGTCGCCCGGCGAAGTGACGATCGCGTGGATCGGTTCCGATGGGCTCTTTTTGGGCTGGAACGGAGGCGCGGAGCGCATGTTCGGCTACGCCGCCGAAGAGATGGTGGGGAAGCGGAATCCGGGGATTCTCCATGACCCCGAAGAGATCGCGGGCGTCGCGTTGGAACTCAGCGCAAAAATCGGAGAGACCGTGTCGCCGGGCTTCGAGTTGTTTTACGAAGCTTCGAAGAACCCGGAGTTCCGGGCCCGCGATTGGACCTTCCTCCGCCGGGATAAGACGCGCTTTTCCGGACAGTTGTATTTGACCTCGTTTGAACTCGCGGGCGGGGATCGCGGCGTTCTCGGCATCGTGATCGACGTCACGCAGCGCAAGGAATTCGAAGCGGCGCTTTCGGACGCGCGGGACAAAGCGGTTGCGTTGGTGCGCGCGAAATCGGAGTTCCTCGCGAATATGAGCCACGAGATCCGGACTCCGATGAACGGCGTCGTCGGAATGACGAACTTGCTGCTGGAAACGGACCTGAACGCCGAACAGCGCGACTTCGCGGAAACCGCGAGATCCTCCGCGGAGTCTTTGTTGTCGGTGATCAACGACATCCTCGATTTCTCGAAAGTCGAAGCGGGACGGCTGGTGCTGGAGAGCGTCGACTTCGACATTCGGGAATCGGTGGAAGACGTCGTGCAGATGCTCTCGGGCGCGGCCCGAAGCAAGGGTTTGGACCTGGCATGCTTCCTGGATCCGGAAATCCCGCCCTTCGTTCGCGGGGACGCGGGCCGCCTTCGCCAGGTGCTGACGAACCTTCTCGGCAACGCGGTGAAATTCACCTTAGAGGGACATGTCGTCGCCCGCGCGAGGCGGATGCGGATGGACGGCGGGCAGGAGCGTGTTCGTTTCGAGGTGGAGGACACGGGAATCGGTGTTTCGGCCGAGGATCAGGGAAAATTGTTCTCGGCGTTCACGCAGGCCGATTCTTCCACAAGCCGGAGATTCGGGGGGACCGGACTCGGTCTGGCGATTTCCCGTTCCATTGTACTGGCGATGGGCGGGGAGGTCGGCGTGACGAGCGATCCCGGACGCGGCAGCACCTTCTGGTTCGAGGTCCCGTTCGAGCCGGGGGAGGTCAGCTCCTCCGGGCGCGAATTCGAACGGCTTCGCGGCGTGCGGGTGCTGATCGTCGATGACAACGACGTGAATCTTCGCATTCTCGATTCCTACCTCCGCCACTGGGGGATGCTTCCGGAGTGCGTCTCATCGGTGGAAGAGGCCCGCAGGGCGTTCAAAACCTCCGGGGGCGGGACGGAGGGTTTTTCGTTGGTGCTTCTCGACATGCAGATGCCCAAAGAGTCGGGGTTGGATCTGCTGCGGTGGTTTCGTGACGAGGTCTCCGCGAAGCCGGGACTGATCGTGCTCTCTTCGATCGGATCGGAGGGGCGTGCGAAGGCGCTCGAGCTCGGCGCGCACCGTTATCTTTCCAAGCCCGCCCGCCAATCCGCGCTTTTAGACGCGATTACCGCGGTTTATTTGGGCGAAGCCCTCGCACGCGAGACTCTTTCGAAACAATCCTCCATCGACGCGGCCGGTGACGGCCGTTCGCTTCAACGGCTGCTGCTCGCCGAGGATAATCCCGTCAACCAAAAGGTGATGCGCAGCATGCTCGAGCGCATCGGCTACCGCGTCGATATCGCGGCGAACGGGAAGGAAGCTTTGGAACGCGTCGCCTCCGAGCGCTACGCGGCGGTCCTGATGGACTGCCAGATGCCGGTTCTCGACGGTTATGAGGCGACGCGGGGGATTCGGGCGTTGGAGGGTCCCGCCGCGAAAATTCCGATCATCGGCGTGACCGCCAACGCGATGAAGGAGGATCGGAAGCGGGTTTTTGACGTCGGGATGGACGACTACCTTGCCAAGCCGGTTCGTCTGGAAGACCTGAGGGCCGCCTTGTCCCGCTGGATCGGCCCGCCTGAGGAGTTCGAATTCATTTCGCTGGAGACGCTGAACAACCTTCGCGAGCTCGATGACGGGGCGGGGGATACCCTTAAGGAGTTGGTGGAGACGTTCCTTAGCGAGGCTGCGAAGCGCCTGGCGGCCCTGCGGGAAGCGCTCGGGTCGGACCCCGCGGCGGTCGCCGCCGAGGCGCACGCGCTGAAAGGATCCGGCCGCTCGCTCGGGGCGGCTCGGCTCGGAGATTTGTGCGAACGGCTCGAGGAGCAGGTGAAGAAGGGGTCGCCGTCCCTTGAGGAAACGGTGAAAGAGCTTGAGGCTGCGTTTGCAAAAACCGAGCGGGCTCTTCGCGCCGAGATCAGTTGAGCCGGTAGCCCGAGCCGATCACGTTTTCCAACCGGTCGGCGAAGGACTTCCCCAATTTCTTTTTCAAACGGGAGATGTGGACCTGCACCGTATGGGGGTCGTTGTAGGTCTCCGGCTCGTAGTTCCAGACCGTCTCGAGGAGAAACTGCGGGGTCAGCAGCTTCCCTTGCTTGCGCAGGAACACGGCCAGCAGATCGAATTCCTTCTTGGTCAACTTGACGTCCTTCCCCGCCACTTTCACAAACCGCTCCGAAACATCCACGCTCAGGTTGTAGTGCTTGAGAACCTCGCCGAGTTCCTTGGGGGTTTTAAAGCGCCGCAGCACCGTCTGGACCTTGGCCGCGAGCAGTTTCGGGACGAGGGGCTTGATCAGGTAATCGTCGGCGCCCTCGGCCAGGCCGAAGATCTGGTCGTCGGCGTCCGTTTTTTGGCCGGAAATTAATATGACCGGGATGCAGCGGGTATCCGGGTTCTTGCGCAAATCCATCGTCAGGTCGACCCCGTTCGCGTCTCGGAGCATGACATCCATGATGACCAGATCGGGTTTGAAAGAGCGGACCCGCTCGAGGAGGTTCTTACCCGTTTCGGAGGTTGAAACGGAATATCCTTCTTTCTCCAGGGTTTTTTCCGTGAGCTGTAAAATCGTCGCTTCGTCGTCTATGATTAGTATTTTGAGCGCCATTTGAGATTCCTGAGTAAGAGATCATATATAATCCGGCAAATGAAAGGAATAATTTTGGCAGGCGGTTCCGGCACCCGTCTTTATCCCCTGACGCGCGCCGTCAGCAAGCAATTGGTCCCCATTTACGATAAGCCGATGATCTACTACCCCCTTTCGGTGCTGATGATGGCGGGCATCCGCGAGGTTTTGGTTATCACGACGCCCCACGAACAGGAGGGCTTTAAACGCTTGTTGGGGGACGGATCCTGGTTGGGCATGCGGATCGAATACGCGGCCCAGCCGAAGCCGGAGGGGATTTCCCAGGCGTTTCTGATCGGCAAGGAGTTCATCGCCGGAGACCGCTGCGCGCTGGTGCTCGGAGACAACATCTTTTTCGGAGACCGTCTGCCGGAGCGTTTGCGCCAGGCGGCCGACCGCGAGAAGGGGGCGACCGTGTTCGGCTATATGGTTCGCGATCCGGAACGCTATGGAGTCGTCTCCTTCGATGAAAATGGTCGGGCTCAGACGCTCGAGGAAAAACCGGCGAAGCCTAAATCCAATTTCGCGGTCACCGGGCTTTATTTTTACGATGAACGAGTCGTCCCGTTCGCCGAGGCGCTCAAGCCTTCCGCGCGCGGGGAGTTGGAGATCACCGATCTGAACCGCACGTACCTCGACGCGGGGGATCTTCGCGTGGAACGTCTCGGCCGCGGCTACGCCTGGCTCGATACCGGAACGCATGAGAGCTTGTTGTCCGCGTCCAACTTTATCCACACCATCGAGGAGAGACAGGGCTTCAAGGTGGCCTGCATCGAGGAAATCGCGTTCCGGCAGGGCTATATCGACGCCGACGCGGTGAAGGCGCTCGCCGCGCCGATGGAAAAAACCGGCTATGGCCAGTATTTGCTTCGCATCCTGGAAGAATGAAATTCCTGCCGACCGAAATCCCCGAGGTGATCGTCGTAGAGCCGGACGTGTTCGGCGACGCCCGCGGGTTTTTCCTCGAAAGCTACCACGAAAAAAAATACCGGGAGGGCGGGATTGCGGGCCCGTTCGTTCAGGATAATCACAGCCGCTCCGGCAAGGGCATCCTCCGCGGTCTGCACGCCCAGCTCAAGCGTCCTCAAGGGAAGCTCGTACGCGTTCTGCGGGGCGCGGTTTTCGACGTCGCCGTCGACATTCGCAAAGGCTCCGCGTCGTTCGGGCGTTGGGTCGGCGTCGAGTTGACCGGGGAAAACCATAAGCAGTTGTGGGTGCCGCCCGGTTTCGCCCACGGTTTTTCGACGCTCAGCGACGAGGTCGACTTCGCGTACAAGTGCACCGATTTTTACGATGCTTCCGATGAGATCGGCATCGTCTGGAACGATCCCGATATCGGCGTCGACTGGCGCCTTCGCGAACCCGTTCTGTCGAAGAAGGACGCGGCCCTGCCGACGCTCAAGGAAGTCGCGAAGCGCCTGTAAAATAGTCTTCCCCTTGGTCGGGGACTCGCCTAGGCCCTACGCGTCGGGCCCACTGGGACGATTGCCGCTCGCTGTGAAGCAGCCGTTCCGCTACCCTTAAGAGATGCGCTTCCCGAGACCCTTCGCAGTTTGTGCGGCCGCGTTCCTGACGGCCGCTCCGGCCGCCGCGTACCTCGATTTCGCCGCCGCAATCTCCCGAAAGCACGGAGGGACCATCGTCCGTCATACCGGAGGCGGGGCGTCTTTCGAAGGTCGTGCGTCGGACGCTCGAACGCCTCCGGCGCCTGCGCGAACCTCGCGAGTGACGGGAGTCGGGGGGTCAGGCCTTGACGCAGATCCAGCCGTCGCGGACTTCGACCTTAAAAACCGGCAACTCCAACTCGCCGTCCGTGACGCATTTGCCGTTGGAGAGGTCCATCTTATACCCGTGCGCGCTGCAGCGGATCACGTGACCGTGAACCTCGCAGCCCTCCAGGCTTTCTCCGAGATGAGGACACTCCGCAGCGCAGGCATAATAGCGCTTCCCCTGATGAACGATCAGAACGTCCATCGCTCCGAGCGGGAAGAGCTTTTGCTCCCCGTCCGGGATATCTTCCACCGGGCACAACTTTTCCCATTCGGCCATAGCGCAAAAAAGGTAGCAGGAAAACGCCCGGGTTTCAATATCGCCCGGATTTCCTCGCGAGGGCGGCGAGTCCCGGGGCGTTCCGGTCGAACACGGTCCGCTCGGCCGGGGCGCGGTAGCGCCAGTTGCGGTTGTTGACGGTTCCCGGGGTGTTCACGCGCTCCCGTCCTCCCAAGGCGTCCTGAAGCTGAATGAGCGCGAGCGACGCGCGGGACTCGTAGAGATTTTCAATAATCGCGCGCCGCGTGTCCGCAGAGAAACGGGGTGCTGCGCGTCCGTTTCCGGAAACCATCTTCCAATAATCGTTGCGCTCGGAACCGGGAATCGAGGACCACCACGAGGCGAGAGGGGCGACGTCGTGATTGCCGCTGACCGCGACCGAGAGTTTCGGATAGCGGGACGGATGCTGAAAGGATCCATCGGGTTCGCGTTCCCAACGGGCGACCTTGTACCCCGGGATGCTCAGCGCGGCGAGCACCGCCGGCAGGTATTCCGGAAGCAGACCGAGATCCTCGGCGATCGCGCGGGCCGGCGCGCCTTCGCGGTTGACCATCGCGAAGAAGCGCTCCCCCCGTTGCTTCTGGAGCGCCGGATTTTCCTGATCGAATCCGTTCTTCCGGCGGCCGGAACGCACCAGCCAGGTTCTAAAGAATCCGATCGCGTGATCGATGCGGAACAGGTCGAACGCGTCGCGCGCGTGGCGGATGCGGGCGCGCCACCAGGCGTGTCCGCCGCGCTCCATGGCCTCCCAGCGGTAGGCCGGCAATCCCCACGCCTGTCCCGTTGGGCTGTATTGGTCGGGCGGGGCGCCCATCGAAGCGGAAAAATCAAATTCGTTTTGCCGCGCCCAGACGTCCGCGCTCATTTTCCCGAGTCCGAAAGGGATGTCTCCGAAAAGGAGCACCCCGGCTCTCTTCGCCTGCGCGCGCACGGCGTCCCACTGCTCGAAGAGGCGGAACTGCGTCCATTGGTGGAACAGCATCTCACGGCCCAGGCGGCCGCGCGCGGTTTCCAGCGCGGAGGGTTTCCGGTTCCGCAGGGCCGCGGGCCAATTCGACCAGGAACCCCAGCCCTTTTCTTCCTGCAGCGCGCGAAAGAGCGAGTAGTCCTCGAGCCAAAAACGGTGCTCTCTGCGAAACGCGCCGAACGCCCGCTGCGTCGGATCGAACGCGCCCGCGTCGAAGAGGCGGCGGAGGAAGCCGAACTTGATCGCACGCGCTTGGGGAAAACGGGCGCGTGCCGAAGCGCGCTGTCGCGCCGCGTCCCCGCGGGAGACCGTCGCGCGCCATTGGGCTTTCCAGCGCGTGCTGGAGGCGACTTCGGGGAGAGAACCCGGGGCGAGGTACGCCGCGTCCAGCGCGAACGCGCTGATCGCCGTGTAGGGGCAGGCGTCGAGCGGCGCAAGATCGCCCATCGGCAGCAACTGGAGCACGCTCATGCCTGAGCGCTGCATCCATTCAAAGAAGGGTTCAAGCGCGGCGGAGTCGCCGACGCCGCAGTCGTCGGGCCCCCGCAGGGCCGAAAGCGGCGCGATCACGCCGGCGCGGCGCTTCGTCAAATCAAGGGAACGGGGGCTCACGCGGTCTTCTCTCCGCTGGGAATATAGCGTAAAAGCGGCCAACACAGCAGGGTACAGCCGGATCCGAAGAAAATCAACAAGGCCATCGCCGCGTGTTCCCCGATCGGGGCGCCGAAGCTCCCGTAGAGCGTCGCCCCCAGGGTATTCGAGCCCCAGGCGGCCAGATTGAACACGCTCATAAACAACGCGAAGGCGGTCGCCTCGCCGTGTTTGGGACAGGCTTGGGCCACCAGATCCATCAAGCTCAGGCGCATCGCCACGCCCAGCAAGCCGAACAGCGCCGTGATCGCCGCGGCCAGCGCGGGGGTGCGGTACGCGATCCAGATCAGGGAACAGGGCGCTCCGATCAGCACGGTCAGGCGCACCAGAAGTCCGGTCGTGAGCGTGACGCTGCGCCCCGCGAAGTTTACTTTGCGCCCGAGCAGCCACCAGTACAGTCCCGCGCCCGCGACGCCGGAGATGCCGTCGATGGAGGACAGCGCGCCGATGAACACCTTCGAGAATCCGAGCGTGTCGGCCTGATAGTAGAAGCGCGCCGTTCCTTGATACGGCTTGAAGTTAAACAGGAGGATGATCGCCGAGGAGGCCCAGAAGATCGGATTCTTAAACAGCGACGCCATTCCCTCCCGGAACCGCCGCGCCGTGTAGGGATCGTCCTCGACCGGTTTCTCCTCGACGGCCCAGAGCGTAAAGAGGATCAAGAGCGGAAAGCACGCGGTCAGCGCGAAGATCGCTTTGTAGGAAGCGTGCTCGGCGAGAAATCCGCCGCCGACGCCGGAGACCACCAGCATCAGGTACAGCGTGCCGATCTGCACGCTTTGATACTGTCCGGTTTTCTGCAGGCGTTTGCCCCGTTCGACCATGACGCCGTCGCAGAGCACATCCACGAAGGATATCCCGATATGAACGACGATAAGCAGTCCCAGGCAGATCGCGACCGTGTAGTGCTCCGCCGCGGACAACGCCGCCCAGCCCGCCGCGGTTCCGAGGGTGGCCAGAAACAGATACGGCACGCGCCGGCGCCGCCATAGCGGAAACGCGTCCGAAAGGGCGCCGAGGACCGGCTTGAAGAGAAAGGGCAAGGTCATCGCAGCGGCGAACAATCCGCTTTCGTGTACGCCCAAATGCAGGACGTCCTTCTGCAAATAGTAGATGGGCTCATAGGCGATGCCGATGAGTCCTTGGGCGAGATAGGTCGCGATGAAGAAGAGGAAGGTTTTGTCGCGCATTGGCAAGCGCCGAGATGAAATTGTATAACGTGGATGGCCCTTGGGGCCAATTTCTCCTCTAGGAGACGCCATGCCTACCTTGATCCCGCAGGTTATCGAACGCTCGACCCAGAGCTCGACGGTCGGTTACGACATTTATTCCCGACTGCTCAAAGACCGCATCATTTTCGTCGGCGGCTACGAGGGGGAGATCGCAACCGACTCGGCCAACGTGCTGATCGCGCAGCTCCTGTACCTCGATTCCGAGGAACCGGGCAAGGACATCAACCTTTACATCAACTCCCCCGGCGGAATGGTCACGGCCGGTTTGGCGGTCTATGACACGATGCAGTACGTGAAGGCCCCGATTTCCACGATCTGCATCGGGATGGCGATGTCCTTCGGCGCGGTGCTGCTCACCGCCGGCACGAAGGGCCGCCGCTACGCGCTTCCGGGCTCGCGGATCATGATCCACCAGCCGCTGATTTCCGGCGGCGGCATCTCGGGTCAGGCGACCGACATCGAGGTCGAGGCCAAGGAGATGACGAAGACCAAGAGGATCTTGAACGAGATCATCGCCCAGCACACCGGGCAGCCGTTCGAGAAGGTCGAGAAGGATTCCGACCGGAATTTCTACATGTCGGCGCACGAGGCGAAGGAGTACGGGTTGATCGACGAGGTGATCAAGTCCACTAAGGAGATCGGCGGCATCGTCCCGGCCAACGGCACGAAGAAGTAGGGACTCATTCATTCTTAATACGAAGGGCGGCCCGTTTGGGCCGCCCTTCTTTTTGTGTGCCGAGCATGACCGACAGCTTGGAGGTGCAAGTCCTCTTCCCAGCCTGATGGAGGCGAAGGGATAGCGAAGCGCAAGGGCGTCGCCGCGA
>PFUL01000034.1 GCA_002790095.1 Elusimicrobia bacterium CG_4_9_14_3_um_filter_62_55 | reverse complement strand
ATTGACCACGGCCGGCAGGCTCTCCTGCTGGCGGCGGCCCTCGACGGTGTTGGAGTCCAACGCCATCGCGGCCAAAATGTCCTTCGAGATAAAGAGCTGGTTCTCCAGGTTCTGCTTGACGAAGGCCTCCGACAGGGCGTTGGCGATGCGAGCGGCCAAAGCGCGGTCCGGAGACTCCACTTCCACATGGAGCAGACGCGAGCGGCGCACCGGCGCGATGTTCACCGCGTCCTTTAGCTTCTCAAGACCGCGCGGCTGCTGAAATTGCTCCACCTGCGCCAACTTAAGCCCGTCGTAGACCTGCTGCAAAAGCGAGTCGCTCTTGAGCAGCATGTACTGGGTCTGGTAGTAGTCGTCCTGGGTGTTCTCGACGACGGCGTTCTCGGAGAAGCGCGCGGCCCCTTCCCGGGCCTTCTCGATGAGGAGCATGCTCTTGGCCTGGTACACCGGCGTGGCCGTGTAGACATAGAGCGCGGTAGAGAGCACGCAGACGACCGCCGCGGCCAGAATAATCCAGCGGCGGCGCAGCAGAATGTCTAAATATTTGCGTAAATCGATGTCCGCTTCAACCGCTTCCACTTCAGCCATGAGAACAACTCCCGTTGCAAATCCAACGCCTAATTATAGCAAATCCCCCCTCCTCCCCGGTGCCGGAGATGCATGAGTGCATGAGTTGCGGGCGGCGCCGCGCTATGGGGCGCCAGGGCTCAGGCCGAGGCTTCCAGCTTGTCCAGGCGGGAGGCGTGTTCTTTGAGCTGCTTGGCGTGCCTGTCGAGGGTGACGGGGGTCGTTGCGGACTTGCGGTCGTAGGTCTCCAGCTTGCCTAAAAATGAGTCGATGGCCTGCAGCGTTCTATCATGCTTCGCGTCTGAGCGGGTCTGCATGGCTTCCATCGATTGCATCATCTTGCTTTCGAGCGTGCCCATCGCTGTGGCGAGGCGATAAATGTCGCCTTTGAGCTCGGTCTTGACTGAAGCGATGTCGCCTTTGAGCTCGGTCTTGACGGCGGCTAGGTCGGCCTTTACCGCGGCCACATCGGCCTTGGACGCGGGAGCGGAGGCTTTCCCTTTCATCCCTTCATGATACCAGACCCCAGCCCGTCTGGGAAGGGTCCAAGGTCCCGGGGCTAGAGGGTGTGAGCAGGCTGTTGGGCCTACGAGAGTTCAGCGGGTTCCGAAGTGTATGTGGGAGGATTGGGATTGCGCGTATCGCCGGCGAGGTAGTCCGGACGATCGGATCGGGAGGAAGCTGATGCGGATGCCGTAGACGGCGAGGATCGACTCCAAGGTCTTGACTTCAGGATTGCCGGCGGCGGAAAGCGTCCTGTAGAGGGTGGTGCGGCTCATTTTGGTCTTCTTCGCCAGCGCGCCGACGCCGCCCTGCGCGTCAACGACATTGCGCAGAGCCTTGAGGAGGGGCTCGATGTCTCCGTCCTCGGCTACGGCGTTGAGGTAGGCTGCGGCTTCCCGGGGGTCGGCGAGCAGCTTCTTCAGGTATTGACGATGAGAGATCGTTCTGCTCATTTCAGCCTCCGGTGCTTGTTCCAGAACTCGCGGGCCCGTCGAATATCCTTCTTCTGCGTCTTCTTGTCTCCGCCGCAGAGCAACAGCACCATCTTTACGCCGTCTACGCCGTAGTAGGCGCGATACCCCGGCCCATGGTGGATTCGGAGTTCGAAAACTCCTCCGCCTACGGGGCGGTGATCCCCGGGATTGCCGTCCTCGAGCCGATCGATGCGCTTGAGGACGGCCGCGCGTCCGGCGATGTCCTTGAGGCCGTCGAGCCACTCCCCGAACAAATCCCGCCCCTCGGCGAGATAGTGGACAATTCTACACTTCCGCGAACGCGTGCCGCCCATTGCAAGTGTAGCCTATAAAAGACAGTCCGTCAAGTCGAATCGCTTCTCTGTCGGCGAGCGGGCCGAAGCAGACGATTGCAAAAAGCAGAACTTCAGGAAGCCGTTTAAAACTCGCGATCATGCCTGCCGCTGATTTTGGCAAATCCCCCCTCCTCCCCGGTGCCGGAGATGCATGAGTGCATGAGTTGAGGGCGGCGCTGCCGCTCCTCCCAATTTGCCTTGAAACCACAGAGGGTGGCTGTTATACTCTCCTGAGAGCCCAAAATGACCTCCAAATTGAAAGTAGTCCTAGAAAAGGAGAAAGATGGCGGCTATTCGGTCTATGTCCCCGCGTTGCCCGGCTGCGCCAGTCAGGGAGAGACTCAGAGCGAGGCGCTAGCCAATATTCGCGAAGCCATCGAACTTTACGCGGAGAGTCTCAAAGAAGACGGCCTGCCGTTGCCGAAAGAATCCCGCCTGCTGATCAAAGAAGTGGAATTTACCGCTTGAGCCGCCTGCCGCAAATTTCCGGAGATCGTGTTCGGCGCGCTTTGGAGCGCGCCGATTTTTTTGTGGCCCGCCAGAAAGGGTCTCACGCGCTGATGAGGCATAAAAGCGACCCCTCAAGGAGGTGCACTGTGCCAATCCATAAAGGGCACCGGGTCAAGCCAGGGACGTTGATGGCGATCCTGCGCGGCGCAAAGCTGGAACTCCAGGATTTTCTGAAGCTGATTTAGCCGACCCGTTCCGCTTACGGATAATGTCTTCCCATTTTTCCATGGCTAAGTTGAGGGACCGCATTATTTGATCATGCTGCGCGTCCGAGCGGGCCTGCATCACTTCCAGCGATTTTATCATCCTGCTTTCGAGATTGGCGATCGCTGAGATGAGTCGTTGGATATCGTCTTTGAGCTCGGTTTTGACGCCGACCATGTCGGTCTTGGACGCGGGAGCGGAGGCTTTCCCTTTCATCCCTTCATGATACCAGGCCCCCGCCCGTATGGGAAGGGTCCAAGATCCCAGGCACAGTGCGCGCAATAACCTCGTCGGAGCCGGTTGAGGCGATCTGGCCGGCCTCATGGGCATCGATCCGGCTTTCAGCCTCCTTGGCCCATGCGGCGTCGCAAACCGCGTCTGCCGGCGTCTCGAAACTCCGAAATAGGGCTTCGATCAACTCAGCGCGTTCCACCGGGTGGAGCTGCAAAGCCTGCTGGAGTAATTCCTGTGCTTCCAGGGTCATTGGTGTTAGTGTAACATGGGACGATGGAGGGCACCAGGGCTAAGGCCGAGGCATCCAGCGTGTCTGGGCGGGAGGCGTGTTCTTTGAGCTGCTTGGCGTGCCTGTCGAGGGTGACGGGGGTCGTCATCGATTCTTTCCCGCTTTCTCGCTTATGCGGCGTATTTTATCGGCCAGCAGGGCGGAATGCTTGTCCAGTTGGGTAAAGATCAGGTGTACTCAAACCGCTGTATGGTGCCGTCACGCTCAAGCGGGTTTGGATTTTTTACGGCCAGAGCTTCCAGGAAAGTTCCGCACGCTTTCTGCGCTTCATTGAGGCGCGTCGTCAGTCTGTCCATAACTGGCCCTCCCGCTCAATGCCGGCGCGGACCGCCGGGTCGGCCGTGTTCATATTCACTATATCCACCTTGAAAGGTATGCAGCTTTCCTCCAGCGCTTCCGACAGGCGGGCCAGCAGGGCACGATCCATCGGACCGGGATCCGCTTGCAGCGCAAGGTCTATATCCGAGAACGGCCGGGCCTGGCCTGTAGCGCGCGAGCCGAACAGCCAGACCCGCACCGGCTGCCCCCGAAGGATTTCCAGAGTCAGACGCCTGGTTTCGTCCAGCGCCCATTTTTCGGCTTCGGAATTTGTCATACGGGCTGAGGCACCTTTAGCGTTCCCCTGATGATTCTATAGTATACGAAATGGCCGAAGGGTCTAAGGGCCGGAGATCCAAGGTCCCAAGCATCTTTCTCCGCCTAGGATCGGCTCAACACGCGGAGGTAATCTTCGCGGCTGATCCCCGCAGTACGCAGATTGTTGAGAATAATAGCCACGGGAACATCGCGAGCATGCATTGGGA
>PFUL01000117.1 GCA_002790095.1 Elusimicrobia bacterium CG_4_9_14_3_um_filter_62_55 | reverse complement strand
GTACTGCCGGGATACCTGTAAGGAATCCGCGGTTTTCGTCCGGTTGAGCACGCGGAGATGCGACTTATATATCTCCATGACGGACTCAAAATCTCCATCCTTCAAAGACTGAAGAATCGCCTTTTGGATAATAGCCGGATTGCGGAGGCTGACCGTAGGATCGTAAGGTCGCGCCGTCGCTTTCGGACCGAGCCTACGGGGCTTCCCTTTCGAGAATCCTGCGCGCTTTACGGATGTCGTTTCCTTGTCCATGTTTATCGCCTCCCAACAGCATGAGAGCCGTTTTCCCTTCTTGAGTTTCCACTTTGGCGAAGTAAATACGCCTTCCATTCTTCCAGCGTAGTTCAAATAGATCTCCACCGAGGGGTTTGCAGTCTCCGAAGTGGCGGTGATCGGCGATGCGATCCAGTCGATCGTCCACCTGGACCCTGCTCTTTTCGTTCAAACCGAGCAGCCAGGCGTCGAATTCCCGTGTGGAGAAGATTCTCATAGAAGTGTAAACTATAGTTTACAGTTTGTCAAGCCGTAGTCTGCGACCCGTTTCAAGGGTCGCAAGTTATACTCGCGAGCCGCTTCTTTTGTTCCTTTGCAGGGACAGGGTGAGGGAAGTCACTGCCTGACACCCTGCGGGGAGCGGACAGGGGAATTGGGACTAGACGGGGGTGGGTCCTTCGGCTAGAAGGAACTAACGACCTGGTCGCGGATTTCCTTTCCGCCCTTCGCGCCTTTCCACCCCAGGCTCAGGACGTCGGTGAAGTCGCCCATGTTGCGGTAGGCCAAGGTTTCGGTCCAGTTCTTGCCGGAGGGGGTGTTGTCGGGCTCTTCCAGCAATTCGCTGTAGTGGTTGTCGTGCAGGCCGCCCTTGGTTTTGTTGTCCCAGTGATGCTCGTCTTCGTGGAACAGCACCGCGAGCTTGCCCGAGGAGCCCAACCCCGCGTACTGATCGCCGACGGTGATGATCCCGCCCGACCAGGTGGCCGTCGCGCCGACTTCCTTCTGGGGTTTGTAGATGATGATCGGCATGTGGCTCAGATCCACCTTGATCCGGCCCTCTTCCATCAGGGATTCGCGCGCGTCGCGCACCGACTTCACATGACCTCGCCAAATCGCCTGCGTTTCCTCGATCATCGCGGGCCAGGGTTCTTCCTTGACGTCCTTAAGGTCGAGAACGGCCGCGCCCCAGAGCAAGGCGCGAAACGCCGGTTCGGCAACCGTCGTCTTGCAGCGCGCCTTGACGATGAAATCGATGATGTTCCGGTACATGTCCTCGACCTTGTCCGCGTCTTCGGCAGAGGCTACCCGTTTGCCGGTTTTCGGGTCGAAGGCGTTGACCGATCCGTGGTACTTGTCGATGCCCGTGATCGAGCCGCCCATGGCCCCGGCCTGCTTCGCGGCGTGCAGTCCGCTGAGATCGGCCGTCCCGGCCGAGCCGCCGGGCTTGCCGTAGAGTGCCGCCTTGTCGCTCTCTCCGGAACCCACGGCGAGTCGGGAATCGGCCGCTTTTTTCTTGGCATCCTTCGGGGCTTCCGGTTTCTGCCGCTTGGGGTCGACTTCCTTGTCGGTAAAGCCGACGTTTTTTAAGAAGTCCTTATTGTCCTTAGTGAAATCCTTGTACTTTTGACTGTTTTGCTGCAGGTGGAGGTTCAGCCCTTCGAGGTCGGTCGCCCCGGCGGGGGCGCCGAGGGCAATGGCGAGGATGGCGGCGAAAACAGCCTTCATCGCTTATTAGGATACGGCCATCCGGGATCATCTTCGAGTGCCGGGGGGCCCTATTGCGCTTGGGTCCTTAGGCCTAGGTCTCGGTTTGGCGCGAAAATCGCCGCGAGGCTGGCCATGTTCTTCTTCGTGCGCTAGAATCAGTGGATGAAGACCGTCCAGATTCCCGGAACGCCCGCGTTCCAGCGCTCGGCACGCGAAATCATGTGCGTGCGCATCGCCGTCCAACCCAACGACGCCTCCGACGCGGGCCTGTTCGACGACGCGGCGATCGTTCCGTCCTTCTCCCCGGCCTCGGTGCGCGGTCTGCTCAAACGGACGCGGGGCGCTCTTAAGGAACTGAGGCGGATGCCGTGGCGGGATTGGTCGCTGGAACGGCAGATCGATTTCCGCTGGGTGTACGCGCGAGGCAAGGAAGTCGAGCGCAAGCTCTCCGTCGAGAAGAGCTGCGAGCACCGCCCCGCCGATTGGCTGGAACCGTTGGCCTACAACCTCGTCGCGTTTTTGACCTACGCTCCGGAGAGAACCGAGGCGATCGACACAATCGCCGAGAAGGTTCCCGCTATGGTCGCCGAGATGCGAGCGGTCTGCGTTCCCACGCTCCGGGACATCGAGATCGCCGACGGCATCCTCGAAGGTCTGGTGCAGCTGCTGCCGAAGCACCCCGCGGCCCTGGAGGCGCTGGAGGCCTACCGGAACGAATTGAAAGGCCTATCGCCGAAAGAGGAGTACCGGGTCGTCGGGGCGAAGAACTACGCCTGGCGCTTCAAGCACGCGCTGCTGTTGGAGTGGACGCCGGAGGAATTGCTCGCGCTGGCGGAAAAGGAACTCGCCGCGGTCGACGCCGCGCGCGACGCCCTCAGGCGGCACCGCGAAGCCAAAACGGAGTTGACGGAAAAGGACCGCGCCGACGCCGCGGGGATGGCGCGCGATTCCTTCATGGGGCTTTACGACGCGATGGTCGAAGGCCAAACGGCCGCGCTCAAGGAAAGCGGGCTCGTGACGATCCCCGAAGGGGTCGGACCGATCCGCGCCCGGGAAACGCCGAAGGCGATCGTGCCGCTGACCGGGGACGGCGGCAGCATGAATCCCCCGCCGGTGTTCTCGAAATCGGACGTCGGCTATTGGAACGTGGAGAACTTCAACCCCGAGTGGCCTCTCGAGAAAAGAGAAAAATTCGTTTACGACCTGCGCTACTACAACGAAACCGCGATGGCGCCCTATTCGGCGCACGAGGGCGTGCCGGGGCATCATTTGCAGCTTTCGATCGCGCGTCTGAACCCGAATCGGCTTCGCAGCATGCTCTGGGACAGTTTGATGGTCGAGGGTTGGGCGCTCTACGCCGAGCAGGCGTTTTGGGAAGCGGGCGGGTCCGGGCCGTCCGTCGCCGCGCATCTTGAGACGCTGGACTCCTGGCGCTTTCGCATCCGCCGCGTGTTCTACGACGTGAACGTGGAGACGGGCCGTTGGACGCTGCAGCAGGCCGCCGACTGGAAGCACGCGGCCGAACCCGGCAAGGGCAAGATCGACCCGGACGTGCTGCGCACCGTGAACTGGCCGACGCAGTTGATCGGCTACTTCACCGGCAAGATGCAGATCCTGCGGCTCAAAGACGACTGCCGGAAAAAGTGGGGGAAGGCGTACTCCGAACGGCGCTTCCACGACGAATTCCTCGCCGTCGGCTCCGTCCCGGTCGTCTTCGCGCGCGCGAAGCTTCTCGGCGAGCCGTTGCCCGACCTCGACTGAGGCTACGCTACCAGTCGATCGGCTTGTAGTCTTTGAGGAACTTTCCCGACCAGTGGGTGCCGGTGTTGATTCCGTCGAAGAACGGGTCGCAGACCCGGGCGGCGCCGTCGACGATGTCCAGCGGCGGCTCGAAATCGTGATCGCGCCGCTTCGCGGCGGACAGATGCGCCGGATCTTCGTCCGTGACCCAGCCGGTGTCCACGGCGTTCATGAAAACCCCGGCCGTCTCTAGGCGGCTCGCCGAGGTGTGGGTCAGCATGTTCAGCGCGGCCTTGGCCATATTCGTGTGCGGGTGGCGGTCCGCCTTCTTAAAGCGCAGGAACTTCCCTTCCATCGCCGAAACGTTGACGATGTGCTTCTTGCCGGTGAAGTCCTTCTCCATCAGCGGAGCGAGTTCGTTGCAGAGCACGAACGGCGCGATCGCGTTGACGAGCTGGATCTCGAACATCTCGGCCGTTTCGATCTCGCCTAAGCGCAGTCGCCAGCTGTTCACGCGGCGCAAGTCCACCTGTTGGAGATCCGCGTCGAACTCGCCGTCCGGGAACACTGTTTCAACGGCCAGCGCGTAGTCCTGCACATAGGGAATCTGGGAGAGCTTCGCGGGGCCGATCAGTTTGGTGCGCACCTCGTCGTATAGAGAGACCAAAACGCGCGCCGGTTCCGGCAGCCCTTTTTGTCCGGCGTCCTCACCGGTGAGCAGATGCGCGTAGAAGCCGGGAGGGCGACGGACCGTCTGCGCCGCGTTGTTGACGAGCAGGTCCAACCGGCCGAAGCTCTTCGTGAAGAAGTCGCAGAAGCGCTCCACGCTCGGGGTATGACGCAGATCGAGGCCGACGACGTGAAGGCGGTCCTTCCAGGCGTCGAAATCCTTTTCCTTCGCATAGCGAGCGGCGGAGTCCATCGGAAAGCGCGTCGTCGCGACGACGGTCGCGCCCGCGCGCAGCATCATCAGCGCGGCTTCCCGGCCGATCTTCAGGCGCGAGCCGGTGATCAGCGCGATCTGCCCGTTCAACGCGGCGCTTTGAAACCGCTTTTCGTAATTGAAGTCGCCGCAGGTCCCGCACATCTGGTCGTAGAAGTGATGCAGCGTGGAGAATTCAGCTTTGCAGACATAGCAGTTGCGCGGCGATGTCATTTTCAAAGCGTCTTCGGGGCGCCGGGTCTCCTCGATCCGCGGGGGGGCGAGAAAGATTCCCTTCGAGCGCGCGGCGCGGATGCCGGTCCGCTCGCGCTGACGCCTGTTGTATTCAAGCGTGCGCTGCTGCTTGCTTTTCTTCGAGTGCTTCGCGCGCATGCGGAATTCCTCGCGTGTCGGACGCGAGAGTTTCCCCGCCGCGGTCAACAGCGCGACGCGCTTCTCGCGGTCCAGATCCGAGAGTTGGGCGCCGTCGGCGTACAGGGTTTCGAGAACGCGGGTGGCGGTCTCGACTTCTTCGGGCGTGATCGGCTTCTCGTCGGGCATTGGACCGTCATTATAGAAAACCCGGGACTGGCGTCCGAGCGGAAATCGAATTACCCTGCGAGCATGACCGAATCGGTGCTCAAGATGGTCGAGTCCGTCGTGGCGTCGGTGATCTCGAACATCCCTTCGAGTTCGCTGGCGGAATGTCCCCAACCGGAGACCGCCGCGCTGGAGTCCATCGGCGGCGCCGCGCGGGACGCGGCGGTGGTGACCGGGGCGCTGTCTTTGGCGCCCGGCCCGGCGGGCATGGCGACCTTGATCCCGGAACTGGCCGCGGTCTGGCGCCGGCAGGCGCGGTTAGTCGCGGACATCGCCGCCCTCTGCGGCAAAAGCGACGAGCTCACGAAGGAGTTGATGATGTACTGCCTGTACCGGCACGTGGACCGCCGGACGATGAAGCGGCTGCTGGTCTCGGGAGGGGAGGGCGTCCTCGTCGGCCGGGCGAAGAAGCGCGCGATGCACGAGGCGCTTGGGATTCTCGCCGGGCGGCTCGCCAAGCGCGTCGCCGCGCGCGCGGCCGCGCGCTGGGTGCCGGTGGTCGGCGCCGGGGCCTTGGCCGCCTATTCCTACCAGGACACGAAAGAAGTGGGCAAGACCGCGCTGGAGGTCTTCACGAAATGGGGCGATGGCTCCAAACCGAAGCGGCGCTGGCCTAAATAATATCGCTGAGCAGTTCTTTTCGCGGCTGGGGGATGACCGTTTTGTGGACAAGCATCCCTTTCATGCCGGCGTTGAACGCGCCGGCTTCGATGGCGGCGGTGATCGCGGCGACCGAGCCGGTGAAGGTCGCCATCCCCTTTCCGCCCATCGCCATCGCGAGCTTGAGCTCGATCGGCTTCACGTTCGCCGCTTTGACCGCGGCGTCGGCGGCCTCGATGGTCGAGGCGACCGAGAAGGTTTCCAGAATGCCGAGGGCTTCCAGTTCGCCGACCTGGGAGGTTCCTTCGATGGCCGGGAAGATATCCGGATGGATATTGGGGATGACGAAGCTGTCGACCAAGGATTCCGCGGCGCGCTCGATGCCCGCCTTCACCGCGGCATCCACGTCGGCGACGCTGCCGGCGATCAGGATCATGAACTTGCCCGGACAGATCGTGCGCGAGAGCAGGAGGCGGATCTTCGAGGTTTTGAGCATCGCGTCCGAGATGTCGTAGCCCTTCGCCATCGAGCTGCTTTCCAGTCCGCCGATCGAATTGTCCATGCTATCCCCTGATCTCCACGGTCCCGTTCACCGAAACCACCTTGCCCGAAAGGCTCGCGTGCACCGGAGCGCCGAGCTGCCCTTCGGGCATGCGCCCGATCTCTTGTCCTTTCGTGACCGAGTCTCCCGCTTTCACCGTCGCGACCGCGGGCGAACCGACATGCTGTTTGAGAGCAATCGAAACGGACTTTACCGCAGGGGCGTCGATCAGCGGGGCGTCCGCATCGAACGGCGCCAGGCCCAGCCGTTGGATCAGACGATCCAGCGGAATCTTGCGGTACTCGAGCATCGGATGCGGCTTGGGCTCGACGCCCACGTTGAGCTGGGCGTTTTTCCAGGTGACGCCCTGATCGCGCAAATCGCCTTTCGCGGACACGCAGATGTTTCGCGGGTCGAGCGACTCCGGGCAGGCATAGAGGCTGCACAGCGAGCATTCGCAGCACAAGAGCGCCCACTCGCTTAAAATCTTGTTCCGGTCCCCGCCGAAGCCGAGACTGCGCATCACCTTGTGCGGTTCGATCTTGTAGCCGAGCAGATAGCGCGGGCACATCTCCGTGCAAAACGAGCATTGATCGCAGGCGGACTTGCCGATGCGCGTGTAGACTTCGCGCGAGGCCGATTTCCGCGTGATCAACGTATGGTCCGCGGGAAGCACGATCAGTCCGCCCGTAGTTTTCGTCGCGGGCGCGCTCATGTCGCGCACGACCTTGCCCATCATGGCGCCGCCGTCGAGCACCGCGTAGTCGTCGACGGTCGGGCCGCCCGCCATAGCGAGCGCGTCGGCGAACGAGGTTCCGACCGGCACCTTCAGCGTGCAGGGACGGGCGACCGCGCCGGCGACGCTGAACCAGGTCTCGGTGACCGGTTCCTTGGCCGCGCGGGCGACGTTGAGCAAGGTTTCGACGTTGTCGACCACCGCGCCGATCTGGATCGGGATGCCGCCGGGGGGAATCAGCTTGCCGGTCGCCTCGTAGACCAGACTGTACTCGTCGCCGGACGGATAGAAATTGCCGAGGCCGAGGAAGCGGATTCCTTCGCGCTTCTTCACGAGGCCTTCGTAGAGCGCGACGAGGTCCTCGTATTTGGCCTTGAGCGCGATCACGCCTTCCGGCGCGCCGGTGGCTTCCATCATAATCTCGATGCCGTCGAGCACCTCCTCGGCGTGCAGGCGGAGGATTTCCTTGTCCTTATGCAGCAGGGGTTCGCACTCCGCTGACGGCCCGCCAAAGGGGCCACGCAGTGCAGGGGATCGACAGGAGGAGCAATCCGCCGAGAGAGATCGTAAGGACGTCGAACTGCTCGGCCAGCGTCGTTGCGTACTCGCGCGCGGATGAAATCATATGACGGACGAGGAAGCCAAGACAGGTCAATTCGGCGGCCAGCAGAAAGCCCAGGACGCCGAGCATCACGAGCCGAACGGGGCGGGCGGGCGCGGCGCGCCCCGCGACGACCGAACCTGAGACGAGAACAAACGGCGCCAGACAGATCAGCAGGAACAGAACCGGCAGAAGGATGAATCCGCCGCCGGTGTCGCCGGGTCCCTTGGCAGGAGGGATGGCGGCCAGCACGCAGAGCAGCAGCGCCGCGAGTCCGGTGGTGAGCGCGAAGACGACGGTCGTCGGGCGAGGGCGCGAAGGCATCACGACGAAGTGTATCAACTCGCGGGGCCCGAGGGGAACCTTCAAGAACGAAACCCAGCCTGAGGGCTGGGTTTCATGTGAGAGTGGTGGTGGGAGCAGGATTCGAACCTGCGTAGGGTATTCCCGCTGGTTTTACAGACCAGTGCATTTGACCGCTCTGCCATCCCACCGTGAGGGCGATTTTAGCAAATTTCAAGAAAATACGGATTAATTCCGGCTCAGCTGGGTCGTGTCTTGGGGGAGTCCGATCCCGTGGTGTTTTGGAAGTGGATAGAAAACTAGCCACTTGGATAGAAGACAGGCCACCTCCCGGCTTGGCTATAATGGAAGCCGGTATGAAAAAACAATCCGACTTTCTGCGCCGGCCGCTCGACTGGGTATTCGGGGCGCCCGGAAACGTCGCGGTGCTCAGGGCTTTAAACGGCATCGAGCACGGCCTCAGCGGCCGCGAAATCGCGCGAAGGGCCGGCTTTGCCCACGGCGCGGTCGCGCGGGCGGTCGCCGACTTGGAAGCGGGCGGTCTGGTCGAACGGTTGGGAACGGGCAAAACCCAGCGAATCCGTCTCAACGCCGAGCACCGCCTGATACGGATGGCGCTGCTTCCGCTGTTCGAGGCGGAAGCCAAGGCCGTTCGCGGAGTGCCCGCTTTTCTGCGCGAGCAGTTCGAGGGGAGGGCCGCCGCGGCCGTTCTTCGCGGCCCGAGGGCGAGGGGGCCGCTGTCTCCGGGCGAGGCCGTGGACCTTCTGCTCGTGCCGCGGGCGGGGGGAAAGGTGAAGATGCTGGAGTACGCGAAAGGCGTCGCGGAGCGTCTGAGGCGGCGCTTCGGCGTGGGACTGGAGCCGGTCGTTCTGACGGCGTTGGAGCTGAAGGCGAAGCTCCGGGATCGCGATCCGAGGATCGCGAAGTTCTTGGAAGGAGGCGTATCCTTGATTTCCGCGCTGGGGAACCCTTTACTTTTGGTTGACCGGGGAGTATAATATAGACAGTTGTCTATATGTCAATGAATACCGAATGCTGCTCGTTCTTCAAGGCCGTGGCGGACCCGAACCGGGTCAAGATCATGATGCTGCTGCTCAAGCGCAAGGAGATGACCGTCTCCGAGATTTGCGCTAAGTTTGCGATGAAGCAGCCGTCGATCTCGCACCATTTGGGTATATTGAAGAACGCGAAGATTGTGGAGAGCCGCAAGGAGGGGAAAGAGGTCTTCTACAAGCTGAGCTCCTGCTGCGTTGCCGATTCCTGCCGGGATTTCATGAAGACCTTCGCCGAGGCCGGGGAGTGATTTTTTTTGGGTTTTCAGATAGACGCGTGTCTATATATCAATGCAAGGAGGCGTTATGGCCGAGAACGAAGAGGGATGCTGCGCCGGACCTAGGCGCCCCCGCCCGTCGCCGCGCCGACATCGTCGAGCAGCGCCTGGTACTCCTTGCTGTTCGTGTTGATCCAGGTCTTGAGGAGTAGGCGCTTCGCGTCGTCCTTTCGGCCGAGCGACAGCAGCGCGCGGGCTTTTCCGAACACCGCGTTTTCCAGCGCGGCCGCGGTTGCGAGTTCGCCGGGGTTCATTCGGATCGAGCGCTCGTAGAACGCGAGGCTTTCCTCGTCGCGCCCCGCGAGGCGCAGTTCCTCCGCGCGCTCGAGCGAGGTCCCCCAGTCGAGGGAGAGTTCCTGCGCGGACGCGCGCGCGTCCCGGGCTTCGGCGCCGTGCCCGGTCGATTCCCCGGCTTGAGCGAGCAGATTCCAGTAGCGCTTTTCGTAGGCGTGGCGCTCCTGTGAGAGTTTCGGGGTGTCTTCGATCAGGAAGCGGTACGCGTCCTTAGGGCGGTCGAGTTCGAGCAGGGCGTGCGCTTTGCGCAGGCAGATCGAGAGCAGAAATTGGGGATGATTCGGTCCCTTCTCCTCGATCGCGATCATGTCGTCGAGAATGCTCAGCGCCTGCGCGTAATGATCGTGGGAGAGTAACGAGTCCGCCTGTCCGTCCAGTTCGTTGAGAGTTTTATCGCTCATGAGGATCAGTAGAACGCCGCGCCTCCGTGCTTCTTTTCGACGCCGCGGATGTAGCCCAGCAGCGCCTCTAGATTACTAGTGAACATTCTTGCCGGTGCGTAGTGCTTCCCCGCGTGGCGGGCATCTTCCGGGATGCCGAGGGCGGCGAGCAGGCCCGGGAGATCCTTCTCGGCTTGGGCTTTGAGCGCTTGAAGCCCGTCAAAGATACGGCGCGGGAAACGGGTGATTTTGAGATCCTTGCGGATCACGTCGAGCGCCTGCGTGCGCGATCCCAAAAATCCCGCTCCGTTGTCGAGCATCAATAGGCTCGGCGCCGGCAGACGGTGCCAGCCGTCCTCGTCCTCGGCGATGCGCGCGTCGATCGAAAACAGGTGGACGTTGCCGCCGGCGAAACGGTCGTTGTCGGCGATCAGGGCGTCGACGATCAGCATGCCGATGAATTGGTCGAGGAGTTCGCGCACCCGCAATTCTCCCCGGTAGCAGCCCTCGGGCTTGTAAAGCGTCGTGCACTGGCGCAGTTCGATGGGCCGTCCCCCGTCGGGCGGTCCATCGTGGAACAGGTATTCATAGAGCTCGTGTTTTTTTACCGAGGCGAGATCCCCGAGACCTTGATAGAGGATCAGCGGTTCGATCCAAGTCTTAAAGGCGCCGGGCATCGTCGTCCGCTCCGAAACCCGGTCCATCATCGCTTGCCGGAAGCGTTCCTTCATTCGAAAGTGAGCGGCGAATTTCGGATCGTCCTTCCCTTCGAATTCGACTTCTTCCAAGAGGATTGAAAAGCGGTCGAGCGAGGCCGAGTCGAGGGTTTTTTCCACCGTCGGCGCGCACACGGGCAAACGCAGCCGCCGACAAAGCCGGTACGCGGCGATCTCCGCCTCGTAGAGCGTGTTTCCGCTCGTGGGTTTGAAGACTCCGATCGTACGGCCGGACGGTCCTTTGACTTTCAGTATCATCGAGGAGCCTTCGAGGCCGCCGAGTAGGGAGAATCCGTTCTCGGGATCGTTTATATCGAAACCGGAGAGAAATTTTTCCTCGGATTCGAAGTAAGCGGCTTCGCCCTCCCGGGGCTGCGGGCGGCAGGGGGCTGCAAGGAGCAGCGCGAAAAGCGCGGGCAAAACTTTCACTGGAAGTCGAATTTTACTAAAGCAGATGCCGGGAAGGGAGACTTAGTTCTGGAGTCGAAGCGTGCCCTGAACGGCTTCGAACATCTGGCGGGGAGAAAGCGGCTTCAGCAAAAAGCGGGCGTTGTTGAGGAGCAGGCGCTTGCGCTCGGCGTCGTTGAGGCGTTTCGCGGAAAGGATGATGATCGGGGTCGACGCGTGCCGCGGCGTCTTGCGCAGCGAATCCAGCAAATCGAAGCCGTTCATGCCGGGCATCATTAGGTCGATGAAGATCAGATCATAGTCGGTATCGATGAGGTGAGACAGTCCGGCGGACGGGTCGTTGTTGACGCAAACGACGAATCCCTTCAGCGTGAACAAACGCTCAGCGAGCGTCGTCATGTCCGGTTCATCGTCGATCAGGTAAATTCGTTCTGCCACAAGGATAATTTAGCTTTATTTGAATCCGTGTTCTGCTCAAGTTCAGTTCAAAAGGGTAGGATGGTCCTGGGTCTAAAGCTCCCTGTTTCGGGAGTCGAATCGCGCCGCCGTTTCAGGCGCTTCGGCTCTTCAGAATTTCTTCGGATTCCCGTAACTTCTTCGAGACCTTCAACCGCGGCAACCCTGGTAATTATAAGAGGAACCCTATGAACCGCTCCAAACTATTCCGATGCTCCGTTTTGGCCGCGCTGACCGGCACTTTGGCGATTCCCGCCGCGTGGACGGGGCCTGTCTCCAACTATGCGATGAAAAAGGCGGTTCGCGGGGGCGTCGTCTGGCATCCCGTCGACGTCGAAACGATGGACTTGCTCAACGGCCCGGGGGGCGAGCAAAGCTTTAAATTTCGCGAGAAGGTCGCCTGCAAGTACGAAGAGAAAGACCCGAAAAACCCGCTCGGCGGGCATTCCCCCAAATTTCCGTGCTGGAAGGACGGGGTCCGTCTGAAAATAAAATACAAGCCGGAGTCCAACCCCGAGGTGTACAGCGAGGTCGCCGCGACGCGCCTATTTTGGGCTCTGGGGTTCTACGCGGAGCGGATGTACTCGGTCGACGTCGTCTGCGAGAATTGTCCTGTAGACCCTTGGACCGACGACGGTTCGCAGCCCCGCGCGACGCGCACCTTCTCCCCGGCGACGATTCAGACGAAATTGAAGGGCGAACAATTGTGGTTCAGCGCCGGGTATCACGGTTGGGAGTACGCGGATTTGGAGACCGTCTCCGAAAGGGACGGGGGCGCTTCGAAAGCCCAGGTCGATGCGTTCAAATTGCTGTCGGTATTCGTGAACCACATCGACAACACCGCAAACCAGCAAAAGACGCTCTGTTTGCCCGAGGACGCGAAATGCGCTTCGCCGGCGCTGTACGTGACGGATTTGGGCGGCACCTTCGGCGGGCTCAGCGGGGGCATTTCGTTCCGAAAGTGGTCCAAGAAAAAGATCTGGAAAGACTCGAAGGCCTGTGTCGCCGACTTAAAAGGCACGAGCGGGAACTACGCGGACCCGGTTATCTCCGAGGACGGCCGCACGTTCTTGGCGGGGTTGTTGTCCAAACTTTCGGACAAGCAGATCGCCGACCTGTTTGCCGGCGCGCGGTTTGACGATCACGCGCGCTTCGAGCCCCCGATCCCGGCGGATCAGGGGAAGCCCCGGCCCCTTGCGATCTCGGACTGGGTGAAGGCGTTCAAGGCCAAGCGAAAGGAGATCGCGGACGCGAAATGTCCCGGCTGAACCCATTGATGCTGGCGCTGCTCGCCGGTCTCCCCGTGGGCGCCGCCTCCGGCGAACGCCCCTCGCTCTCGGGCGTTCGCCGTTGGATTTGTCATTACGGTCCTCGGGTTTCGGAGGCCTCCTGGGCGTCGCTGGACATGGCGATCGTCGACCCCGACTCGTTCGAGCGGCCCGTCAGCACCGGGCCGGTCGCGTTGGCCTACGTGAGCGTCGGCGAGGCGGACGAGCGGCGGTCGTTTTGGAAATCGGTGGAGGGGAAGCCCTTCGTCGTGGAAGTCAACCCGGAGTGGGCCGGCGCGCACCGGGTCGATTTGCGCGCGAAGGCGTGGCGCGAACTCCTGCTCGAGAAAGTGGTGCCCGACGCGCTGGCCAAGGGCTACGACGGGGTGATGCTCGACACGATCGACGTCGCCGCGTACCTGGAGTCGAGCGCGCCGGCGCGCTTCGCCGGCAGCGTCGACGCGGCGGTTTCTTTCGTCCTGGAGCTGCGCACGCGCTTTCCCAAAACCGTGATCGTGATCAATAACGGACTTCCGCTGTTGGAGCGCGTCGGGGACGCGGTCGACGGTGTTCTCGTCGAGGATCTCTACACGCATTGTTCTCCGGACGCGAAGCATTGCGCGAAAACCCCGGCGAAGATCCGCCGCTCGAAGGAAAACGCCTTGGACGCGTTCCGTAAGAGGACGGGAAAGCCCGTTTTTAATCTCGTGTACTCCGGTCTTTCCGACCGGACCGGGCGTCGGGTGAAGCGGGCCGTCAAGCGCTCGCGGCGCAAGGGCTACGCGGTCTATCTGACCGCGCCGGCGCTTGATCGGCTCGGGGAGGTGGATCCGTGATCGCGCCGGCCCTCGCGCTGCTCTTGGCCGCGTCTCCCGCGTTCGCCGCCTGGGAGGAGTCGCCGCGCACGGTGCTGGGCCTCTATACGCCGGAGCAGATTCCGGGGTTCGTGAAGGATTTTTACTTTCATCCGCTGCATCAGCGTGCGGAGATGCCGTTGAATCATCTCGGGTTGATCCTTGAACCCACCGACGCGACGAAGGGGCTCCCGGATCTTTCCGCGCGCGCGGACGTGCGCGGGGTGATTCTGTGGCCCGACCGCCAAAACGCCTTTCCCAACTCCAGTGAGGTGTGCCGGTGGCTGGGAGCGGCGATGGAGCGCGGCGTCCGCGTGGCGATCGTCGGGCGGGAGGGCCTTTTCCTGTCGGAGGGCGAAACGCCCGGGTTGTCGGCCGAATGCCGGCGGATGTTCCGGTCGCTGGGAGTGATCCTCTACGGCGCGCGTACGGTGGACGCCCTCTCCGTCAAGGTCGCCTCGGCTTCGCCTGCGATCGGCTTTGAACGCGAGCCGGATCCGTCGGAAACCGGAGTCGTTCCGATTCTGCGCGCGGCGCCCGGTTCGGAGGCCTTGCTGAGGCTGTCGTTGGAGTACGGAGAGCCGAATACGAGCGATCCCGTCGTGGTCGGCCCGCGCGGCGGAGTCGCGTTGGCGCCGTTCTGGCTTTACAAAAACGAAGCCCTCGATCCGGCGCAATTCCGCTGGGTGACCGATCCCTTCGAGTTCCTCGCCCGGGCGATGGGCGTGTCGGGCCTGCCCCGTCCCGACGTGACGACGCTCAACGGACTGAGAGTCTTCTCCAGCCACATCGATGGAGACGGCTTTTTCAACCGCAGCGAGGCAGGACGCGGGAAGATCAGCGGCGAGGTGTTTCTCTCGGAGATTCTCGAGCGCTATCCGTCGACCCCGATTACGATTTCGCTGATCGCCGGCTACTTCGATTTGACCCTCTACGGCACCCAATCGGCGGCCGACCTCAGCCGCAGAATCCTCTCGCGTCCCAATGTGGAACCCGCGTCTCACGGCTATGCGCATCCGTTGAATTGGAGAACGGGCGAGGTCGCGCTGCGCATCCCGCGCTATCGCATGGACGCCCGCCGGGAAATCGTCAGTTCCCCCGGCATCATCGAAGCGAAAGCCCTCGGCGGAGGCTCGCGCATCTCGCTGTTTCAATGGACGGGGGACTGTCTGCCCACCCCCGAGCAGGTCGCGCTCGCCGAGAAGGCGGGCCTGCTCAACATCAACGGCGGAGGCGGCCGTTTCGACCGCAGGCATCCCAGCTACGCCTATTTGTTTCCGGTGGGGCGAAGCCTCGGCGAGTCCCGCCAGATATACGCCCCGTCTTTCAATGAAAACGAATACACGGACCTGTGGTCCGCCCGGTACTACGGCTACCGGGATGTGATCGAGACTTTCGAAAGAAGCGGGTCCCCGCGCCGCATCAAGCCGGTGAGCGTCTATGTTCATTTCTACAGCACCGAAAAATACGCGGCGATGCGCTCGCTGAAAACGGTCTACGACTGGGCGCTGGCGCAGCCGCTGATTCCCGTCCGGACGACGCGCTGGGTGCGTTCGGCGCGCGATTTCTACGAAATGCGGATTTTAAAGAACGGGGAAAACCGCTTCAAGCTGACGGGGGGGGCCGCGCTGCGCACGGTACGCTTCGACGACGAGCCGCGCGTGCCGGACATGGAAGCCTCGCGCGGAGTCTTGGGTTGGCGTCGCGAGGGGAGGACCGTCTACGTTTCTCTCGATGAAAGCGCGGAGCGTGAGATCGCGCTGAGCGCGAAGGCGCCCACGGGACTTCGACTCGAGCGAGCCAATTTCGAGGTCGAGGATTGGTCCGCGGCGGGAGGAGGCGTGCGGTTCGAGATGGAGGGCTGGTGGGAACCCGCGTTCACGCTCGCCGGGCTCAAACCGGGACGCGCGTACCGGATCACGGGGCCCGATCACGAGAGCGACGCGGTCGCGGACTCCGAGGGACTTTTGAGCGTGGTGCTTCCCTCGTCCCGAAGCGGCCGCACGACCGGAACGGTGCTCGTCGAGGAGCTTCGCGGATGATCTTTTCGAAGCTCGAGGTCGCGCTGTATCTCGCCGGGACGCTTATTCTGGGGTGGATTCTCTATCCAAGCGAGTATACGCGGGGGCTGATGCTGCGCCAGGAAGGCGACCGTTCGGAGGCGATCGCCTTCTTTGAGAGCTACCTGGAGCGCAATCCCTACCACAAGGGCGCGACGCTCGCGCTGGCCGAGGCATACGAAGCGGCCGGAAGGCCGGAAGAGGCGATCGCCCCGATGAATTCCTTTTACGAGCATCGCAGGGGGGACGCGGAGAGCGGTGCGGCGCTCATGGGACTGCTGAACCGGACCGGACTCGATGAGCGAGCCGATGAGTTCCGTTGGAGGCTCGTGGCGGATTTGCGCGCGAAGCGGATCGTCCCGCGGCGGCAGTTGGAGACGATATTGTTTCAGACCTACCAGGAAGCGGCGGCGCGTCAGGACGACCCGTCCGCCAAGCGGGCGCTGCTGGAACTCGCCTCCTTGGACGAGGACGACGCCGACAGTCGGGACCAACTGCTGCGTCTGATGCTGGCGCGCGGAGAACTCGAGGCGGCCCTCGCGCTCCTGCGGGAGAATTTAAAGCGGGATCCCCGAGACGAACATGTGCGGCGTCTGATCGTGCGCGTCTACCGGCTGCGTCGGGAAGACGCTTCGGCGCTGGCCGAATTGGACGCCGGCCTGAAGTTCGCGCCGGAAACCGTCGGTTATCTGGCGGACCGCGCGGCGATTCGAACCGAACACTCCGAATGGGAGAAGGCGGCGGCGGATTACGCGTCGCTCAAGAAAATCGAACCCGCCGAGATCGCCTGGCGCCGCGAGCTCGGGGCCGCCCTGCTCAAGCTCGGGCGCGTGGACGAAGGTGCGGCCGAGTTGGAGGCCGTCCTCGAGCGCCGGCCCCGCGAACGGGACCGCTGGTGGGATCTGATTTACGCCTATGCGGATAACGAACGGCATGCGAAGGCGGCCGGGAAACTGGAAGCTTATTTGCGTCAGTTCCCCGAGGACCGAAAGGCGTCGGACATGCTGGTCTACGAATATCGCCTATCGGGGCGCGTCGAAAAGGCGATCGCGGCTTTGGAGCAGCGCGTGCGCACCGTTCCCGGCGATCAGAAAAGCCGCCGGTCTTTGGTGTCCTTTCTTCGCGACGAGGAACGCTTCGCCGACTGCGTCGAGCATTATCAAATCCTGCTCTCCCAATCGCCGAAGGACCGCTCGCTTCGCCCCTCTTTCGCTTACGTCCAGCAGCAGCTCGGAGACACGCGCGCCGCCGCCGCGAGCTTTGAATCCCAGATCGCGCTGTTTCCCGACGACAAGGTCGCGATGGACAAGCTCGTCTCCCTTCTGGAAAAACTCGGCGAACGCGATAAGGCGATCCGCATCCTTCAGCGCCACTTCCAGACCGGGGCCGCCGCGGGCGCCGCGGCCGGGGTGCGTCCGTGAGGCTCGCGCTCGCGTTGAGTCTGGCGGTATTTCCGGCGTCCGTCCGGGCGGCGGGGGTCGCGCCGGTTCGCAGCGGGACGGCGGCCGGTCTCGGAGAGGCGCAGCGCAAGCGGGCCCTGTCCCTCGCCGACCTTTTAATTTTGGAGCGGCGTCTTGAAGAAGCGGAGCGGTGGGTGCGCGAACAGATGGCCAAGGACATCGATGACGGCTCCTGGACGCTGCGCCTGGCCCGTATCCTCGGTTCGCGGCTCAATCACGCTTCGGCGATGCGGCTATACCAGAAGCTTCTCGAAACCCGGGCCGACGACCCCGGACTGTTGATGGAACTGGGACGCCAGTCGGCGGCGGCGGGGGAGTTCGCCGTCGCGGAGAAGGCTTTCTTGAAAGCTCGTGAGATCGACGGGTCGCCTGCGGTCACCGCGCATCTTTCGGACCTCGCTTCCCGGCGGGGGAAGACCCTCGAGGCCCGACGCTGGGCGAAGTCGGCGTTGGAGGATATGGGCGAACCGCGGGGCGTCGAGGAATCATTGCTGCATCTAAGACTCCGTGCTCGTCTCGGTTGGGAGGATGCCTTCGACGGCGATTACGCGCGTCTGTACCGTGCGAACCCGCGCGAAGGCGCCGTTCTCTCCGATTGGGCCGGGCGCATGATCGACGGGGGGTATCCGGACGCGGCACGGGAACCGCTGCGTCTGCTCCGCGAGGGATTTCCGGTGATGACCAACCAGTGGCGGCGGCTCGAGGCGTCGCGGCTGAGAGCCGTGGACGCGGACGTGGAACTCGAAGCGCACTTGCGCGAGAGCATGGCCGCCGTTCCGGAAGAGCCAGCGTTCCCCTATCTTATGGGGGATTTGCTGCGCCGGCAAAAGTGTTGGGGATGCGCCGAAGTTTTCCTGTCGTCGGCTTCGCGACATCCTAATTACGAGCGCTCGACGCACGAGGCGCTTCACGACGTACGTGAGGAAGGCTCCCATTGGATCGGCCCCGTTCTCCGGTGGAACGACTCTCAGAGTTCCGATTACTTCGAGGAGGGTTTGACCTACCGGGGTTTGCCGCGTCCCCATTGGCGCGCGCGCGCGGAAGCGGCGTCGGGTCGTTACCGCCGAAAGAGCGGCGCGGCAAAAGGGATGGTGACCGGGTTGTGGGGTTCTTTGGCCCGGGAGCGGCGTCGGTGGACGGCGGGCGTCGACGCGGACCTTCGAATTTCCGACGACTTTTCCGCGTTTTCGCCCGGCGCGTTTGGGTCCTGGGATCCCAACGATCGTTGGTCGTTCACGCTGGACGCCTGGGGACGCCGGTTGTGGCGGACCTCTGCCTCTGCGCTTGTCGCCGGAATCGTCACCGATGAGATCGCCGGCAACGCGAAGTGGAAAGCGTTCGATCGACTCCGTCTGGGTCTCGACGGCCGTGCGACCCGGCTGTCCGCTCGGGCCGGCGGGCGCGGGAAGCAGTTTCTGATCGTCCCCGAAGCGTCTGCGATTTTGATGAAGAACCCGGTGTATTTGGGCTTGTCCTATCGTTTCGTTCATCTGAACGCGGAGTCGGACGCCGTTTTCTCCCGAACCCTGTCGCTGACCCCGCGGGTCCGATCTCATTACGGAATCTTGTCGGCAGGAAAACGCTGGTTGGACGGACATTTGCGAACCGACGGCTATGTCTACAGCGCCGAGGAGTCGGGTCGCGGGCGCCGCTTTCTAAAGGGAAATCTGGTGGGATTCGGTTTGAACGCGGACTATTTCCTGGGAGAGCGCTGGAAGCTCTCGGCGTCCTACTCGCAGTCCCGCGAGGATTTCGACGGAACCGGAGACCGGTCTCAGAAAATCGAGGCCGCCCTCGAATGGCGTTGGGGCGGCGGGTCTTGCCCACCGGAAGGAGATCACGATGGATGAAGATAAGCGTTCTATCGAAGAGGAAATCGCGGCGCTGCAGCGCGGCCTTTCCTCGGACTTCTCCTCTCTCAGCCGCGGAGTTTCGGAGGTTGGAAGAGCCGGCGCCGCGCGCGAGGAAGAAGTCGTGCGCCGCGTCGAAATGAAGCGCCTCGAAGCGGAACTCGAGGCGAAAGGCCGGGAATTGGAGTCCTATAAAAAAGCGCAGGCGGCCGAGGAGTTGGGCGCGGTCGAGCGTCGCCTTGAAGCGCGCCGAAAAGAGCTCGCCGCGCTCGAAGAGGCCGAGAAACGGGCCGTCGAGGCGGCGGAGAAAGCGGCCCGGGTTGCGGTGGAGAACGCCGAGAAAGCGCGCCGCCGGCTGCAGGTCGACTCGGCGCCGGTCGAAAATTTGAAGAAGGCGGCGCTCGAGGAAGCCGCGAAGATCAAGCACGAGGCCGAGGAAGCCGCCGCCCTCCTGCGTCGGGAATCGGAAGCCGCGGCGCGTGGGCTTCGTGAGGAGCGGGAACGGATTTCGGAAACCCTGGAGCGGATGATGGCGGCCATCGCGCAGAAAGCGGCGCCGCCGGAACCGGAGGCGAAGCCGGAACCGGAGCCGGTCGCGCTCGCGCCCGAACCGGAGCCGGTCGTACTCGCGCCCGAACCGGAGGCGAAGGTCGCTCCTCCCGAACCTTTGACTCAACCGTCCGCGCAGGTTGTCGTCCAACGGGCGGCTCGGGCCGCGGAGGAACTCCCGTGCGAAAGCGATGACGCCGACGAAATCAGGGCGCGCCTCATGCGCGACGCCGGGGCGCGCGCGCAGGCTGAACAGAGCGAGACCGAAAAGCGCGATCTCGCGAAAAAGGAAAAAGTGGGACACGAGCACCGGACCGGAGACGTCGTCCGGTCCCGCCGCAGTCTCAGTTGGCTGTATGAAATGCCGATCCTGGTCGGTGCCCTGATGGCTCTTCAGCACTACTCCTTCCCGGCGGACCCGTCCTTTTTGTCCGTCCATCCGAGCCCTCTGTGGATTCCGGTTCTGATGTTCGGACTGCGCTACGGGTTGCTGTCGGGCTTGACGACCGGTCTGGTCGCCGCGTTCCTGTATGCGTGGGGCGTTTCGCAGATCGGAGAAGGCTACCGCCTGGAGGACGCGGATTTCCTGTTCCGGCCCGGATTGTACGTGGTCGTGGGGGTCGGGCTCGGCATCGTCTCCGACAACGCCGCGCGCAGGATCGCCGCACTCAACGGACGGATCGTGGATCTTTTGGGGCGCGTCACGGGACTGCAGAAGCAGATCCTTGCGGATCAAAAGGTACTTCGTTCGGTCGAACAGCAGGTCGTCTCGCAGATGTCGTCGATCGTGACTTTGTTCCACGGTTCGAAAGAATTGGGGACTTTAGAGCGCCACGAATTGCTGCCGGCCATACTCAAATTTTTTACGCAGGCCCTGCAAGCGGAGAAGACCAGTCTCTATGTACCCAAGGACGGGAAGTGGGTCCTGTTCTCCCGGTCCGGCTGGTCCGAGGACGAGGTTTACCCGCAGGTGATTGAACATGCCGAAGGAGTGATCGGCCGCGCGGGAGCGGAGCGTCGGGTTGTCAGCGTCAAGGACTTGGTTGCGGTCGGAGGCTTCGAGAACCTGCGCGGATACGGCTTCGCCGACGCGATCATGGCCGCGCCGATCTGCGACCCTGAAGGCGCGCCGATCGCCGTGTTCGGCGTTCAGGCGATGGATTTCCTTCGTTTCAACAGCGCGAGCGTCAATCTGCTCGCGCTGCTCGCGGAATGGGGCGGGGAATCGGTCGAAAAGTGCCTGCGCGTCGAGGATCTGAAATCCCGCTCGCTGTTCGACGAGGAATTCTCCGTCCAAAGCGTGCGTTATTTCGAAAAGCAGTTGGAACAGGAATTCCGCCGCAGCGTGCGCTACGCGCTGCCGTTCTCGATTCTTCTGGTATCGGTCGAGGGGGAGGCGCAGATGCCTGCGGCCCGCCGGAGCACCACGCGCCGCATCGTCAGCCGCATCCTCCGCGAGGCGGCCCGCTCGACCGACGACGTCGCGCGTTCCCCGCTGCCCGAGGCGCCGTTCGCGATGCTGCTCAATACCTGCACGCGGGAACAGGCGCAGGAGGCTCGGGACCGGCTGATGGAATCGTTCGCGAAAATCGAATGGGAGGAAAAGGTGAAAATCGGAGTCGGGTCCTATCGCCCCGAGATGACGGCCAAGGAGGAACTCGTTGAGCAAGCGCGTTCGCAGATCTCTTGACCTGCGCTTTCTGATCCTCTGGATCGTCGCGGGCATTTTCGAGTTTCCGGCTCTCGCGATGATGAGCGGGTGGCCGCTTCCGCTTCCGTGGCACGTGGGTTTCGTGATGCACTGCGTCTCGGCGGCGCTGGTGTTTCTGGCGCCGCCTCCGGAGCGCGGTTACTTCCGTCCGACCCGTCATTGGGGGGAGTCTCTCGGCCTGATCTCGCTGCTCGTTCCGGGGGCGGGGTGGGCTGCCGCGGGGTGGCTCGTGCTCGATAACGCCAAAGCTCCCTACGACAAGGACGCTTATATTTTTCATGACGAAATGGACGACGACGCGAATCCGACCGCGGCGATGGGCGAACAGCAGACCATCGCCGTTGCCATGGCCGACGCTCATGACGTGATCCCCGCGGTGGACGCGCTGCTCAGCGGCTCTTCCGCGCTCAAACGCGGCGCAATCGAAACACTCGCGCGCATTCAAACCGCCGAGGCGATCGGCTGGATCCAGAAGGCGCGGTCCGAGTCGGACCCGGAGGTTCGCTTCTACGCGACGACGGCGCTGACCCGGCTAAAGCACGAATTCGAAACGGCGATCCACGCCGCGGAGCGGGAGGTGTTCGCCGCGCCGTCCGAGATCCCCCCGCAGATTTCTCTGCAGCGGGTCCGCTACGAATACGCGGTGTCGGGCATGCTCGAGGGAGACGCGAGCACGACCCTCCTCGAGGAATGCCGAAAACGCCTGACGCCGCTTGCCCAGCGGTATGAGGACGCCGCTCGGATGCTCTTCCTCGTGGAGAAAAAGCTCGCGCCGGAACGGGCTTTCGCCGTGCTCGACCGCCTCGAGGATTTTGCACCCGAACGCCGAAACCGATGGGTGCGCGAGCGCGCGGAACTTTTGTTTTCTCTGGGACGAGCCCATGAGGTGAAGACGCTGCTCAGCGCGCATCGGGCTGAACTTCATTCGGCCGGAGAATCCTATCCCGAGGATCGTGAGTGGCGAACGGCGTTTTTGTGGTGGGCCGATGACTGAGTTGACCGAAGTCGAATTCGCGTTTCTCGGGGAGATCGAGCGCTACGACGCGTTCCTTCAGTTGTATCACTCTCCGTCGGAACAGGATGGGGCGGCGCTGGACGCGTTGACTAAATCCTCGGACCCTCTGATCCCGCTGATCCTTCTCCGGTACTTCGAGGAAATCCCGGAAAAGCGCGCCTGCTTGGCGATCATCCGGCTGATCGAGGACGGAAATCCGGTCGTCGCCGAGGCCGCGATGCGTTGTTATTCGGCCAGTCACTATCCGAAGAAGCCGCATTTGCTTAAGCCGCTGATTTTCTCCGATAATTTTCGCGCCTGCCGGTTCGCGATTCGGACGCTGGCGCGGGCCGGATTTATGGACGTCCTCCCGCTGATTCTTCGTGAGATCCCCGATCGTCAGGGGCCGATTTTAAGAGTGATGCTCGACGCGCTGCGCTACATCCCCCATCGCCGCAGCGTTCCGATCCTTCTGCCGCTCGCCGAATCGACCGAGGAGCCGCTGCGCTATCTCGTGGTGGACGTCCTTTCCGATTTACAGTTTCGCACCCGGGCGTTGCCGCCGGCGTTTTTTATCCGCAAGCTCAAGGACGAATCCGCCCGAGTCCGGGGTGCCGCTCTCGAGGCGCTGCAGCGATTTCCCTCCAAGCGCGTCGAGGGGTTGATTTTGGACGCGGCGCTTTCTCAGACGGACCCGGAAAACGCGCGAGTGAGAGCGGTGCGTGCGCTGCAGAATTTCCCGTCGAGTCGGACGGCGGCGGCGGTGACGCGGCTTTCGGCGGTATCCACGTCGGCCTCGGTGCGCATCTCCTGTGAAATCGTGCTGCGGACCTTTCCGCGCCCGGTGATCCGACAGGGCGTGCTTCCGCTGTTGGAGGCGCAAGAAGTTCCGATCCGGAGGCAGGCGGCGATTTATCTGGCCGAATTTCTCGGCGCGGACCCCAAGATCCGCGAGGCCATCCTGAGCCTCTGGCGAAAAACCGACGAGGGGTCTTCGCTTGAATTCGTCGACGCGCTTCGCGCGTTAGGGGGGGCGGAGACCGTCGTCGAACTGCGGGCCTCGCTCGATCGCTCGCCGCTGACGGGCTACGCCGCTGCCTGCGCGCTCTCGCAGATGCGGGGGGAAGTGCCGGGCCGTGCGCTGCTGGAACTCATCCGGGACTCGAAGATGACGCCGACGGTGCGTCAGGCGCTTCTCGACCGATGGGCCAAGCGCGGTCCCGACGATTCGGTACGGGCGGAAACTCTCGAGGCGATGCACGAACTGCTGCGGGAGCCGGTGATGAACCTGCGTTATCTCGCGGTGCAGATCCTCGATTGGTACCCGCTCGAGAAAACCATGAACGGGCTGCTCGATCTTATCGCGCGTGAAAGCGACCGCGAGGTTCTCCGAGTCGCGGTGAAGCAGATTCTCCGCGGCCTCGGCCGAGATCCGCTCAAGTTCGTCGAGTCCGTGCGCGCTCATCCCGCTTGCGAGGCGTTGCGTCCGCATCTGGTAAAGGTGATCTCGGGACGGGCGTGGGATTCGTCGCGCATTCCGGCGCTGTTGGACGCCGTCTGTTCGGAGCCGATTGCGCTTCGCAGGGAACCGAAGCGATTTTCCGTCGTGTGCCTGCGGATGTTGGAGTTTTCCACCGTGACGATCCAGGATTTGTGGCCCTGGGTTTCCGCGGAGAATACGCTGAAGCCCTTCTTGACGCTGCTGCTTCAGGCGGTCGCGAATCCGCGGCGGCGCACCGACCCGCTGCCCCTGGCGTTTTTAGAACTGCAGGCGATGATGCTCGGACCCGCCCTGCGGGGGCTGATCTACGAACTGTTGGCCGTTGAAAACCGCCCTGAAGGCGGCGAGTATTTGGCGGCCGCCCTGCTGCGCGAAAGCGATGAGCACCTGCGCACTGAGGGCTCGGCCTTGCTGCGCAAGCTCTGGGAGACTGCTCAGTGACCGACGTTTGCCTGATCCTGGAGGGGACCTATCCGTTCGTGGCGGGCGGTGTCTCCACCTGGATCCATCAACTCATCACCGCGATGCCCGACATTCGGTTTTCGATCATGAGCGTTTCGCCGTTTCCGAATCCGTACCGCGAATACAAGTACAAGATTCCGGGGAACGTCTTCGACATTCAGGACGTCTATCTCCACGACGCCAAGACGATGGGAAAGCGCTCGGACCGAAAGCGGGTTCGCCGCGCGGTGGAGAACGTCGAGAGCGTACTCGACCGGCTTTTGGACGGGCAATGGGACGCGTTTGTCGACGCGCTCCCCGCGCTTCGCGATGAGGCGACGCGCGTGTCGCTTGCCGACGCGTTTGAATCGGAGGAGGCTTGGGATCTTTTGACCCGCCTCTACAACCGCCACGCCGGCGAGGTTTCCTTTCTCGACTACTTCTGGACCTTCCGCTCTATTTTTCTGCCGCTCGCCAACACGATGCGCGTGCCCGTCCCGCCGGCGCGTCTGTACCACGTGGTCTCGACGGGGTACGCGGGATTGATCGCCTCCATCGCGAAGCGTACCCAGGACGCGGGGATGCTCCTCACCGAACACGGCGTCTACACGCACGAGCGTCTGCTGGAAATCTCGCAGGCCACGTGGATCTACACGCCGCAAAAGGAACGCTTTCGCGTGCAGCAGGAATTATCCTACTTCAAGCGCGTTTGGCTTGGGTTTTTTGACATGATGGGCCGTTTAACCTACGACAACGCCGACCGGATCGTGACGCTTTACGAAGGAAACAAGCTTAAGCAGATCGCGGCCGGCGCCGACCCCGGGAAGATTACCATCATCCCGAACGGAATCGACGTGGACCATTACCGGTCGATCAAGCGGAAGCCCCGTTCGGCGCGGCGCAAAGCGGTCGGCTTCATCGGCCGCATCGTCTCGATCAAGGACGTAAAGACCTTCCTGCACGCGGCGAAGATCGTGTTAAAGACGCTCCCGGAGACGGAGTTCTTTCTGCTGGGGCCTACCAATGAGGAACCCGATTACTACCAGGAGTGCCGGGAACTGACGCGCTCGATCGGCGTGGAGCGCGTCTGCCGCTTCCTCGGCAAGGTCGACCTTAAGGAATGGTATGCGAAGCTCGACGTCGTCGTCCTGACCAGCCTTTCCGAAGCGCAGCCGTACGTGATCCTGGAAGCGAACGCCGTAGGCATCCCCGCGATCGCCACCGATGTCGGCGCCTGCCGCGAGATGCTCGAAGGCGTCGACGAGGAGGACCGGGTCCTCGGGGCCAGCGGTCTGTTGACGGGTGTTTCCAACTCGGCCGATACCGCGCGGGCGATCGTCCGGGTATTGACCGACCCGGATCTATGGCGCTCGATGTCGGAAGCCGGCCGGACGCGAGCCGTGGAAAGCTACGACCAAACGGATTTGATCAGTAAATATTTGAACATCTACGAGCAAATGATGCGCTAATGGCCGGCATAGGATTCCGACTTCAAAAGCTCCTCACCGGAGACGATTTCACGAGCAGCGTCAAGGCGTTCGGGTTTTCGGCGTTGATCACTTCGGGCCCGTTCATTATTACGGTAGCGCTGGTGCTGTTCGTCCAATACGTTTCTTCGGGGAATTTGACCGAGCGGGGCATCGAATACCTGCAGGCGCTGATCACCTACTCCTACGCCTTCTCGCTGATCACCGTCGGGTTTTCCTATCTCGTTCTGACCCGCTACGTCGCCGACGAATATTACCGCGGCCACGTGACGAGTTTTGCCGCCGTGTTCTTCTCGGCCTACACCATCGCGCTTTCGTGCTGGGGCATTCCGGTGTTCCTGTTTTTCTCGGGTCTCAGCGTCGGCTGGGGCATGAAATTGTGCGCGACGGTGCTCTACATGTCCGCAGTCGGCATGTGGCTTGCGATGATCTTCCTGTCGGCGGCTCAGAATTACTGGCTGGTGAGCCGGTCGTTCTTGATCGGGCTCGCGGTGAGTTTGGGAGCTTCGTACGGGTTGGGCAAGGCGCACGGTTTGGAAGGCTATTTCGCGGGGTTCGTCGCGGGGCAGGTCGTTGTTTTGTTTTGTTTGGTGAGCGCGATACTCAAGGAATTCGGGTATTGGGAGCCTCGCGATCATAACTGGATGGGCTACTATCGCGCCTATCCGCGTTTGATGGGGATCGGATTTTTTTACAACCTGGGAATCTGGATCGACAAAATCCTGTTCTGGATTTCTCCTCAAGGGGAATGGCTCGACCCGCGGCTGCGGTATTCCCCGATTTACGACACGCCGATGTTCATCGCGTATTTGACGATATTGCCGGCGTTGGTATACTTCTTCCTGCTCGTGGAGACCGACTTCTTCTTTAAATACCAGGCGTATTACGCCGCCTTGCAGCAGCAGGAAGGCCTCACGGTGCTCGAACGGCGCCGGAAGGCGATCGTGGCGTCCCTGCGCATGAATCTGGGGCGGGTTCTCGTCGTACAGGGCATCGTGACCTTGGCGGCGCTCTTGGCCGCTCCCTTCCTGATCCGGCTCGCGGCGCTCTCGCCGATCCATTTGAGCGTGCTGCGCATCGGCATCTATTCCGCGTTCATGCAGGTAGGCTGTCTCATCTGCCTCAACATCCTTCTTTACTTTGACCATCAAAAGGAGGCCCTTTGGGTGGCCGCGACCTTCTGTTTACTCAACGCCGTGTTTACCGAAGCGACCTTGAAACTCGGCTTGTTCGCCTACGGCTACGGGTTCGGTCTGGCGAGCCTCGTCGCGTTGGTGATGGCGCTTTACTTCCTTAATACTCGCCTGGAGCGGCTCCATTTTTGGACCTTTACGCGCCAACCCTTTCCCGAACCCGTGCTGATCCTCGACGATGAAGAGCTTGACGAGGCCGGGGAATCTCCCGCCGAACCCCCGGTGGAGAGCCCCGGGGGCTCCGGGGAGCCGCCGTCGGCGGCTCCGTCGGCGGCATGATCGGCAAGCGCCGCGTTTCCCTCGCCCCGCTGTCGCGCGAGGTCCGGGTTCTTTGCCTGTGTCAATCCTTGCTCTCCTTCGGGCTGGGGCTCGCCTTTCCCTTTTTCGCGATCTACCTGAACCGCGAGCGGGGCCTCCCGATGACCTTGGCGGGAGGGGGACTTTCGCTGGCGGTCCTTGCGACCGCGCTCAGTCAATGGCTCGGGGGCGAACTTTCCGATCGCTACGGACGGCGCCTGGTAATGGTGTCCGCCCTGTGGGCGCGCGCGCTGACCGTCGCCGTGTTGGCCTACGCGATTTGGGCGAAGCTGCCGGTCGCGGTCGTGGTCGGCATACACTTGATCTCCAACTTCGTTTCGCATTTTTTCGAGCCGGCCTCCCGGGGCTGGATCGCGGACCACACCCCCCCGGCGGATCGCTATCGCGCCTACGGTCTTCTCAAATCGGCGACGCATTTCGGGTTCGCGGTCGGGCCCGCGATCGGCGGCTTGGTGGCCGACGCCAGTTATTCCCTGCTGTATCAGATCAGCGCGGTGATTTGCGTCCTTTGCGCGGCGGCGGCGACGGCGCTGCTTCGGTCGGACGCTCCCGGCCCCGTGAGCAAAGCCGACCCGGAGAAGGATTACGCCACTCGCATCGACGCGAACTTCATGCAATTGTGCGCGTTGACGGCGTTTCTCGGCGTCGCGATGGCCCAATTCGTCGTTCCGCTGTCGTTGTGGGCCACACGGTTTTTGGGCCTGCGCGATTCTCAGATGGGCTACCTGCTTTCCATCAACGGGCTGTTGGTCGTGGCGTTTCAGCTTCCCGCGGTAAACTTGTTCGCCGGGGTACGGCTGACGGCGGCAATCGCGATCGGAACCTGTTTTTACGCCGCGGGCTATATCGCCGTCGGCTGGTCGGGCGGCATGGCGGGACTGGTCGCGGCGGTGGTTTTGCTTTCCGTGGCGGAACTACTCGTCCCCTCCGGGGTTCAGGCCTTGGCCGCGAACATGTCGCCCGTAGAGGTCCGGGGTCGTTGGATCGGAATTCTCGGTTTGTCCCGGCAGGCGGGATCGGCGCTGGGGCCGGTGCTGGGCTGTTGGGCGATGGAGACCGCCGCCGCGCGGGGACTTCCGGGACATTGGATTCCGGTGGCGGGGGTCGCCTTGGCCGCCGGGGTCGGGTATCTCCTTCTCGGCAAGCGCTTGCTCCCCGACGAAGAGGGGCTGGTCGAAGAAGGCAACACCACCGACGAGACAACCGGCCTCGGCCTCGGCACCTAAAATAATTTCCCAAAAGGCCTAGAAGGGACTAGGCACAATGGGCCCGATCATGCTAGATTTTCGGTGGTGGTGCCGGAGGCTCTGTGGTGGGGCCCCGGCCGGGAGGTGGTAATGGTGGTAGGACGAAAGACGTCTTTCTTCGCAATGATCGCCGTCGCGGCGGCGGTTTCGTTGGGATTCACGCACGGGCATGAACTGTGCGCGGGTTTCCTGCCGGAAAACGACATGAAGATTCCCGTCGGCCAGAAAGGCTCGGGGGGTCTGACACAAGAGCAGTTTAACGCGGTGATCGACTCGGTGGAGGAAATATACAAACCGATCGTCGCGAGCAAGGGCGGCAAGTTGGTCGTGGAGCGCAAGTGGGAGGATCCCACGGTCAACGCTTACGCGAATCGCGGATGGGGCGGCACCTGGAACGTCGCGATGTTCGGCGGCCTCGCACGGCACTCCGCGGTGACTCCCGACGGCTTCGCGCTGGTCGTCTGTCACGAGATCGGGCATCACTTGGGCGGCTTCCCGAAAAAATTCGGCTGGGCGAGCAACGAAGGTCAGGCCGACTATTTTGCGACGCTGAAATGCCTGCGCCGCGTCTACGGATCGGGCGCTTTGAGCAAGGGCATGCCTCAGGAAGACTGCGACGACGCGCACGGCGGGGGCGGCGCCAGTCAGGACTGTCAGCGCAACGCGCAGGCGGGGCTCTCGATCGCGAAGCTGTTCCAGGCGCTGCGCAATCTGCCGGAACCGCCCGAGTTCACGACCCCGGACGAGAGCGTCGCGGAGCGGATGGACAACAATCACCCGCAGCCTCAATGCCGTCTCGATACCTATTACCAAGGCGGGCTCTGCACGAAGGGACTGGGCGAGGACGTCGACGACTCCAACCCGCTGGCCGGAACCTGCAACCGGGTCGAGGGTTATTCGGTCGGCGTACGGCCGTTGTGCTGGTACAAGCCCCCGCAGCAGGCTAAGGTCGCGGCGAAGGTTCCGTTGCGCGAGAAGCTTCCCGACGCGGAAGCCTTGTCGCGGCGGATCTCGGCGCTTCGTGCGTCGCTCGACGCGAGCTAAGGCGAGCTTCCATAAGGAACCCCCGGTCGCTCTCTGCGGCCGGGGGTTCGCTATTTTCGGTGAAAGCTCAGCGCGCCTCGAAGACGTGCAGGTTCCGTCGGGCGGAGAACTCGCGCAAGGCTTTGAGCCCTCGAACGCTGTTGCCGTGCGCGTCGACGCGCGGGGAAAACGCGGCGACGCCCATTTTTCCGGGCACGACAGCGAGGATCGCTCCGGAGACGCCGCTTTTCGCGGGAAGTCCGACGGTATACGCCCATTCGCCCGCGTAGGTGTAAAGTCCGCAGGTGAACATCAAGGTCAAAAGATCCCGGACGAAGCGCGCGGGCAAAGCGCGCTTTCCGGTCACAGGGTTCACGCCGCCGTTGGCCAGGGTCGCGCCCATCAACGCCAAATCGCGGCAATCCACGGCCGTCGCGCACTGTTTGAAGTAGAGGTCGAGCGTGTGCTCGATCTCGCCCGGAATCGAGCCGAAGTGGCGCATTAGATGCGCGATCGCCCGGTTGCGGTGGCCCGTCGATCGTTCGGAGCGAAAGACCTTGTCGTTGATCGACAGAGGTCTGCCAGCGAACACCGAGAGTCCTTTGAGCAGCGCCGTCTGCCTGCGGGCCGGCGTGCCTCCCGGGATCAGTCCCGCCATGGCGATCGCACCCGGGTTGATCATCGGGTTGTAGGGGCGCTTGCGGTCGGCGTCCAAGCGGATCACCGAGTGGAAGGACTCTCCGGTCGGTTCGACGCCGACCTCTTCGCGCACGCGCTTGCGGCCATGAGCGGCGAGGGCCAGTCCGAATACGAACGGTTTCGATACCGACTGCAAGGTGAAGCGGGCGTTGAGATCCCCGGCGCCGGCGCGGCTTCCGTCTACGCCGCAGGACGCGAGGGCAAAGCGATTCGGATCGGCTTTCGCCAACTCCGGGATGTACGAGGCGAGCGTTCCACCCCGCGCGGGTTTATGCTTTCGGTACAGAAGGTCCAGCAGCGCCTGCAGTTCAGGCATAATCGGGGTCCTTGTAGGTGCCGGAGAACCAGCCCTTTTTGAGGCCGCGGCGCTCGATGATGTCTTGAGCGAGATCGGCGATCTTAGCGCTTTCGCCGTAGAAAGAGGCCTCGTACGCCTCGGTGAGGGAAAGTACGACCTCCAGATCGAGCCGCTTGCCGGAGCGGTTCAGTTTGACGATCTTCCCGACCGGAACGAAGGACGCCCCGATTTCCTTGGCGCCGTCCACCAGGTAGAGCTTGTCCTTGCTCATCAGAATCCGTCCGGTGAAGCGTTCGCCGTCTTGTTCGTAGGCGCCGTTTCCGTAAGCGACCGTCAGCCCGGCGATCGCCGCGGGGGGGCGGCGGTCCCGGGAGGGGTCGAAGGCCCGTCGTCCGCCGAAACGGGGAAGCCGCAGGGTCCCGCGGCGCCAGAAATACCAGACCGCGACGACGGCGATCACCGTATACAACCCGCCCGGGATTCGCCAAATCAGCCGCCACAGCAAGCTGAACAGCATGAATTGCATCAGGAAGTCGAGGCCGTGCACGAGTCCATTATAACAAGGGGGGTTGACATCGTGAGGCGCGTTCGCGTATATTATGAACGAACGATCGTTCATTATGGAGGCAAAGTGAAGGGCGCGACGAGGAAGAAGCCGACGGGGAAGGGCGCAAACAAGGACAAGATCCTGGACACGGCGCGCGCGCTGTTCTGCAAGCGGGGCTTCCACGGGACTTCCATCCGGGACATCGCGAAGGAAGCCGGCGTGTCGTTGGGCAACCTCTACAACCACTATGCGGGCAAGGAAGAGTTGTTCGCAGCGCTGCTTGAGCGTTACGAGGCGGAGTACTTCAATCCGGGGAATCCCTTGCCGAAGGCGTTTCTTGAGGCCCCGTTTCCTGCGAACATCGAGGCCATCGGCAAGGCATCCGGGGAGACGATCCGCCGATTTTCGGACTACATCCTGTTGATTTACGTGGACGTGGTCGAGTTTCAGGGACGCTATATCGGCACCTTGTTTCGCGGGATGCGAGAGCGATATCGCGCGCATTTGGAAGCGACCGGCGGGGCCGCCGCCGCCGGCATGACGCCGGGCGTGGACCCGGCCGCCGCGATGATGATGGTGACCTTGAGTTTTTTCAACTACTTTATCGTCGAGCGCCTGTTCGGCGTGCGCAAGCATTTCGGCCTGTCGGATCAGGAAGTGATCGAACTCTTCGCCCGCGTCTATCGCTTCGGGCTGACGGAGCGAAAATAACGTGCCGCTTGCGGTGCTTCGCAGCGGATTGCGTCTCGGCTACGACTCCTTCGGTGAGGGTTTCCCGGTTCTGCTGATCGCCGGGCTGGGTCGGGACCGAGGGATGTGGGCGGCCCAGATACCGGCGCTTGCGGCGCGTCATCGAGTCATCGCGTTCGACAACCGCGGCGTCGGGGAAAGCGATCTGCCCAAGGGACCCTACAGCACCGCTCAATTGGCCGACGACGCCGCGCAATTGCTGGAACTGCTCGGCGTGGACCGAGCGCACATCATCGGCGCGTCGCTCGGCGGGATGATCGCCCAGGAGTTCGAGCGGCGGCACGCCGATCGGACGGCGACTTTGTCCTTGCTGTGCACCAGTCCCGGACTTCCGCTCGCGGTGCCGATGAGCCCGGCGGTGTATGAGAGCATCAAGCCCGACCCGGAGAGCGATCCGCTGGAGCGTTTGACCGGAGCGATGCGTCTGGCGTTTTCCCGCTCGTACTGGGATCGAAACGCCGGGCGTCTTCGCGACGCGGCCGCACGGCGGCTCGAGACGCCGGTCACGCCCGAATCGTGGTGGGCGCAGGCCGCCGCGGGAGCCGGTTTTTCTTCGCGCGGGCGGCCGCCGTTTTGTCCCTGCCTGGTGATGAGCGGGGAAGAGGACCTGATCGTTCCGCCGGTCAACAGTGAACGGCTCGCCGCGCGCATCCCCGACGCGCGGTTAAAGCTTTTTCCCGACGGGGGACACTATTTCTTCGTGGAACAACCCGAGGCCGTGAACGGGGCGCTGCTGGAATTCTTGGCGCCGTTCACTCCCGGGGCCTTCTCCGCCGGACGCGTGGGGCGCTCGGAGAGCGGAAAAACCTAGGAGGAAGGGAACATGCGAAAACAGAAAGAAGATGTGAAGCAGCAGGCGGTCGAATCGATCAACGAGTCGATCGAAATCGGCATCGAGGCTCAGGAAAAACTGGAAGAAATGTGGCAGCAGGGGATCGAGGACTCGTTCGAGGCCGCACAAAGCGGTCTTCGGCAGGTCCGGTCCGCAGCGGCGTCGCTCGGCGCCGGAATGCCGTGGGCGGCCGCGCTTCAGCCCGCGACCGACGTGTATTACGGTCTGCAGGAAAAGAATCTGGAAAGCGCCCGGTCCGCGGCGAAGGCGGCGTTCGGCGTGTACCGCAAGTCGTTCGCGGCGCCCGTGCGCAAGATGATGCGCGAGCGGTCCTCGCGCTTGGCGGAAAAGGTCGGAGCCTAAAGTGCCTCGGGTCTCCGGACAGGAAGAGAATCCCTTCGAAGCGCTCGTCGACGCATGGCGCGTCTCCTTGGACGCCTCTCTGACCGCGGCGGCGAAGTCGCTCGAAGCCTCTCTGACCTCGAAGGAGTTCTTGACGCTCTCGCGGCACGGTTTGGAGCTGCTCTGCGGCCATCGCGACCGGATGTGTGCGATCTCCGGCGAGCTCCTGGGAATTCCCGCGCGCCCCACAACGCCGCGGAATACGAAGAAGAAGCATGGCCGGCGCAAGCGTTAAGCGGGTGCCGGTCCGCGTGGGTCGGACTCCCCGCCGCAAGGCGGACGGGTCCGGCCCCGCATCCCTTTTTTACTACTCCCCCAAGGGGCGAAGGCGCGCCGCTCCGGTGGTGATGGTTTACGCGATGGTGAACAAGCCCTTCGTGCTGGACCTGCTTCCGGGGTTCAGCGTCGTCGAGCGTTTTCGCGACGCGGGGCATCCCGTGTATCTGGTCGATTGGGGCTCCGCCCGGCCCGAGGACGCGTCGCGGCCGCTCGAGGAGTACGTTCTTGGTGATCTCGGCCGGTTTATGGAACGGGTCGCGAAGGATCACCCGGGTCCGAAACCTTCCTTGCTCGGCTATTGCGAGGGCGGGCTGTTCGCGCTGTTGTTCGCGGCGGCTCGGCCCGAGGCGGTCGGTCGACTCATCCTGATGGCGACGCCCGTCGATTTTTCCAAAATGGGAACGCTCTCTGTTTGGGCGGCGAAGGGGCAATTCGCCGTGGAACGCTTATTGGCGTCGTTCGGGAACGTCCCCGGCTCCTTTTTATGGACCGCGTTCGAAACGCTGAAACCGCTGGCCTCCCTGCGCGGGGAACTCGCCTTTTTTGAGAGTCTTTACGCGCGCAAGCTGAGCGAGGGACAGATCGAGCAATATTTGGCGATGGAGGCGTGGAAGCGGGAGTTCGTGCCGCATCCGGGCGAGGCGTTCCGGCGGGTCGTGAAGGATTTTTTTCAGGACAACCGGTTGATGACCGGCGGGTTGAAGTTCGCGGGGAAGGTTTTGAAGCCGTCCGCGTACCGGGGACCGGCCCTGGTCGTTTATGGAGAAAAGGACCATCTCGTCACGCCGGAGGCCGCCGCGCCGGCCGCAGGACTGCTCGGCGGCGCGACGCGAACGATCGCCTTCCCGGCCGGCCATGTCGGCCTTTCAGTATCCGGACGAGCGCACCGCGAGTTATGGCCCGCCGTTTCGGCGTGGGTCCGCGAGGAGGCGACCGATGGATTGGCTTGACTCGCAGGCCGTTCTGCGTCCCGATAAGACCGCGCTGATTTCCAATGAGGGGACCCGGATTTCGTACCGGGAACTTGCCTCGCTGGCGCGCCGCGCGGCCGGCACGCTGCGCGCCGCGGGGATGCGCGCGGGCGACCGACTGGCGGTCCTCGCTGAGAATCGTGTTGAAACGATCGCGGCGCTGTTCGCCGCGCGCGCCCACGGTTGGACGCTTTGCCCGCTGAACTGGCGCTTGGCCCCCGCCGAACTTGCCGCGGTGCTCGACGATTTCCGTCCTGCGGTGCTGCTGCACGACTCCGCTTACGCCGCTACGGCGAAGGCCGCAGGGCGGGGCGTCCCAGTCGCGCTCGAAGTGCTCGGCGTCGGCGAGAGCTTCGCAGGGGAGATCCTTCCGGATCCGGAGGCGATTGTGCTGGTTCTCTACACTTCCGGGACGACCGGGCGCCCGAAGGGCGCGATGCTGTCCAACCGAATGCTTGACGCCAACGCCCGACAGACGGTGCAGGGGTGGGGCCTTCGCGGCGAGGACGCGACGGTCAACAGCGCGCCCTTGTTTCACACCGGGGGATGGAACGTCCTCACGCTGCCGCTGCTGTGGATCGGGGGTACGGTTCACCTGCATGCGAAATTCGATCCCGCGCGCGTGGCGGCGCTGCTGCGCGAAGGGAAGGTCGACGCGGTGTTCGGAGTTCCGACGATGTTTCAGGCGCTGTTATCGGAAAATTTGGACGGGGCGCGGCCCCGGTTCCTGATTTCGGGAGGGGCGCCCTGCCCGGCGCCGCTCGCCGCCGCATACCGCGCGAGGGGACTTTTCTTTAAACAGGGTTTCGGAATGACCGAGATCGGACCGAACTGTTTTTTCATCCCGGACGACGCGGTCGAAACCAAGGGCGCTTCGGTGGGACTCCCGATGCCGGGGACCGAGATGAAGCTCACCGACAAGCACGGCCGCCGCGCGCGCTCCGGGGAACTGTGGATCCGGGGCCCCCACGCGTTTTCGGGGTACTCGGGTCTTCCCCGCGAGACGGCGGGTGCGCTTCAAGACGGGTGGGTGCGCACCGGCGATTTAGCCGAACGCGACGCCGAGGGGTTTTACTACATCCTCGGGCGGCGCAAAGAGATGTTCATCTCCGGAGGGGAAAACGTCTTCCCGGTCGAAGTGGAATCCTCTCTGTTGGAGCATCCAGGGGTGCGCGAGGCTGCGGTGATCGGCGCGCCGGATGCGCGGTGGGGGGAAGTCGGCGCGGCGTTCGTGGTCGCTTCGAAAGGGGGCGTCTCGCCCGAGGCCCTGCGTGAATATTTAGACGGCAAGCTGGCTCGCTACAAGATTCCCAAACGCTTCCATCTGGTGGATTCGCTGCCGAAGAACGCGATGGGGAAAATTCTGAAATCGTCCTTGAGGGAATCATGAAAGACGCGGAAAAGAATTTCGTCGCCGTCGTCACCGGCGGCGTGCGCGGCATCGGCGCGGTGGTCTCGAAGAAATTCCTGGAGCGCGGCGCGAAGGTGGTCGTCGGCGATTTGGACGAGGACGCGGGCGCCGCGTTCGTCGCCGAGAACGGGGGGGCTGAACGCGTGCGATTCGTGAAGGCGGACGCGGCCGACTCCACTCAGGCGAAGGCGCTGATCGACGCGGCCGTCGCGGCGTTCGGCAGGGTCGACGCGTTGGTCAACAACGCCGGAATCACCCGGGACGCGTTCGCCCATAAGATGTCCGACGAGCAGTTCGACTCGGTCATCCGCACGCATCTTCGCGGCAGTTTCGTCTGCAGCCGCGAGGCCTTCGCGGTGATGAGAAAACAGGGAGACGGCGTGATCTTGAACACGACATCCGTTTCCGCGCTCGGCAACGTCGGCCAGGCCAACTATGCCGCGGCGAAGGCGGGCATCATCGGCCTGACGAAGACGATGGCGCTGGAATTCGCCCGGCACGGGATCCGCGTCAACTGCGTGATGCCCGGCTTCGTCGAGACGCGAATGACCGAAGGGCTGCCGCCGAAGGTCCGCGAAGGGCTGGAGGCGCGGATTCCGCTGAAGCGCTTCGCGAAGCCCGACGAGATCGCGGCGATGCATCTGTTTCTGGCCGGTCCCGAGGCGTCCTACGTGACCGGGCAGGTCTTCTGCGTGGACGGCGGCCTGACGACGGGGTTTTGACGGTGCCGGCCTCCGCGGCGGCGCGCTTGACGGTTTCGGCGATCGAACGGACGGTGGACCTGTGGGTCGGTCCCGATGCGACCCCGGTGGGGAAGACGCCGAAGAGGGAAGTCGCGCGTTTCGGGCGGGCGGCGCTGCATCGCTACGCGTCCGCGGCGAAGAACCGGCGGGGGACCCCGGTGCTGCTGGTGTACGCGTTGGTCAACAAGCCGACGATCTTCGACCTGATGCCGGGCCGCAGCGTCGTCGAAACCCTGCTCGCCGAGGGCCGCGACGTGTTCCTGCTCGATTGGGGCGTTCCGACGCTCGACGACGCCGACATGGGGCTTGAGGAGCACATCCTGGGCATCCTCGATGACGCGGTTGCCGAAACGCTGAAGGAGGCGGGGCGACGGAAGCTGTCCTTGGTCGGCTACTGCATGGGGGGGACGCTTTCGGTGCTCTACACCGCGCTGCGGCCGGCCGCCGTCGAGCGCCTGTTCGTGATGGCGGCGCCGATCGCCGGGCGGATTCCGAACGGCATTCTCCACACCCTCTCGCACCCGATGCTGTTCGACCCCGGCGCGCTTTCCGCGCACGGGCTCGTCCCGCCGGAGGCCCTGAATCTGGGCTTCGCGATGCTCCGGCCGGTCGAGAACCTCTGGGGCAAATACGTCCGCTTTTATGAACACGGTTCGGATCCGAAGTACCGTGAGCCGTTTTTGGCCATGGAGCGCTGGATCCGCGAGGGCGTCCCGCTGCCCGGCGCGATCTACGAGGAGTTCGTCCGGGGAATCTACCAGGAGGACCGGCTGCGCCGCGGGGGACTGAAGGTCGGCTCCGAACTCGCCGATCCGAAAAAAATCCGCTGTCCGCTCGGTATCCTCGTCGCGGAGCAGGATCATTTGGTTCCGCCCGCGTCGACGCTCGCGCTCGCGGAGCTCGTCTCGACGCCGAAGCCCGCGATATTCCGCTTCAAGGGCGGGCACGTCGGACTCGCGGTGAGCGGACGGGCGCACGAGCAGCTCTGGCCCGAGGTCGCGCAGTGGCTGATTGGACCCAAGAAACGAGGGGTCCGATGACGCCGGAAGTCAGGACCGTGAGACCCATGGCCCGCGCGCGCGCGCGTACTAGGATGGAGACGGTGATTCCCCTGTTTCCGCTTGCCGTTCTCTTCACCCTTCCCGCCCAGGCGCGGACGGTTCTGACGCGGGCCGCCGTTCCAGTCACGGCGCCTTCATTGGCGCTGCGGGGACTGCCCGCGTTGACGCCTTCGCTCGATCTCGCGCCGGGGTTTGAACTCCCTTCGTTGGCGGCCTCGGCGCTGCCCTCGCTGCAACTGCCCCCGGGTCTCCCGTCGCCGATCGCGTCCTCCGTTGCGGCGCCGCTTTCCGCGGCGGCTCCCTCGGCGCCGGCGGGACGGGCCGTCCGCGCCGTTAACGCCGCCGACTCCGAGCGGCGTCCGCCCGCGAAGGCCAGGATTCGCGAGATCGAGCGCGCCCGCCGCTTCGCGCATCAGATCGAGAACACGCCGGGTCGCGCGGCCGATCTTCTCGGCGGTTTTTTCGACGGAAAAGGGGCGTTGTCGGCCGGCGCACCGGTCTCAGCGGATGCGGTCCCGAAAGCGCCGAAGCCGCCCGGACGCGGCTGGACCGAGGGCGCTCTGGAAAGTTCCGACGGGACTTCTTTGGTGTATCACCGCCGAGGGCGCGCGGCGCCCGGCAAGACTCCCCGGATTTTCGTCGGAGGACTCGCGCTGGCGCAAAGTTTCGACGTCCATTTCGCCCGGGGACCGGCGCCCGAGCGCCTCGAGTACCGTTTGAACCTGCGCGGGCTGATTCCCTCCGGCTGGTCCCCGACGCGATCGGTGATCGACGCAGACGCCCGCGATTTGGCGAAGCTTGTCGTCCGCGCCGCGCGAGAAAGCGGCTCCTCCAAAGTGGAGTTGGCGCTACATTCCTATGCGGCGTTGGTGCTGCAGCGGATGGTGCAGTTGGCCGACGAGCCCGAGGTCGGCGAGGCGCTCGCGCTGCTGAAGGGGGCGCGTGTCACACTGTTCGGGCCGACGACGCACGTTCCCGGCAGCGAGGCCTTGATGGGTCCTCAGATGGAGGCGCTGGCGTTCGGCCTGCGACGTTTCGTGGAGTCGATCGACTACGGGGATATGCTCGTAGAATACTGGCGCTCGATAGCGCGATGGAACCCGTTCCTGCTTCCACAGGCCTTCGCGCTGGAGTCCGCCTGGCGGATGCAGCGCCAAACCGCGATCGCGCTGGCGGTCGGCGACATCGAACGGATGCTGAAGCAGGATCTTTCCCAGCCGTGGCCGCCCGAGATCGAGCCCTCCCGCCAGAGGATGCTGGCCGAAGTGGATGAGGCGGCCCGGCACGGGGAATGGCAGGAAGCCGCGCTGCGGCGCGTGCGCGACGGGTTTGATCTGGATTTCGACGACGAATCGGCGGCCCGCCTGCGCTCGCTCGGCGCGCGCCTGCGCGTGGTGTATTCCCACGACGACGCGCTTTTGCCCTGGAAGGTCGAACGGTTGCTGCTCGGAAAGCTGGGTATCGAAACCCCGGAGAAGCTGCCGAAAGCGGGCACCGTGCTCCGCGGCCCCGACGGGATCGAGGCCGTGATCGCCTCCGGAGATCATTACCTGCCGCTGATGCGGTATAATGAACTTCCGGAGCACTTGGAGCGTTGATTATGGAGGTGGCGCTTGGGTCGATCCTGTTCATTCCGGGCCAGTTCTCTAAGGGCTCGCATGCGGGATCGCTGAAAACGGCCGGTCGTCCGGCCGAGGAAATGTCCTTGCCCGGTTACGGCGGCAGTCCGGCCCCGGAAGACTCCTCCTTCGACACCGACTTCATTCTGTCCCAGATCGACGCGGCCGTGCCCGAGGGCAAGGTCGTGCTCGCCGGCAACTCGGCGGGCGCCCAATGGGCGATCCTCTGGGCCGCGCGGCACCCGACGCGCGTCGAGCGCCTCATTCTCCTCAATCCCGGCGGCTTCTGGGCGATTCCCCCAGCGGGCGTGGATCTGTTCATGAAGGACTACACGCCTGAGAAGCTGGCAAAATGGGACGAGGCGGGCATCCGCAAATACTTCGGCGCGCTCTTCACGAACGAACAGGCGCGCGAAGCGTACCTGCGGGACCTGCTCAAAGACGGCTTCGACCCCAAGGCCGCCTCCGCCTACATCCGCCGCTCGTTCGAGACCTCGGTCTACGCGCCGCTCGGGATCGTCGGATCGCTCGGCATCCACGCCGACATCATCCTCGGCACCGCCGATTCGTTCCTGCAGCTCGATCCCATACGGCAGGCGGCGTTCGCCGATCCGATGCTGCACCTGCACGAGATCGCGGGCTGCGGGCACATGCCTCAGCTCGACTGCCCGGACGAGACCGAGCGGATCCTTCGGAAGATTCTGAATTAGCCGCCGTAGGCCCAGGCGTCGAGGTAGGAGCGGACTTCGGCGAGTCCGTCGCCGCCGCCCGTCATCAGGCTCAACGCGCTGACGCCGCCGAATCCCTTGTTGGGGGCGCGCAGCCAACGGCGGGCGTTGTCGTCGCCGGAGATCAGCGTGTGCAGGGCCTTGTAGATGCCCAGCGTGTAGGAAATACGTTCGAGTTCGGCCTCGGTCAGCACCGCGTCGGGGTCGCGTTCGAGAGCGGCGAGACGCTCTTCGGTGGAAACGCCCAGCACGGCGCGGGTCTCCTCCCGGGTGAGCTTCCAAATCTTCGCCATGCGGAAAAACGCCTTCTTGCCGGCCGCGCCGAGCCGGACCCGTTCGGCGGGACTCATCCGGAACATCATCCGCTCTTCGGGGGCGATCACGCCGCGCGCGACCAGCCAGTCGAGCGCGAACCAGCATGCGTCGAGATGCTTGTCGAACGCCTCCTCGGACATGTCCGCGGCGAGTTCCTCGTAGTCGGAGAAGGACAGCTTGTCGGCGATGCGGTGATAGAGGGCCGTTTGCGCTCCGGCGAACTTGTCGATCCGGTACAGCGGGTCGAGCAAGGAGAAGAACAGGATCATCCCCATCGTGTCCCGCTTTTCGGCGTCCGGATCGGCGTAGGGTCTCTGGAAGCGCAGGCGCCGCAGGGGGCGGTTGTAGGGCATGGTCCGCAGCGGCCCCCGCGCCTTCGGGTGGAACTCCCGGGCGGCGTTCACGCCCGCGCGCCGCAGCGCGTGGTAGGGCTGGGTGTGAAAGCTGCCGAAGAGCACGCCGACCGGGCGGGGCTTCGCGCGGTTCGCGCGCTTGAGCAGGGATTCGACGAGAGCCTTTTCGCGCAGGACGTGGAGTTCCGCCATCGTCGCGTTGAAGGCCTTCAGCGATTTGAAGGCGCGTTCGGCGTCGCCGTCCTCGATGAAGGCGTCGTAGGCGGCGCTCAGTTGATCGCCGCCCGCGGGCACGAGCGTCCCGTCGATGCGTTTGCGCACGGCCCGGTAGCGCGGTTCGTGCACGGGCTCGGGCAGAATCTTCACGCCGGTGCGGTAGATCGCGTTTAGGATCGCCGCGTCCATCGGTTCGCGGCGCTCCTTGAGCTTCCTGAGGGCCTCGACCGGGGTGAGAATCCCGTCGGAGACGGCCTGGAAAATCCGGGTCCCTTCGCCGGGCTTGAGCATCTCGACGAGTATCTCCGCGTTCGCGCGGACGAACGCGGAGAGTTCCTTGCGGTAGCTTTTCGACGCGTTGTGATCGTTGAAGAAGAAGGAAACCGCGGGGGTTCCGTGCTCGATCGCCGGCGCTTCCGGGACGATCCGCGCCCGCCGCCGCAGCGAGCGTTCCGCGCTTTCGAAGCCGCTGAGCTCCGGGAGCGGAAGGACGCCCGCATCGAGCGAGGGCAAAGAGGAGATTGGAAGACCGGGCGCCGACAACCCCGCGAGTCCATCGGAGGCCATAGTCCGATTGATCCCGAAGCCCGGCAGGGCGGGCATCCACAGCTGTCCGGCGGGCGCCAAGCGCACCGGCGCGGCCGAAGCCGCGGCGCACGAAAACGAAAGCAGGATCGACAGGACCGCGCGCATGACGACAGTCTAGCACCGGGAATTACCTTCCTCATAGGACTTTTAGCCTGTATTCTTTCAGGTCTATTTTCCTATACTCCAAAAAAGAGGCGCGTGGTGGCGCCGAATCCAGGGAGGCATGATGGTGAACATGCGTCTGAAGGTGGTGTGGGCCGCGATCCTCGCGGCGGGACTGAGCGCGACGGCGTTCGCCCAGGATTACGGAGCGCCGGTCCGCGTCGGCGGAAGAACCGCCGCCCGCAAGTACTTCTCTCCCAACAGGGTCCCGAGCAACGGAATTCTTTTCGAAATAGGACCGACCGATCCGGTCGGGGCGTCGTTCGATCAAATTCTCTTTCAAGGTGAAATGCCCGCGGCGGGCGTCGGGTTCGAGGCTTCGGTCGAAACGGCCGCGGGCTGGTCCGCCTGGACCCCCGGCACCGTGAAGCGCTTTCCGAACGGCCGTTTCTGGGGCCGTGTCGATTTCCCGGCCGCTTCCTCGGGTCGGATCAAGGTTCGGGCGCTCGATCAAGGCGTGCGCGGCCGGGCTGAGATCGAACTCTATTCGATCGAGGCCGCGCTGAGATCCGTTTCCGCGGCCGAGGAGACGGGCGGAGCGCAGCCTCCGGCGCCGCCGGAGGGCGAGCCCGTCGCGGACAAGCCCGCCGTGATCGGCCGAGCGGAATGGGGAGCCAAGCCTCCCCGCAACGGTTGGGATGCGCATACGCCGTACCGGTTCACCCAGCATCACACGGAGGGACGGCAAACCCGCAGCCTCGCCGAGTCCATCCAGGAATTAAAGGTGATCCAGGATTTTCACCAGAACGGCCGGCGCTGGAACGACATCGGCTATCACTTTCTGATCGACGCCGACGGCCGCATCTTCCAGGGTCGACCGGAGGGCGTGATCGGGGCCCATGTCCGAAACCAGAACAGCGGCAACATCGGGATTTCGCTTATGGGCAGCTATCACCCGCCCAAAAACCACACCTTGACCGCGGCCGAGAAGCAGTCGATCAAGCGGCTCGCGAAATGGCTGATGTCCCGCTACGGCATCAAGGCTTCGACCTATAAAGGGCACCGCGATCTCGGCTCGACCGATTGCCCCGGCGACATCGTCTACGGACAACTCGGGGAGCTTCGCGATTCGTTCACGGCGCCGGGAATCGGAGCGGACCTGAAGGTGGAGCGTTTCGAACCGACGGATCCGAAGGGTCCGCTGGCTCCGGTCGACGGTTCTTAAGCCAGGCACCCTCGTAAAACCGCTGCCCTTTAGGCCCAGTAAAGGCTTCCCCATGGGATTCTGGTCGCTCGCCGCCCCAATAGCCAGAATGGGGCATGAACGAGCGCGCCAAGACGATTTTCGCGGCGATTTTCGTCGCCGCTTCACTTCTTAACTGCGGCACCCTTCTTGCGGCTCCTGCCTGCACGGACGCGCTTTCCCGCCGCTTCCTCGTTCCCTACGAACGAGATCTTAGAGCGAAGGTTTTTCCGGAAAACGCCCCCGACCGGGTGAAGTTCGAGCTTTGCGAGGATGGCGGAGTCCAACGGCTTCTCGTCGCGCACATGAAGGAAGACTCGAAGGGGCGGATTCTGCTGGACCCGGCCGGCTACCCTCTCTTGGAAGGACTGCCGGTGGCGAGGGAGAAAAGTGAACCCGCCTTCGCCCGCTACGAAAAACAGATCCGCCGTTTTTTCGACGCGAAGCTGAAGTCCCGGCTGCCGCGCGGTCGCAACGGAACCTTCAATCGTGTCCGCCGCGCGACCGTGGACCGGATCAACGCCGGGGGCGTCGGGTTGGAGAATGTAAACGAACTGCAGGGTCTGCTGGGCGTCGAGGCCGACGGAATCGTCGGAGAGGATACCGCTCGGGCGATCTCGGCCTTCAACCGCGCGTACGCCGCGTCGGGCCTCCCCGGAAACGACGCGGCCGCAACGGCACTTCTCCCGGCGCTGGCGCGGGACATGGACGCGGCGCGCCGCGCCGCCGAAGAAAACCGCTGGACCGTTCCCGTTCCGGGATCCCGCCCCGGAGCCCGCGCCAGGCGCTCGCGCAATCTGGTCGAATTCCTGAAGGCGTTCAAAGCCGCGCATGAGGCGGTGGGGCTTCCCGAGCGATCCTCCGGACGCCCGACCGCGGTGTTGCGCGAGCCGCAGACGATCTCCGAGCGGATCGGCCGGGCGGTGGACGACGCCGTTCGCCCGGTCGGGGAATTCTTCGACGGCCTATCCCGGCAGATCGCGTCGATGGTGCCTTGGGTGCAGGGATCGGTCGATACGCGCGGCGTGCATTACGGCAAGAACGCGCGTATGGTCGGCAGCGGGCTGCATTTGCCTCCAACGGGTTTGGGGTACAAGTCGACGACCTCCCAGCGTTGGGGAACCGGACGCATGATTCGCTTGATCCAATACACGGGAGCCTACGCGCATCAGCAGGGGCTTCCGGATCTCGAGATCCGAGACATTTCAAAAGAGGGCGGCGGGAGGCTCGCTTGGTATTCGAAGCGGGAGAAGCGGTGGATCGGGCACAGCTCCCACCGGATCGGTCTCGACGCCGACATTAGAAATTTCTTCAAACCCGCCGGCACCGTTTGGCGTAAAAAGGGGAGCAAGCGTTGGCGCGAGCAGGTGTACGCTTTCGATACGGAGCGCAATTGGCTGGTGTTGAGGGGGATTCTACAGTATCGCGTTTCCGATCGCCGCGGCTCTCCGGTGCAATTCGTCTTCACCAGCCAGAGCAACCGGAACAAGCTGCTCGCCTACGCCCGCAAGAACGATCCGTCCTTATACCGGGAAGCTTCGCGCGTGCTCAATGTTGAGCCCAATCACGGCGGACACTTTCACGTCCGCCTCTACAATTAATAGCGCGCGGGACCCATCACCAGAGCGGAGGGGTCCCGCACGTTAAGCGGCGTGATCACGTCGCGCGCGGCGTCCTCTCCGCCGCGGGTCGGAACCGCGTGGTGCAGTTCCTCGCCTAGGGTCGGCACGGGGGCGACCGGTTCCGCCTCCGGGATCATCCCCGCCGTGAGGACCGGCCGGCTCGGATCTGCGCCTCGCCGCGCGGTCGCGACGCCGAAAACGCCGAGCGCCCCCACCACAAATAGAGACGCCAGCACCGCGGGTCCCCAGGCGGGCGTGTTCAGGACCTTGATCGCTTCGATTGAACGATCGCCGCGGCAGATTTTGAATTTCAGAACGAAGGTCCAGCCGGCTTTTCGGGGGTTCATGAGGGATTTGGCCATAATCCATAGAATGCCGCAGGATTGTTTTTCGTCAAGGGTCTATTTTAGAAATTGATTCGAAAGGCCCAGACAATAACAGGTCTTTTTGGCCTTCAAAATAGGGCCGTTAGGCACCTTTGCGGGATTTGCAATTCGTTTACCTTCATGAGGATGAGGGTGCTTCGCGCTCTGGTCGCCGCCGTTTTTTTCGCCGGGTCCGCGATCCCGGCGGATGCCGCGCGCGTGCTGTCCGCCCCCGCGGGACGCTCGGGAACGCTCCCCACGGCCATCGTTCCCCTTTCCGCGGTTTCCTCCTCCCTCTCGCGGCCCGTCGGCGCCCCGTCCTTGGCGTTCACGGGGTCTCTGCCGTCCTTGGTTCCGGCGTCGCTGCAATCCCCCGACGGGGCGATCGCTTCGGCGACTCCCGCGGCGCCGTCCGCGCTCGTGGCGGGGCCTACTGCGCAGCCGTCGTCCGCGAAGGCCTCCGCCGGCGTGGTCAAGACTCCTGCTCAGGGAGCGAAGGCGCTCGGAAAACGATTGCGCGCGCTGCAGGATCGCTTTGACGGGTTCAACGGCGCCGATGAACCCGGGGCGGCCCCCGAACGGGGCGGCAAGGACTCGACGGCGCTTCTCTCGAAGCTCTTTGACCGAGCGTTTTCGGAAAACCCCGACGAGTACGCGGCGTTGGAAGCGGGACTCTCGAATACCCCGTTCGCGGGGGCTTTGTCCGCGGACTCGAACACAAAAGCCCTGCTGCGCGATGGTTTCATCCGCGGGTTTGGAAATTTCTTCGACGTCGGTGCGGCCGATCTCTCGGAACAGGGGCGGCTGAAGCGTCTGGAGATTTGGCTTTCTCAAGACGGAAAGGAGGCCCGAAGCAAGCTCGCGCGGCTGATCGCGCGCGGAAGTTCCCTTCGCTCCGAGACCTGGACCTATCTCTTTCGGGACAACGATGTCTGGGAGCAGGATTTCCGCCGCTACTTGTCCGCGCGGATCGCGGAGAAGGTTCGGGCGGGGACGCGCGAACTGAAGCTTGATTCCGTCGGCGCGGCGTACGGCGCAGAGCCTTATACGCTCGCGATCGTCGTCGATGAAGAATTGAGGCGGGCCGGCGAAGATCCCGACGCCTGGCGCGTGAAGATCCGGGCCTTCGATAAGAGCTTCCTAAGCCTGGTCTCCGTGGCGATGGGGTTCTACGTCGATCCCGCGGGCGGCGCGTACAAGATTCCGGAGACGGCGTCGGTGCGGCTTCGCGCAGAGATGCGGCGCGGACGCTTCACACCGACGGCGTCGCCGAAGGTGTACCGGCTCCGCGCGGGGCTCTCCCGTTGGATCGAACCCGTCTACATCGACCTCGACGATCCCCTTCAGCACGGTCCGCTGCGCCAAAGCGCCGACGTCGTGTTCGCGAACTACGTGCTGACCCATCTGCGCCTGCGTCCCGCCGGCGATCTCGCCCAGTGGTGGCTGAGCGGGCAATGGTCCGATTTCGGTTTTCTGAGCATGGCGCAGACCCTGACCGCGCAGGTGTCCTCCTCGGGACGGCTGTTCGGGGAGGGGCGTCCGATCGGGCGAACGATGTCCTTTCTTTCGCGCTTCGCGGCGACCGTCGGCGCGATCGGCGGCATGCGCGCGGGAGACGCGTACGAGGTGACGGCCCGCTGGCGGGACCGGCTGTTCGCGCACAACACGGCGGTCGGAAAAAAAGTGTTCGGCGTTCGCGACGCCTTTCTCCGGCGCCTACAGGAAGATCCCTTCTTCTACGCGACGGTTGATCCCCGAATGCTCGAGGCCGTTGAGCGCCTGAGCGCCGAGACCGGGACTTTTCCCGTCCTGACGACCGGGCAGGCGCTGGTGGGGACCGACGCCCAGACCGGGGAGTTTGCGATCAACATCGGCTGGCTGCTGAACATGGGGGTGACGGTGGAAGCCCGCGTTGAGCTGTTGGAACGTCTTTGGCGCGCGCAGGTCCCCGAAGGGGGCAACGCCCCCCGCGGCCCTCCCGGCGGTTCGACCCGGCAGGGCGCCCGCCTGGAAATTGCGGAGATCGGCGGGAAACCGCGCCTGCGCTGGCTCTCCCGGAATACGCTGGAACCCCTCAGCGACGCCTATACGGACGACGCGGCGTCTCGGCGCATCGCCTCCCCTGGCATCACGGTTCGGTTCTAATGAATTATTACGGTGGTCAATATTACGCCGAAGGGTCGATCTAGTTTCTGGGAATATGGTAATTAATACGCGAATCAGTTCCTTTATGGAGGCTTTCCCTTGTTAAAAGCGAGTACTATCGCCCGTCTGCAGAAACTTCTTGGACTCTGGACTGCGCTTATCCTTTTGGGTTCGGGGGCTTCCGCTCTCGACGGACATGTCCGGACTCTCTCTATTGACAGCGGCTACCTCACGAGCGCGAATTCCAATCGGGCCTTCTCCGCTCTGGGAGTGGAATGGGTCGACGCCCAAAGCTTTCTCTTCGATAAACTGCATTTTACGGATTCGGCGCTGGGCAATGGTCTCACCCTTATCGCCGGTTCTGCGGCCGGATTCACTTTAAGCGTTGATGGTTTTATGACCCCCTATCATGAATTCGGTCATTTCAGCCGCGCTTACGCGGTAGGACTAGATCCTCAGTTCGACCCCGCTGCCTCGAATTTTATCGGATTTCTCTCAAAACGATTTGTGAATATTTTCGGAGATGCTTCCGTTCAGTTCCGCCACGGCGATCGGCGCTTCATTCCCCCAGTCGATTCGCGCTATGTCGCCTCAGGCCCGTTCGCGTTTACCCCCAGTAGTGAACAATCCCTTTCGACCGATTGGGGAGTTGTATTCCATTCTGCCGGCGTTAATAACGAAATGCGTTTCGCGGGGGATTTAGCGGATCGGCTGTTGGACGGACACGGACATGTTTACGAATGGGTGCCTTATACCGCGGGACTGCTTTCCTCAAACTATTACAACCTTACCAATGACACCCCAAATAATTCGGATTTGCACAGCCTATCGAGGATTTACGGTAATAAGGGACTCTCCATCAGCGTCCCCGACATGGAACGCGCCAACATGATCTCGTTCGTCGGCAGCGCGGCGACGTGGGCCTACATGAAGGGTATCTGGGATTTTGTGGGTAAGGGAGAAACCCGGGTGAACGCGTTTTCGGTAAAAGGCGTCTATCTCCCAATCGTTACGAACTACCTAACGAGCCAAGGGATTAGTTTCCGTGCCGCTTCCGCATACCGTCTCAATGAAAAAGTACTCTTCCCGTTCGCGATTGAATTTATCGGCATGTCCGGCGGTTCCGGACAGGAGTATACGTTGGGTTATCGCCAGTCCGATCTGTTGTTGCCAGGACTATCTCCATCGGTTGCGGCGACATTCGGCCGCGGTCTCAATCTGAACGCTTCTTTGAGCTACGACGCGACGCGCTTTACGCGCGTGAGTATCGGCATTGAGAAATATGATGTCGATAGTTTCCATGGGGAGAGAAACATCACCTCGGTAGAGAAACGCCAGGATGCAGCCCAGGCATGGGGACGCGTCTCCTTACTGTATTGATGCTTGGGCTTTAAACGGTTTTTTCGCTACGACCCAGGAAATCAGGCGTCTTCGCATTTCGGTGCCGATGCGCGTCATCTGTTTCTCCCTCTTCTCGTCCGCCTTTGATTTGGTAGAATCCTTTCTGTCGCGCCCATAGTGAAACGGATATCACAACAGCCTCCGGAGCTGTAGATTCAGGTTCGAGTCCTGATGGGCGCAAATTTTTCCCCATGAAAAAGATCGTATTCGGGTTGGGCGGGCTGGCGGCGCTGGCCGCCGTCGCAGTTCTCGTGATGTCGCTGCGCATCAACGGGATGGTGAAAAGCGCGGTTGAAGGCTTCGCGCCGCGGGTCGTCGGCGCGCCCGTGACGCTGAAGGCCGTGCGCCTCTCTCCGTTCTCCGGAAAGGGGGAACTGCGCGGATTCGTCGTGGGAAATCCTCCCGGATTCACGACTCCCTCCGCCTTCGAACTGGATACGGTCCGCATCGCGATAGATCCCAAGTCGCTGCTCTCGCAGGTCATCGTGATCGACGCGATCTACATCGAGGGGCCCCGCGTCACCTACGAGGCGGGGCTGAAGGGGAGCAACATAGCGGCGATCCTCGCCAACGTGGAGAAATTCACGGGTCCGGCCGCCGCGGACTCCGGCAAGACCGCTGAAACTCCGTTGAAGCCGGTGAAGGTTCGAATCAAGCGCTTTGACTTCCTGCACGGGGAGTTGCGGCTTGGGATGAAGTCGACGCTGCTGCAGGGACAATCGCTTTCCGCGCCGCTTCCGGCGCTGATGCTGCGGGACATCGGAGGGAAGGAGGGAACGACCCCCGATCAGGCCGCAAAAACCGTCCTGAAGCCGCTGCTCGCGTCGGTCATCGGCGCCGGCAAGCGCGTCGCGTTCAACGCCAGCGGCGCCGCGACCGACGCGGCGAAACAGGGCCTCAAGTCGCTGAAAGGTCTGTTCGGACGCTGATCAGCGCCCGCCTTCCTCTTCTTCATCCTCCTCACCGTCCTCTTCCTCATCGCGGTCGAAGCCCATCCGATGATTGCGGATGTCTTCTTTCTGCTCCTTCGTGAGGGTCGCGTCGATGGCGGCATGGGCGTCGATCAGCGTTTTCGCGATCTTGGCCTTGGCCGCGTATTTTTGATCGACGAGCTTTTTGAGTTTCCCGGAGTCGGCGTCGTCTCCCTGCAAGGCCGCTCGAATGTCGATGCCGATGTTCTCGACCTCGGCCTTCAACGTGTTGACCTGCTTCTTGGCCGAGCGCATCGCGTCCTTAACCTTGTCCCTCTGCGCGTCGGTAAGTTTTAGGGGGGCGGCGGCCATCAGGAGCATGTTCCCGCGGTGCATCACGATGCTCTCGAGACCGTCCTCACGAGGGCCCCTGCCGAAGAAGCCGAAAGGCGTTCCGTCGTCCATTCCCGAATGCATGCCCATCCCGGAATGCATGCCCATCCCGGAATGCCTGCCCATCCCGGAATGCCTGCCCATCCCGGAATGCATGCCCATCCCGGAATGCCTGCCCATCCCGGAATGCCTGCCCATCCCGGAATGCCTGCCCATCCCGGAATGCCTGCCCATCCCCGAATGCCTGCCCATGCCCGGGTCCTCTTGGGCTCGAGCGAATCCGACGCTGCCGGCGGCCAAAAGGGCCGCCGCGATCCAGTACCGTTTCATGGAGTGCCTCCTTGCATCGCGCGCATCCGCCGATACGACTCCAGTTTAACTCAACGCAAGAGCGAAGGGAAGTGCGGGAAATACGGATGCCGGAGGCGGGCGCTCAGGGCTTTTGTACGAGTTTCTTGACGATTTCGACGAGTTCGTCCCAGTCGTAATCGGGGCCGCCGCCTTGGGCGAAATCCCGGCGCCCGCCGCCGCGGCCGTTCTGCTTTTCGGAGATCGCTTTCGCGATCGCGGAGGCGTCGACCCCTTTGCCGATCAGATCCTGCGTGACGCCGACGACGAAGGACAGGCGCTTGTGGTCCGACGAACCGAGAAAGACCACCCCGGTGCCGAGTTCCCGTTTGAACTTGTCGGCGAGGCCGCGCAGGGCCTGCGCCTCGGTGCCGTCGAATTTCTGAACGGCGAGTTTGAGATGGCCGAGTTCGAGGACGACCTTCCCCAAATCCGCCTGCTGCATCAGTTTCGAACGCTTCGCCTGCGCGAGTTCGTTGGAAATCTTCTTTTCCCGATCGCGCAGTTCCGGAAGCACTCTGCGGATGGCTTCGAGCGGAGAGGAATCCGCGTCGGGGATGTCGCGCAGAACGTCGCGGTACGGTTTTCCGGTCACCGACTGGATTTTTGAGGTGATGACGATAAAATTATGAATCGCCTCTCGGAGTTCTTCGCGGATCTTTTCTTCCTCCGCGCGCTGCAGATCCTCGAGGGCCGGTCCGGCGACGGCCTCGATGCGGCGGATTCCGGCGGCGACCGAGCTTTCTTTGACGATTTTAAAACGCTGAATCTCGCCGGTGTTCTCCACATGCGTTCCGCCGCAGAGTTCCAGGCTGAAGCGATCTTTCGGATCGTCCCACCCTTTTGTGCCGATCAAGAGAAAGCGCGGTTTATCCCCGTAATCCTCGCCGAGCAAGGTCGTCGCTCCGAGCGCTTCGATCTGGTCGGCGCTTTGGACCTTCGGGGAGACAGGATAGTCCGCGGCGATCGCCTCGTTGACGATCGCTTCGACCTGCAACAGTTCCTCGGAGGACACCGGCTTGCCGTGCGTGAAGTCGTAGCGCAGGCGGTCCGGGGCGACGAGGGAACCGGCCTGGCGCACGGTGGGCCCCAACACGCGTTTCAGCGCTTCATTCAGAAGATGGGTGGCGGTATGGTGGTACGCGGTGGTCCGACGGCGTTGGGCGTCGACCCTCGCGCGCACCCGCATGTTGAGGCGGAGCGTGCGGTGCGCGGTGACGCGGTGGACGATCAGTCCGGGCCGCGGCTTTTGCGTGTCATGGACTTGCGCGAGGAGGCGGTCGTCCTTGACGTCGTCGTAGAGCGCTCCGGAGTCCCCGACCTGTCCGCCGCCCTCGGGATAAAAGGGGGTTTCCTTCAGAACGATCTCGCCCTGGTCGCCGGGCGCGAGTTCTCCCGGATCGGAGCCTTCCCGCGCCGGCAGGATCGCGGCGATGCGGGTTTCCTTTTCGAGGTGGCCGTAGCCGACGAAATCCGTGCGGAGGCCGGGCGTATCCTGCAGCAGCGTGTCGTAGACCGCTTTCGACGCCTGCCCCGAACCCTTCCATCCGGAGCGGGCGACTTCGACCGCCTTTTCCTGCGCCGACTTAAATCCCGTCTCGTCGACGGACACTCCCCTCGCGATGCAGATCTCCCGCGTCAGTTCCAGCGGGAATCCGTAGGTGTCGTAGAGCTTGAAGGCCTCGGCGCCGGAAAGCGTTTTCGTGGAACTCCCGAGCAAATCCGCTAGTTCCTTTTCGCCGCGCTCGAGCGTTTCGAAGAAGCGCTCCTCTTCGGCGCGCAAAGTGTCCTCGATCTGCCGGCGTGCGGCGCGCAATTCCGGGTATTGGACATCGTAAATGTCGAGGGCGGACGCGACGAGCGACTGCAGAAACGGTTCCTTGGCTCCGAGCAGGCGCGCGTAGCGCGAGGCGCGGCGGATGAGGCGCCGCAGCACGTAGCCGCGCTCCACGTTGGAAGGGATGATCCCTTCGAACGCGAGCATCACCGCCGCCCGCGTGTGATCGGAAATGATGCGCAGGCCGAGTTCGGTGTTGCGGTCCTTCGGGTCCGGATCGAGCCGGGAAACGACGGCGTCCCGTATCGGAAGAAACAGGCTGGTATGAAAGGGGGTCTTCTTGTCCTCGACGACCATCGTGAGGCGTTCGAGGCCCATCCCCGTGTCGATGTTTTTCTTGGGGAGCGGCTTCAGAGCCCCTCCGGGCTGACGGTCGAACTGCATGAAGACGAGATTCCACAATTCGATGTAGCGGTCTCCGTCGCCGCCGACCGTGTCCTCAGGTCCGTCGCCGAAGCCGGGGCCGAAGTCGTAGTAAATCTCGGAGCAGGGGCCGCACGGCCCTGTCTCTCCCATCGCCCAGAAGTTGTCCTTCTCATCAAGGCGCGTGACGGGATTTTGCGCGATCTTCTTCCAGAGCGCCTCGCCCTCCGCGTCATCCCGGAACACCGACGGATGCAGCCGCTTCGGGTCGAGCCCGATCTTCTTCGTCAGAAAATCCCAGGCGAAGGCGATCGCCTCTTCCTTGAAGTAGTCCCCGAAGGAAAAATTACCGAGCATTTCGAAAAAAGTGAGGTGGCGAACGGTCAGGCCGACATTGTCGATGTCCGTGGTGCGGAAGCATTTTTGCGCCGAGGTGGCTCGGTCCGTGCCGGTTTTGACGCCGAGAAAGTAGGGCTTGAAGGGAACCATGCCGGCCGCGGTGAACAGCAAGGAAGGATCCCCTTGCGGAATGAGGGGGCTGGAGGCCTGAACGTGGTGGGCCTTGTGATCGAAATAGTCGAGGAATTCCCTACGTAGATCGCGGGCGCCGTTTGCCATCCGACGATTCTAGCATGTTTGTTAGAATCTCAGAGTGAAGCGCATTTTGATCACGGAACCGGGCGGTCACGAGGCTTTGCGCTGGGTGGAAGAGGCCGACCCGGACCCCGGACCGGGTCAGGTCCGCGTCCGCGTTCGCGCGGCCGGAGTTAATTACGCCGACTGCATGGTGCGCATGGGGCATTATAAGGCGGCGGAAGGACTTTATCCCATGAGTCCGGGCTTCGAGTTCTCCGGGGTCGTGGACGCGCTCGGCGTTGGGGCCGAAGGATTTTGCGAAGGGGACCGCGTGTTCGGGATCACGCGCTTCGGCGGTTACGCGGATACGCAAATCGTCGAGCCTTGGCGGTTGTGGCCTATCCCCGAGGGGTGGTCGTTCGAGGAGGCCGCGGCGTTTCCGGCGGTTCACTTCACCGCCTATTACGGCCTACACCGGGCCGCGAAGGTCGAAGCGGGGGAGACGGTGCTGATTCACTCGGCGGCCGGCGGCGCCGGCTCGGCGTTCGTGCGATTGGCGAAAATCGCCGGGTGCCGCGCGATCGGCGTCGTCGGATCCCAGGAGAAGGCCGACGCCTGCGTCGCGCTCGGCGCCGACGCGGTGATCGTCCGCTCGCGGGGGAGGCTCTGGGAGGACGCGGACCGGATCGCGCCGAAAGGGTTCGACGCGATCTTCGACGCGAACGGCGTGAGCACGCCGCGCCCGGGCTACCGTCGGCTCAAAGCGGGAGGGCGTCTCGTCGTCTACGGGTTCGCCGAGATCATGCCCCGCGGCAATCAGAATCCGAGCCTGTTCCGGTTGGGCTTCAATTATCTGCGCGTGCCGAAATTTTCCCCGTTCGAGATGACCTCGTCGAACCGGGCCGTGATGGGCTTCAACGTGATTTTTTTGTTCGGCGACCGGGAACTTGCCCGGGTCGGGATGAAGGACCTTCTCGGCTGGGTCGCGGACGGGAAGCTTCGACCCGGTTCGACGACGGCGTTCCCGATGGAGCGCGCCGCCGACGCGCATCGCGCGCTCGAATCCGGGACCACCACCGGGAAGTTGGTGCTTACGACGGGCGCGGACTGAATTGAACGGCGTCCCAGAGTCCGGATTTCAACCAGTTCTCAAGCACGGCGATCCACTCACGATCGGATCCTTCGAGGCGCGAATTGTTCTTGCGGTAGCCGTTGACCGTCCAGCGCCCGTCGGCTTCAAGCAGGACGTAAAAGACATAGTCGGAGGATTGAACGTCGGGATCCCGTCCCACCGCGGTCGACGCGACGCTGCGCCCGCGAAACGAGACGTAGGCGAACGCGCCGGAACGGACGATCTCCTCGATGGATTTTCCACCGGGGGTTAGAATCGTTTCCCCGAGTTCGCGCAGGAAGCGGCCCTGCTCGTTGTCCGGGAAGCGGGAGGTCATCGCCCGCACGCGGTCTCGCTGGAGGGCGAAGCTCAATTGCGTGCGCGCTTGCGCTTCGGGTACCTTGCCGGAGAGCAGGCGCGCGACCTCGGGTTGACTCTTGATGATCGCCTCGACTTCCCGCGTCGTCTTCCCGAACTTCTCGGCCAACTCGATGATCAGCGGGGCGTGGTTTTTAAATTGTGCGGCGATCGCTTGGCGCGCGGCTGAATTGCGCTCGGCGCGTTCCGGGAAAAGCTGGGCTTCCACTTGGGCCCAGAGCGGATCGTTCTTGGAGATTCGCTGCTCTTCGAGGGCCATTTCCATCAGGCCGTAGCGCTGCTTGTCGGAGAGGGTTAATCCCGCGGCGATGCTTCGCGTGTAGCGTCGAACGGCTTCGACGGCGCGGGAGACCTTGTCCGGGGACGAGGGGGGACCGCGCGTCGTGACGCCGTCCTTGGTCGGTGCGGACTTGGGCGCGAGCGTCTTAAAGTGCGCGTACGTGCGCAGGAAATTCTCTTGCAGGTCTTTCGGGAGTAGAGAGAATTCCGGCGCGAACTTCGTTTCCGATTGATCCGCGTAGATCAATCCCCGCAAGAATCCCGCGGTCCCGGCAAGGATCGCTTCCTCCGGCGCTCCGATCTCGGCGGCAAGACCCCGCACCGATTTCTCGGCGAACTCGACGGTATCCACGTACATCGCGGTTTTGTCGGCGTAGGCGAGCGCCCTGCCAAGGACCCGACCGCGCGCCGGGTCCGCGAAGTGGGCCTCGGCCATGGAGGCGGCGTCGCGTTGAATCTGCGCCATCGCCGAGGGGTCCATGCTGAAGTCGGTGAACTTGATCAAAGCGGCGAGCCGCTGCGCGTTGGCGCCGTACGGGGCGAAGTCCTCGACAAGGCGCCGCGCGGACGGATCCTCGCGCAGGAACTCAAGCGTCGCCGCCACGCGGGCGGGGGAGCCCGGCGCGCGGGTCGGATCGACGTCGTGAAGAGCCGCGGCCAGCAGCATCAGAACGCGTTCTTCCTTCGTCGCCGCCCGGCCGAGAGAACCCTTTAGGATTTCGGCGGCGGTATCGGCGACCCGGAAGGTGTGTGGGACGCCGTGGTAGACCTTCCCCTGGTCGCCCGGATGCCAGCCCAACAAAAGACCGGTCAGGCGTCCGGTCAGCGGACGGGGGACGCCCGCCTCCTCGAGTGCGGCGGCGAACGCCGGAGGCGCGCGGGAATCGGCCGCCGAGCGACCGGCAATCGGGTTAACGGAGCGGGCGACGCCGAGCGCCCGGCGCAGGCCGCCCTGCACGGCGTCGATGGCGGCTTCCAGAGACGCACTCAGTTCTCCCTTTGCGTCTTCGTCGCGGTCAGGAGCGGATGCCCCGTCGAGTGAGGCTTCCCGCTCGAAGCGCCCATAGACTTCCAGGAAATTCTCGCGGAGTTCGGCCGGGAGGCGTTCGAAAAGAGGATGATGGGCGCTCGCGCGCGGTTCTCCCTGCCAGATCAGGCCCTTGAGGAACCCCGGAGTTCCCCGCAGGATCGCTTCCTTCGGCGCCCCGATTTCGTTCGCGAGCCCGATCACCGCATCGCGGGCGAACGCGAACGAACCGGTGTACATCGCGCTCTTATCGACGTAGGCGAGGAGCTCTCCCCGTTTTGCCCCGCGTGCGGGATCATTCGAGAAATGTTCGACGGCCATCGCCGCGGCGTCGCGCTTGATTTGCGCCATCGCGGCGGCGTCCATGTTGAAGTCGGTGAATTTTATCAGCGTCTGGACGCGTTCGAGCGACGCTCCGTAGGGTTCGAATTCCGCGACCAAACCGCGGGCCGCGTCGTTGTCTGCGAGATATTCCAGTGTCGCCGCGACGCGCGCGGGTTTGCCGGACTCGCGCTCGGGATCGACGTCGTGAAGCGCCGCGGCCAGCAGCAGTTCGACTTTTTCCCCCGTCGCATAGCGCGCCCCTTCGGGACCGTCGAGAATCTGAGCCAGCATGTCGGCGACGGCGAACGAGTGCGGCAGGCCGTGATAGACGCCGCTTTGATCGCCCGGATGCCAGCCGACCATCAAGCCCGAGAGTCTTTGCACGGCAGCGCGGGGGACGCCGAGGCGGACGAGAGCGCTTTGGAAGCGGCGCCCGCTGCCGTTTCCGGCGGTTCCTCCGAATCCGCGCGGCGGGCCGCGGCGGCCGTCCGCGCCGACCGATTGATCGGCGAAATTTGCGGCGCTGCGGCGTCCCGTGCCGTCGAAGAGTGCGCCGCCGACGACGGAGGCTTCAACGACGGCGTTGGGGTCGGAGACTTTCTTTCTGAGCGCGGCGCCGATATCGGAGGCGCCGTTTTGCACCCGCTGCAGGCCTTGCTGAAACGCGGCGTTTCCGACCGCGGGAGCGGGCGCGGCGCCCTTTGCGGACGCTTCTTTAGACGCGGAGGCGGCGGGAAGACGGCTTGCCGGAACTACCCGTACTTGATCCCGCGCGACGCCGGCGGGCGCGGCGGCGTCGATCGGGGAAACTCCAGGCTGCGCCGCCGCGGCGCGGGGCGAAACCCGCGCGGCTTCGGCCGGAGCGCCGATGCCGGGCTCGAGAAGCGCGGCATCGACCCCGGGGAGAACGCCGCCTCCGAGCGTCGGGACAACGGTGTTGGAAAGTCCCCCGGAGTTTTGCTGTCCGGTTTGAACGACAACCGGTTTGACGCCCTCCCCGAGCGCGGTGTTGACCTTGATTTCGGTCGGGGCCGCGGCTCCCTTAATAGGGAGGGCGAGAAGAAGGGCGAGCAAGGCGCTCGCCCGGTAAAGCGGGTTGAGGGGGTTTTTTGGGTTCATGTCGGCGTCCTCCGTCCCAAGGGGCGGTACTGCCACCTCCCTTTGGAGCGTAGCCTTCGATTCGCCTATTTTCAATAGGAAATCGGCGGGACGGGAAGGGAAACGGGGCGATTAAAATTGACCGGGATCCGTTGTTTACAATCTGAAAGTTGTACTTGCATATTGTAATTGACTCTGTCGTGGCCGAAGCGCTCAAATATCGCCCTAAGTCCCCGAGTCCAACGGTTTAAAACGAACGCGCGCGATGCGCGTGCCGTTGGAGGAATTACGGTCCTCGATAATGAAGCTGTCTCCCATCGGAATGATCGATAGGTGATAACGGGAAACCCTCTGCGTCAGCAGGAAGCGGCCCGGGTTTCCGCGACCGAGAACGAATTCCCCGCCGTCCCGCTTGAGAGCGCGGAACTGACCCGGGTTGAGCGGGTCGACGAGCACATGCGTCACGCCGTCGGCGTCGAGTTCCGGCTCGCCGCGGAGACTGTCGAAGCGCCTCTTCGCGATGTCGACCGCCAGAATTTCCAGAAGCTTCCCGCCTTCCCACGGGCGTCCGCCGAGCTCGAGTTCGATGCGTCTCGCCGCGGGAACCAGAACGGGTGCGTCGGAGGGAAGCGCGCGCCAGCGCGCGCCGACGAAGGCGCGCCTAAGGAAATCCGACAGGCCTTGCCTTTGCGGGACGCGCACGCCTGAGTAGCGTGCGACGGCATTATCGATCCTGCGCCCGATTTCCACCGGCGTGAGCGGTCGAAACCCGACGCCTTCCTGCCAGGTGGTCTTGCGCTTGAGCGTCCCGATGGCGAGACCCATCGATTCCAACTGCCGGTAGGTGTATCGCTGCGGAACGCGGAAATTGGAATCGGTGATGACGAAGGTCCACACCCCGTCGTCTCGCAGGCGGCGGAGCGTCCCCAACGGGTTCTTCAGCAATTCCCACGCCGTTCGCGGCAGGCCTGCGGCGAGCGCCGCGTGCCGCATCCACGCGATTCCGTTCTCGCGGATCGCCCCGTTGATCACGATCAGATGCGAACTCGAGGGATTCCAGCCTTGGAAGGTGATCAGGCCTCCGAGTCGCGAACCCTGGAAGTGCAGCCGGCCGAACATCGGGCCGTCGTCCTTGAGCGCGCTGAGGAGCTCCTGTTCCTCGGCGACGCCGTGCATGTCTCCGTTTTCAAAACCGAGAAGATCCATGTAGGCGCGCCGCCGGTCCAGCGAGGTCCCGGTCGCGCGCAGGGGGGTGTTTACCGCGGCCTCGGCGAAGTTCAGGAACGCGGGGTAGTCCATCGCGCGGCGGATCGGTTCGGAAAGGGGATGATTGTAGGTCGCGCGTACCGCGCAATCGGACGCGGTTTGGCATTCGATTTCCTTGTCGTCGAAGACTCCGAGGACGCGTGAGGGATCCTGAAACGCAATTGCGTTCGCGCGCGAGAGAATTCGTTTCGGGGAAGCGTGAAACGCGAAAATCGAGGCCAAACCCCGCACCGTGTACCCGACCGCCGCCGTGTCCCCGAAGGCCTCCCGGAGCACCGATCCGGCGAAACGCAGCGGGAGCTTCAGCAGGTACAGCGGGAGGCGGTCCGCCGGTTCCGGGTCGGGATCTTCCCAGGTCAGGATTCTCCGCGGGTCCGCGGGCGGAGCGCGCCCGCGGAGTTTCGCCCACAGCGCGCGGGCCGCGATCGCCGGCGAGTCTACCGGGTGCTGCAGCCATTGCTGCAAACGGTCGCCGAGCGTCGCTTCCGAGCGGTAGTCGAGCACCTTCCAGCCGGAGTCTCTATTGCGGGCGGCCAGGGAGAGCAGCGCGGGATTCGCGGTGATCGCCCGGTATCCCGCGACGCCGCCGGCCCAGCCCGACTGGAGTTCATCAAGCGTCCGCTCTTCCCCGAGTGATTGGAACGCCCGAAGCAGTTCCCTCTTCGCCGCAAAATCCGGGGCGGCGTTGACGGCGATTGAAATCCAGTGTCTTCCAAACAGCGCGTGACGGAGCTTCCGAGGCAGCAGGCGCGAGAAGGGTACCGCCCGCCGCTCTAAAACGACCAGCGGTTCTCCGGCGACGGTTTTGCCGAAGGTCCGTGGAATCACGCCGTAGGAGCCGGCGGTCATGTAGTAGACGGCCTTCCCGAAGAACCTGCTCAAGCGCGAATGCGCGGTCGAATGCGACGCGTCCCGGGCCGGGGAGTCCGGTTCCGGCCTTGCGGATTCACTAGCGGCGAGCGGGGGGAGGAGTCCCGCCGCAGCGGTGTTCCGGCGCCGGGGCGCCTGCGGTGCCGTTTCCGGGGTTGAAAGCGCCTGCGCCCGATTCCCGGATCCGTCGAAGATCGCCGAGCCGGTGATGCCGGCCTGCCGTAAATCGTCGGCCGACGGGTTCTCACGGGAGACCGTCTCCCGGATTTTCGCGTTCCCGTCGGTGAGGGACTCGAGGGCTTCGCGCATCCGCTCGGACCCGACCTGCGGCATCTCGGGATCCGCGGGCGCGTCCGCCTTTTCCGCGGCGGCGGCCGGCGCCGTTATCGGTCGGCGTGTCGGAACCAGAGGGGAGGGGGCGGCGGAAGGCAGCGGGGCCGAGGGCGGCGCGGGGGACTTGACCGCTGCGCCCGCCGAAACCGAGGCGAGACGCCGCGCGCTTCCTTCAATGACGGCGTCGGGAACGATCAGCGAGCCGCCCCCAAGCGTCGGGACGACGGCCGCGTCCGCGGAGCCGTTGTCGGGGGACGATACGGCGGGAGCTCCAGCCGCCGGCAGACCCGTGCCGACTTTCGGATTGAGCTTGGGCACTTCCATCGGCCCCGCGAGGACGGGATGCGCGCCGAGCGACAGCGCCAAGAGGGCGGTGATGGTTTGTTTCATCATTCTTGAAGCGGAGTCTCGAAAGAGTCTTCCCGTCCGCGGCGGTAAAGCTTCGTCGCCTCCTCATCGCGCAGGAACATGCCGTAATTGCGTCCGTTTTCCGGATTGACGACCAGGTTCGACGAATAATGCAGCCAGCCGTCCCGGTCGGTTCCCAGCACCGGGACGTCGACCGCCTCGGAAACGCCGCAGGCGCTTCCCCCGTGGCAGGCGGCGAAGACGATCTTTTGGTAGCCGGTCAAGGACACGCCGATGCGGCGCAGGACATCCAGCAATTCCAGGCCGCCCCAAGCGTTGTCGGGGAACCAGGCCGCGTTCCTCCCGTTCGCGTCGAGCAGATGCGTCCCCTTCATCTTCTGACCTTCGACGAGCGGCCCCCCGTGTCCCGAGACGATCAGGACGCGTTCCCCGGCCCGGTCGAAGCGTTCCTTCAGGCGGCGTGCGTTTTCGATCGCGTCGGTTTTCCCTTGATTGTCCCCGAAAAAAACGATGCCGTCTTCCACGCCCCGCTGCAGCGAGGCTAAAGTCGCGGCCGTCTTTTCCCGCGCGGCAACCAATCGTTCGCTGAAAAAGCTTTCCATCGCCTTCTCCCCGAGCAGGCCGTCGGGAATCTCCTCGGGGCTCAGGCCGCGGCCCTGCGTTCGCGCCGCGGGAGGGGCTTCGCGCGGGGGCTCCGCGGTCTGTTCGCTCAGCGCGCGCCGTCGTTCGAAGCTGAAATGCGCCGCCATTTCCGACGCGTTTCGCAGGCTCTCGGCGGCCCGCGCGGTCCGCCCTTCGGCGAGTTCGAGTTCGGCGTTCGCCGCGAGGCGTTCGGTTTCCGCCTCGGCGACCGTGCGCACCGCGCTCCGGACGCGCGCGAGCAGGGCTTTGTCTTCCGCCCGGGCGGCGAGTCCGCCGCCGCCGTACACCAAGCGTTTGAGACGGCTTTCCGCCTCGAGCAGGCTGCGGAAGCGGCCGGAGCGGCCGTAATCAGCGTAGAACACCCGGGCGGCCTCCGCGGGAAGCTTCGCCGCGTCGTAGGCGCGCGCCGCCTCGGAAAGAAGGTCGAGCGCCTCGTAGCGGGCCGCGGCCGACGCGAGGCGTCCCGCACGTTCCAGCGCGCCGGCGAATTTCCAAGACGCCCAGTCGCTCCAGCCGAGCGAGGCGGGATCCGCGTCACCCCGGCCCGAAGGAGCGCCGAACCCGAAGCCGCGCTTGAGGGCGCGCCACGACGATTCGAGCGGAACCCATTTCCGGGCAGCCGCGTCGAAGCGTTCGAGCGCCGAGAGCGGAACGCCGCCGATGTTCCGGCGCGCGGCGTACTCCGCGAAATTTTTCGCGCTCAGCCGTCTCTTCATTTCGGGCGGGAGCCGGGCATAGAGAAACGCGAGATCGGCGTTGTTGAGCGTCGCGGGTCCGAGCACGGGAACCCCATCGGGGCCTTCGGCGCCCACGCGAAGCTTCGCCCCGGGTTTGACCCGAAGGGCGACCGGGACGGAAACGGAGCCGGTTTCCCGCAAAGTGTGGCGGAGCGTCGCGCGTCCGTCTTTATCGAGGTGGTACAGCGCGTTGTCCCGTCCGCGCGCGAAATAGGCGCCGTCGCCGTGGACGGCGTTGCTGGGCCCCGCGCTCCCCCGGGCGGGATCCACCGAGGGAAACAGCTTCCCCGAGGACAGGATGCCGACGAGCCCGTTGGCGTCGGTGAAATGAAGGAGATCCCCGTCGCCGATTCCCGCGCCGCGCAGCGCGGCGAGAAGAGCGTCGACGCGCGCGTCCGCCTTCCCGCGGCCCGCGAGGTCGACGCCGCGCGCGGCCGTTCCGAAGCCCTTCTTTCCGCCGCCTCCAAAGAGGTTCGCGAAGAAGCCTTTAGGGGCTTCAGCCTGGCGCTGCGCCGCTTGAGCCTTGTTCGCTTGGATGGTGCGGTGCCACCCGTTCGCGTATTCGAGATAGGGCTGCAGGCGCTCGAGATACGAGGCGGCGTTGCGGTCGACCGCCGAGAGATAGGCGGCACGGTCCGAGGCGGACCATCCCGATTCCCGCAGCGCCGAGTCCATGCGGTCGCGTCCTCCGGCATCGTAATCGCGCTTCCACTCCTCGAAGCGGGCCCGGTAGAGATCCGGATCGTTTTGGCTTAAGCGGTCGACGAGCGGGAAGTTCTTGATCATGACTTCCGTGTCGATTTGCTGCGCCGAGGCCGTCCCCATCGGGGAGCGCGAGAGCTTTTCGAAATCGATGATGGCGGCCCCGCCGCCGCTCTGGAGCAGGACGTTCGACGCGTGCAGGTCGCTCAAGCCGAGAACCAACTGCACGATCGACGCGTCGGCGCGCTGCGCGGGGCTGAGCTCCTTGCGCCCGGAGGGCTGTTCCGGCGATGGGTCCACGCTTTTGGACAAGACGAAGACGTGCTTTCCGTCGCGGAAAACAAGCACCTTCTCGGAGACGGAGTAGGAGCGCGAAAGGAGCGGATCGACGCGGAGCATCGCCGAGACGCCGACCTCGTTCATTGCGCGTGTTTCCGCCGTCATGGCGGCGATTTCGGCGTCGGGAGAATCTCCGATGCGCTTCAAGAACCACGGTTCTCCCGCGATGGAGACGCGAATCGTCTCGCCGGAGTTTCCGCTGCCCGGTGTTCCCGCGAATTCAATGGTTTCGATGCCGGCAATCGAGGCGGGACCCCGTTCGCGGCCTGAGACGACGCGTCCGGAGCGAAGTTTTTCGATGACGACCCGGTTCGGGTTTCCGGCAAACGGCTGAAGCCCGCGCTGCGCGGGAGTCGGCGCCGCCCCGAGCCCGCCCGGCACTACGCCCGCGTCGGCCGAAACGGCTGGGACGACGGCGGCCAGGTCGAACAGCGCTGCGGAGACGACGCCGGCTTCGATCGCGTTTGCCGGGGTGGATTGTTCGCGTCCGGAAAGTTCGAGGGATTTCGCGGAGCCCGCTCCGACGCGCTCCAGGGACCGTTGAAATTCCTTCGATCCGACCGCGGGGGTGGGGGCTGCGGGGTTGGATTTCGGATCGGCGGCAGAGGGTGCGGGGAGACGGCGTCCGAAAGTTTTCGGCGCCGAGGCGGCGGGGAGGGCTGGCGCGGCGGCCGGACCGGCGGCCGGCGCTGCGGAGAGGGGGACGGCTTGGAAATCGGGCGCGAGAACAGGGGCGTCCGGCAGGAGCAGCGAGCCGCCGTCCAGAGTGGGGGCTCCCACACTCCCGAGAGAGGAGCCGGGTCCCGATTGTACCGGGGCGAGCGACACGCCTTGAAGGTTGCTGCCGACCTTGGGTTCGAGCTTGGGAATTTCGGTCGGCGCCGCCCTTAGCGCCGTGCTGCAAAAAAAGAGCCAGGCGGGCAACGCGATCCATCGGATCGGATTGTTTTTACAGGCAAATGACCGCTCGAGGGGCATATCCCGAGTTTAGCCCCGGACCTTGATTTGTCAAGGGGGCGAGAACGCGCGCCCGCGCGTTCCTCACACTTCGCAGGGGGGAACTGAAACGGGGTGATGTTCGTACGAAGCGGTATGAAAAACACGGATGAATCGTTGGTGCTGGAAAAGTTGAACCGAATATTGGACTCGGAGTCCGTCGCCCACGACCCGGTCGAATTGGCGTTGCGGGCGGCGGCCGCCGCTCCCCAAGAATGCGCTCGAAGCGGGGATGGCGGGATCGTTCGAATGATGCGGGACCGCGTCTATCTGACTCAGCGGCAGTTGGCGGAACTCGCCGGCTTGCCGCATTCGAAAATCGCGAGGATCGAGGCGGGGCAGGACGTCAGGCTGAGTACGCTTCGCCGCTACTTCGCCGGCTGCGGATGCGAGTTGTTGCTTCTGCCGAGGAGTTCGATGAACGCTCGGGAGCTGTTTGAGCGAAAGATGCAGCTCGAGCGCGAGGGGCTCATTCAGAATCGGCGGCGCTACTCCCGACGGTAGCGCGTTTCCGCGCGCAGGATTGTCGTCAGGGGGATGTGGTAACCGGGGAAGGAACACAATGTGCGCTGAGCGTGCTGCGGTGTCCGGGGAGGTAGCGCAATGTGCGCTAAGCGTGCTGCGGTGTCCGGGGAGGTAGCGCAATGTGCGCTGAGCGTGCTGCGGTGTCCGGGGAGGTAGCGCAATGTGCGCTAAGCGTGCTGCGGTGTCCGGGGAGGTAGCGCAATGTACGCTAAGCGTGCTGCGGTGTCAGCCTCATTTTGTCAAAAAAAGGAGAGAGAAATACGCCATGGATTGGATATGCAATATTTTATAGGAAAATATGGAATTATGAGAGCCGGGGGCGGTATTTAGTCGACTACACGTGCTAGGCGATCTTTGTATAATGTTCCGGTCGGCGTCGGCACTCCGACGGGCTGTAACGAAAGAGTCATTGACACTCCCGCGCCACGGTGTTATACAATAGACACTCCCGTCGGGAAATTTCCGATAAGGCTTTATTTTGAAGGTATTTAAGAGCGTTCAACGCCTTTTGAGCCGGCACGTGACCGTGCTGGTGATCCCGCATGCCGACTTCCCGGTCCTACGGGGCCGCCTTTCTGCCGCCTTCCTCCTGTTCTGTCTCTTTCTTTGGAGCGGGTTGACCATTTGGGCGGGGTTCTTAGGAGGGAGGCACGTCGATTACTGGATCACGAAGGCGGACAATACCGTCATCCGCACCAAGATGCACTACATGGCGGACGAGATGGAAAAGTCCCGCGAGATGCTCGAGATGGCGCATGCCACCGACAAGCAGTTGCGCATCCTGCTGGGGATGGGCGCCCGCGATGAGATTCTGAAATCCGAGTCCGGGCTCGGAGGTCCGAGCGCTTCGGAGCGGATGGGTTTGAGTGCGCTGCTGTCCAACCCGAGCCGCGTTCCCGATTCCCAAATCCGGGCAACGGCCCGACATCTTCGCGAGGAATCACGTAGGAGGCTGGCCAGTTATCAAGAGATCGCCTGGTACGTCGCCAATCAGCGTAATCTGCGCGATTCCACGCCCGACATTTATCCTGCCGACGGCCGGATCACCTCCGGGTTCGGCTATCGTTTTTCTCCGTTCCAGCGCGGTACCGGCCTGCACCGCGGACAATTTCATGAAGGCGTCGATCTCGCCAACTCACCGGACACTCCGATCGCGGCCGCTGCGGACGGAACGGTCCGTTACGCGGGATGGCGGGGCGGATTCGGGATGGTCGTTCTGATCGACCACGGCTTCGGCTATTCGACGCTTTACGGCCATACCTCCAAGGTCGTGGTCAACGCGGGCGACGAGGTCGTCCGCGGTCAGTTGATCGCCTACATGGGTACGACGGGGCGGTCGACCGGATCTCACCTGCATTACGAGGTGTGGGTCAACGGGAAGCCCGTGAACCCGCTGAAATATCTCGAGGGGCAGCCGCGGCGTCCGACGGACGCCCGCTGATTCGACTATGGCGATATTCTCTAAAAACAATCCGAGCCGATTCGACGGCAGAGACGTCGTCACGATCGTCGGTTCCGAGGCGCATTTTAACGGGACGATGATGGTGCGCGGGTCGCTTCGCGTCGAAGGCGAGGTCGAAGGAAACATCAACGAGGCCCAGACGGTGATCATCGGGAAGGGCGGAAGCGTCCAGGGCGATATCCGGGCCGAGCGGGTGGTCGTCGGAGGCAGCGTCACCGGTGATGTCTTCGCGACCGAACAGCTCGAGTTGATCGCCGGGGGCCGGATCATTGGGGCGATCCGGACGAAAAAACTTCTGATCGAAGAGGGCGCCGTGTTCGAAGGACAATGCGGGATGGGGCCGGAAGCCCTCGAGGAGCGTATCCCGGTGAACGGCGCCGCCGCTCCCGCCGAGGACGACGCATCCCAACAAACCGAGAAGGAGACTTCCGCCGTCCGATGATTTCATTTTTTCGCCGCTACAAGCAGACCCTGATCATTTCGACCTTCATCATTTTCCTCGTCGGAATCTTCGCCGGACTCGGCGGCTATTTCTTCACGGACTTCGACACCACCGCGGCGGTCGCCAAGGTCGGCAAGACGAAGATCCCCTACCTTCGCTTCAGCGTTCGCGTCAACCAGTACCTCGAATCCGTGCGCGCCCAAGGTCAGGAAGTCACGGAAGCCCAAACCAAGCAGGTCAAGGCGGAAATGCTTCGCGACATGATCGTCAACGAGATCCTCGCACAAAGCGCCGAGAGCATGGGCCTCTACATCAGCGACCTCGAACTGTCTCGGACCATTGAACAGACGCCGGCGTTCCAGACCGAGGGGAAGTTCGACCAAAACCGCTACTTCCAGATGATTTCGATGGGGTACCGGATGACTCCGGAGGCCTACGAAAAGGACGAGCGCCGCCGCCTCCTCGCGGGCAAAATGAAGGCCGCGCTTTTCCGCGCGACCAAGCTCGCCCCCGGCGAACTTCGCGACGAATACATGCGGGCGAAGGGGTCCATCAAGAATTTCGAGTCGGACCGCGAGGCGTTCTCTCAGGAACTGCGGCAGCGGCGCGCGCTCGACACGATTAATTTTTTCCTTCGCCAGCTCAGCACTCAGATCGAGATCCAGACCTTCCTCGATCAGAGAGAGCGCGGCCTCTAATCCCATCCCCGGAGATCGTCAGATGAATTCAATCCTGGTTGTAGGTTCCGTTGCGCTCGATTCGGTCGAAACGCGCGCCGGAAAAAGTGAAGAAGCCCTGGGCGGCTCGGCGACCTATTTCTCATTGGCCGCGCGTCATTTCGCGCCGGTCAAGATCGTCGGCGTCGTGGGGGAAGATTTTCCGGCGCGGCACCGCGAGATGCTGGAAAAAGGCGGGATCGATCTCTCCGGCCTCGAGACCGCGAAGGGCAGGACCTTCCGCTGGTCCGGCAGCTATACGGCGGATTTTAACGCGGCGAATACGCTCGATACGCAGCTCAACGTGTTCGCGGAATTCGATCCCAAACTTTCTTCCGCCCATAAGGAATGTCCCGTTCTCTTTCTGGCAAACATCGACCCCGAACTTCAGATGGAAGTGCTCTCCCAGATGAAGGGCCCCAAAATCGTCGCGGCCGACACCATGAACTTCTGGATCGACTCGAAGAAGGCCGCGGTCAAGGAACTTTTAGGGCGCGTAGACATCCTTTTCGTCAACGAGCAGGAAGCTCAGTCGCTTTCCGGCGCCGACGGAAACGTCGCCGCGGCGAAGATTCTGACCGGGTGGGGTCCTTCCGTGGTCGTGATCAAGAAGGGAGAACACGGCGCGCTGCTGTACGCCGGGAGGAAGGTTTATCCCTTCCCCGCGTATCCGAAGGAGAGCATCGAAGACCCCACCGGCGCCGGGGACAGTTTCGGCGGCGGGTTCATGGGCGCTCTCTCGGTTGATCCCGACTTGAGCAATCATTCGAATCTCAAGAGGGCCGCGGTGTACGGTTCGGTACTGGCGTCTTTCAACGTCGAGAGCTTCAGTACGGAGCGGTTGGAGGGCTTGACCCGCGACGCGCTGGACGCGCGCGCGCGCGAGTACGTGGAACTTTTGAGCGTCGACTTCGAACCTGTTCCCGCCTAACGGCTATAACTTCTTCAATTCGGCGAGCAGCGACCGAGCGTCGCGGAATCTTTTCGTGTAATCCCCCGATAGGCAGAACGCGATGAGGGCGTCCACGCTTCGGGAAAGTCCCGGAGCAAGTTTGCTGGCGGCGACGAAGGGAGTCGCGTGCACGCTTTCCTGGCCGGACGGACCGAACGGCAGGCGCCCGGTCAGCATCTCGTAGAAGCTCGCCCCTAGAGAATAGATGTCGAACGCGGGCGTGACGATGCCCCGCACCGCCTCCGGTCCCCGATAGGCCGGGGTTCCGGCGACGGTTTGCGTCCGATTCGCGGAGAGCGGATCCCCGCGGCCCTCCGCGGTTTCCGCGAAGACCGGGTCTCCTCCGGCCCGCGCGATGCCGAAGTCCATGAGCTTCACGACGCCGTCGCGCGTGACCATGATGTTAGCGGGCTTAAGGTCTCGATGGACGACGCCTTGCTCGTGAGCGAAGGAGAGGGCTTGGCAGACGGGCTCGAGAATCGCGACCACCCGGTGCAGGGGGAGTTTGTGCTCCTCGGCGAGGATTTGATGCACCGTCTTCCCGTCGACCCATTCGAAGATGAGAAAGATCGAGTCTTGATGCTCGACAACTTCATAGATGTCGACGATCCCGGGGTGCCTGAGCGCCGCCAAGGTGCGGGCTTCCTTCTGGTAGAGCTGATAGAGGGCCTTCCGCTCGTCCTCGTCGTCCAAGGCGACCATTTCCTTGACCGCGACTGGGCGGTCGAGCGTCGTATCGAAGGCTTTCCAAACCTTGCCCATGCCGCCGCGTCCGATCAGCTGATCCAGTCGGTACTTCCCGGCGAGCAATTCGGGCTCCGCCGCGTCGCGAGCGGTGCGGCGTTCGAATTCCAGCGTGCTGGTGCGCGTGCCGACGCCGACCGTGGAGCGCTGTCGGCCTTGCAGCCAGGAGAGAGCCGGACCGGCCGCGCCCGCGATCATAATGGCGAGGCCTATTGCGACCAGCGGCCAACTGCTCCGGCGCTTGGGGGCTTCCTCGTACGCGATTGCCTCCAGCAGCTGCTCGCTGTCCTCGGCGGAAGGATCGAAGAGCCGTTTGCCGCGCCGTGCCTTCGCCAGATGCCCCCGGTATTTCGGATCGAGAGCGGCGGCGCGTTCGAGATCCCGCAGCATCGCCTCGCGGTTTCCCAGCAGTTCGTTCGCGAAGGCGCGCAGCAGAAAGGCTTCGGCGTTGTCGGGCTGGATCCGGATCAGCCGGCCCGCGTTGCTCAGCGCTTCGTCCGGCTTGCCGTTGTGCAGTTGCGCCCAGATCAGGCTCTTATAGGCTTTTTCATTTTCCGGGTCGAGTTCGAGCGCGCGCTTCGCGGCGATTTCGGCCTCATCGAAGCGGCGCAGTTTATTGAGCGCTTGGGATTTGAACAGGTATCCGGTGGGATCTCGCGGGTTTCTTGCGATCGCCCGTTCGGCCGCCGCAAGAGCCCCTGCGTAGTCTCCGCTTGCGAGCCTTTGGCGGCTCTTCTCCGCCCAGGGGTCAAGGCCTCGTTTCCCTCGGCCGAGGGCGCCTCGGTCGCGGGTCAGCATGATCTTGCCGTCCATCAACGCTTCGTTGGTGATCGAGCCCGAGGGGGGGCGTTGCCGCTGCGTCGCCGTACCGTACGCGCTCGCTCCGGTCTTGTCCGAAAAGCGAAAGCGGCCTCCTTGAATGCCGGGGCCGTTGACGCCCGACTCCGCAGCGGTTTGATTAAATTGGCCTTTTCCTTGAATGGCCTGAGCCATCAGTTTATCGGTCATGTTTTCGAGCCCGCCGGCCTGGTTGATCAGCTTCCCCATGGATTCAGGCGTGACGCCGCCCTTCATGGTGTCCATCAGTTGCTGAGTTTTCTCTCCCACGCTTTCCGTTGTGGGTTCCCCTTGCTCTTCGGGTGGGGGGCCCCCCGCCGACCCGATCCGGCTTTGCCAATACTGCACGCGCTCGGGATTGCGGTACTCGCCAGAAACGGCCTTGTACTGCTCTTCCGCTTGAAGGTATTGATTTCCAGTTTGCACGGCCGCCTTCTCGGTGCGCGCCGCTTCGGCCTTGGCACGCTCGAGTTCGCGCTCCCGCGCCTTGAGCTTGTCCTTCGCGACGGCCTTGCTGATCACGCGCCAGCCCGGTAGGCTTTGGAGTTTTTTCGCGGCTTGGGTCAGAAGATTCGTCTTTTCGCGCTTCGCTTCCTTGGCTGCGAGTTCCTGTTGTTCCGCGTACGAGAGTTGTCCGTCGGTATACTCGACGGCTTCGAGGGCGGCCTCGACGCTGTCCTTCGCTTGAAGCGTCGGGGCGGGCGTGAAAAAAACCGCCAGAAGCAGAAAAATCGGCGCAAATCCCCTCATCGCTCCAAGAATAGCAGGGGAGCCGGATTCAGTCCAGGGTCCTTTGAACAACTAAAGGAAGCGCGAGAGGGACGCGCCGTCTATTATTCTAAATTGGAAGAAGGGAGAAGCGTTAGCCCGATCCGCGCAGACGGCCGAAGGCCTTGTTCGGGTCGATGATGATGTAGCGCTGCTCGGGCGGCGTGCCCGAAGGAAGTTCGTTGACCGGGACCTCTTCCCCCGTCTGGAACAGCGAATCCCGAATGCGCTTGCTGGCGGTCACGGGATCGGGGAACAGTTTGAAGTCCGTCACCGCCTGCAGCAGCAGTCCCACGCTTCCGCTTACATGAGGAGCGGCCATTGAAGTGCCCGACATTCTTTGAAAGTCCTGTTGTTCGGGGGAACTGCGGTAGTAAGGCTTCGTGGTCGAATTCGTGTTGTGGCCGGGGGCCAGAAAGACGTTCTTGATCGAGTAGGCCATCCTCTCGGGATCCCATTTCTCACCGCCGGAAGAGAAGGTCGTGATCTTGCGCTGCGCGTCGATCGCGCCGATCGTCATCGCGTCGGGGGCGCTGGTCGGGGTCCTCATCCCGCTTTCGGGGCCTTCGTTCCCCGCGGAGACGACGAAGAGGACGCCTTTGCGGGCATGCCCCTGAATCGTCTTCACCATCCGGTCCGAGGGATGGTTGAAGAAGCCGAGGCTTAAGTTGATGACGCGGTTGCCGTCTTTCACCGCGTCGTCGACCGCGGCGATCACAGCCTCGTACTGCTCGGGCGTGTCCATGCGTTGGCGGGTTCCCATCCCGCCGTTGATGGCCTTGTAGGAGCGGATTTCCGCGTCGGGGGCGATCGCGTGAATGGTCCCCGCGACATGGGTCGCGTGCTGGCCCGTGGATTTTTCACCCCGGTCGCGCGAGAAGTTCTTGCGGTCCTTGACCGCGTCGCCGAGGTGGTCGTGGAAATCGACGCCGGTGTCGATGACCGCGATCTTGACGCCCTTCCCCGTTATCCCCTGACGCCACAACTGGGGGGCGCCCATTTGCCACACGCTTTCTCCCAGGGGGAAGGATTTGACGAAGGCTTCCTGCTGTGCGAGCGACATGGGAGATCCGTGCAGGCGTTCGACGATGCCGAGCAGTTTGGGCAGCATCCCCGCTTCCGGAGGCGTGGGCTCGACGGGCCGCTCCATCGGTCCAGCGGCGACGAGTTGCGGCTCCGCTTCTTTTTCTTCCGGCGTGGGCACCGCTCCGGGCTGGAGGGTGAAATTTTTGTGGTACTGGTAGCGCTGGAGTTTATTCAGCGCTTCGAGTGCGGCCGCGCTGTCGTTCTTGTTGAACCCGGCAGGAGCGGGGCCTCCGGCCAGTACCGCGCGGCCTTCTCCGACGATCAAATCCTTGTATGCGCCGATCGAGTCCCCGAGATCGGAGTAGGGCTTCAATGAGAGAGGCGTCTCACCCGGCCGCATCGTATCCCAATTGAGAAGATTCCACGCCCGGCCGATATCGGCCATTCCGGCTTCGGGAAGATTCTCTCCGAACGCGGCTCCGTGTCCGGCTTCGAACAGGGACAACGCTTTCGACAGGCGTTCGCCGCTGAGCTGCTTGACCCGGGTGGGGTCCTTGCGCAGTCCCTCGTAGAGCATCAGGCCGAAATAAGTGGCGGTTCCGTCGGGGTTGAGAAGATGAATGCCGTCGTACGCCGGGGGAATCCCCCAGGCTTGGAGGGTTCGCCCCGCCGCGCGCGGATCGTGCGCGGCGACCTTGCCGAATTTTAGCAGGCTGCTCAGCACGCCCTGCAGATGCCGCTGTTCGACTTCCATTTTCGGTTGGTCTTTATAGACGAGCCGCCCTTCCTCGTCGAGAGTGAGACCGGCGCTTTCAAGCATCTGCTTGGAGATCGTCGTCCCGGTCTCTGGATGCACCAACTGACCCGTTTTATCGAAGTTGAAGCCGAGTTCCTTAATACGCTTGGCCAGGTCCTCGGAAACCTTGACGGGTTTTTCTTCCGGAACGTCCGGAGCCTTAGCCGGCGCCTTGAGTTCGAGCTTTGGGGGAGCGGCGGGCGGGTCCTGCGCATCCTCGGCCGCGCCGGATAAGACGGCGAGCGATAAAAGAAGCGAGAGCGCTAGAGGGGGGGCGGCGCGCATAAGACCTCTTGGCGAGTTTAGCCCCGCGACTCTAGGATTTCAATAGATATTTTCGATCCGGATGAAAGTTCTATTGACCCGGAACGGACCTGCTTTTATCCTTGAGTCAGATGAAGGAGGCCTTATTTCGCGACCCGCGGGAGCTGGGTCCCCGCGACAGCGTCGTATGGAGGGGGAACGATCTTTCGGTCGAGCGCTTGGTGGCCGCGTATCGCGCCGGGATTTTTCCCTGGCCGTCGGGCGGTCCCGAGATTCCGTGGCATTGCCCGGACCCGCGCGGGCTGCTGTTGTTCAACCGGCTTCATTTCCCCAGAAGTTTAAAGTCGGCGATGCGGCGCAACCATTTCCGCTTTTCGTTCAACCGCGCCTTCGCGGATGTGATCCGGGCCTGCGCCGAAATCCCGCGCATCGGAGAATCGGGAGAGACCTGGATTTCGAAGGAGATGATCGACGCCTATCTGCGGTTGTACGAAGAGGGGTGGGCGCACAGCGTCGAATGCTGGGACGGGACCGAGTTGGTCGGCGGCGTTTACGGCGTTTGCGTGGAAGGGGTGTTCAGCGGGGAGAGCATGTTCTACTCGCGCCCCAACGCGTCCAAGCTCGCCCTGTTTCGCCTGATCGACGCGTTGGAGTGCCGGGGACAGAAATTCATGGACATTCAGATGGTGACGCCGGTGACGCAGGCGCTGGGGGGGGGCTACGCGCCGCGCCGCGCCTATTTGGACCTGCTCGCGCGCGCCCGCATGATGGGATTCCCGAAAAAACTCGACTTAAGCGACGAAGAACGCTAAAAGGGTGCCGGCGGAGGGACTCGAACCCACACGGTATCGCTACCACTCGATTTTGAGTCGAGCGCGTCTGCCAATTCCGCCACGCCGGCTGTGTTGGGAATTAAAGCACTTCTTGGCCCTCTCCGGCAGCCTCCCGAAACACGCTGCGGCCGTTTTGCGACCGCGGAGATTCGTGCGTTTCAGCGCGACGACCGATAATCCCTCCTATCCAGGCAGGCATCATAGGTCGCCCGATCTATTTCAATCCAGTCGGTCTTGTTGATGCCGCGCACGTTCCGCGAGGTCGGACTGGACGGGAAGGCCGAGGCGATTCTCAGCCAGCGACGCTGCTCGCGCGCGATGACGCGGATTTCGTCCGCGGCTTCCGAGAGGTCTTGATCCTGGCTGAAGAGCAGCGCGACTACTCTTTGCGGTGGGCCATGCGGATGACGTCCAAGGCGATGCGCACGTCGATGCCCTTCTCCTCGCCTGCGAGAAAGGAGAATTCCCGGCCCGCCATCTCGCCGAATTCGGGCCGTGAGGGCAGGAGCATGGTCTTGTTGCGGTAGCGGAGCTTGCGGGTGTAGACATAAACGCCGCTGCGACTCATGGCTAAAAGCTTGGCGGCCCAGAATCGGCTCCAGAAGGCGTTGTCCCTGGGGTCGGGGATACCGGTGTAGAAACGGGTCTGAAGCAGTTTCCAGCCCTTCCGGCGGCAAACCGCCGCGGCGAGCGTCTTGACGTCGTAGTTTGGGTGGCTGTAGCCGAAGGTCTCGCGAGCCGAGTGGAACAGGTTCTGGCCGTCGATGAAGACGACAGCGCGTTTCTCGGCGGGTTCAGGCGGCGGCATGGCTTAAAAAATAACCCCACCCGGGCCTTTCGGCAAGTCGAGTGGGGAGCAAGTGTCTCTATTATAGCTCATGCCGCCGTGCAGGTCAACGACAAAATCGGAATGCACACTATTACACGATCAAGGAGGGCAAAGACGGAGAAGCCCCTAGGCCGGAAGTCCCAGAAAGAAGGTGCCCCGCTGCCCAGGCGGAGGGCCCGCCTCTCGGGCATGATGAAGGCATGAGGGGGTGGCTCGCGTTCATCGTCATGGCGGTCCCGGCTTGGGCGCACGCGGTTCGCGCGATCGGCCCGGTCGGCGGATCTTCTGTTCGCACCGCTCCCGCCGTTTCGGCGGTTGTTCCCTCCCTGAATTTGGCAGACGCCTCGTTCTTCTTGGCGCCCGTCCCCGGCATGCACTCCGCGCTGCCCTCGGCCGAAGCCCTGCGGCTTGTGGAACACGCGCTGCCGCTGGAGGCCCCCGCGGCGATCGCGGAAATCACCCGCCTTCCATCCGTTCCGGCGGAGGCTGCGCGGCGGATTCCGGCCGCCGCCCCGGCCCCTGCTGGGAAACGCGGATTCGCCGAACGCATTCGCGACGCCGCCGCCGCATGGAGCGGCAAGGGCGAGACCCGTGGATCCGGGACCGACTTTTCGGCGAAGCTCGACGCGGGATTTGACGGACGGGATCCTCTCTCCAGTTATCTGCGCGACGATTGGCGCATGCCCGTGCAGTCCGCTCCCGCCGCGCGCTACCGCGCCGCGCTAAAAGCCGCCGGATCCTCCCGGGAGCACGAGGCTGAAGCCGAGTTGGTGGACGCGGCGCCTAGAAGCGAAATTAATACGGCCGACGGAATATGAATCATTGCAGCCTCCCGCGAGGGGATCTGCCCGAACGATCGAAGAGAAGTGGAAGGGAAACGCGCTTCACGCTTCCCTACGCTGGTATTATCCAGGTCAGGTTCAGAGGGTTTTTCTCACCCGAAGCGAACGCGCTCCAGGACCCCTAGCGTGCCGCCATCCTAGCAAATGAGTTTAGGAAACGGAAGGCGGGGCTCGGCGGCCGGGCCGCATCAGCGGGGGGGCCCAGAACGCGGCGCACAGCGCGCCGATGGCGTCGATGACCACGTCCATCAATTGTCCGTGGCGTCCCGGCACGAAGGTCTGATGCCATTCGTCGCTGAGCGCGTAGAGTGCGCAGAATAAGACCGCCGGCAGCGCCGCGCGTCGACGCAGGTCGGGATTCGAGACGAACAGCGCGCGGCGCACGAGCATGAAGAGAATCGCGTATTCGACGAAATGCGCCGTTTTCGCGATTAGAAATCCCCCGAGCCGGAAAACGCCCGCGTCCCCCGGCAGCGACGACGCCGCAAAGATCGCCCCGCACCAAAGGAAGACGGCGGCCCATCGGGCCGCTGCGCTTCCCGCCGGACGGGAACGGTTCACGAGACCGTTGTCATTCAAGGCATCGGGGGCATGCGCCGCATGGGATCCCAGCGTCCGCCCCAGTCGAAGTCGTGCGCGTGCGGTCCGCGCGGCGCCGCGTTCATGTAGCCGTATCCGTATCCGCCGGAACTCGCGGGCGGAGCGGAGGTGTCGAGTTCGATCAGATCGCCCCTTTCCCCGCGGTCCGCGCGGTCGTAGGCCTCTTCGCCTTCGACTCCGTGCCCGCCGAGCCCTCCCTGGGCGAGAGAGATCGCGTGCAGCGCCGCAGCGACGGCCATCGGATTCGTGGAGGCGAGCATCCGCTCGATCTTCGAGGGCTTCAGTTCCCCGTCTTCGCCGCGCTCCTTTCGCAGGTATCGGCCGATGAGTCCGGTCCGCACGACGATCCGCGCCCAGGTGTAGGGGGTCTCGAAATGCGGCTGCTCGTAATTGGAGCTGACGTGGGTCGGATCCGAGGCCATCACCGCCTCAATGACGGGAAGCAGTTCGGGGCCTCCGACGCGCTGCGCGGCGTAGAGCAGCGCGAGCAGAACCGCCCAACGGTCGTTGTAGGCGTTGAGCGTGTTGTTGGTCATGAACTGATCGAGCATCCGCTCGAGGTTCGCCCCGAGATTCTGCTTCTGGGCGAGGGCCGCGAAGGCGTCGCCGGCGTCGTAGAGCGTCGGCCGGTCGGCGCCGCGCTTGCTCTCGATGACCTGTTTGAGTTCGAGGAAGTCCGCTTCGGGATCGAGCCCCGTCCTCGCGACGGCTTTGAGCACGGTTTTCTTTTGTGTCGTGCTTAGGGACTTAAAGTGGGCCCCGTCTGAGTCGGTGCGCCAGTGGGCCCGTACGAAGGCTTCGAGCTGAGCACGGTCCGTCCGGGCGAGCAGATCGACGAACGCGTCGGGTTCGATCGTCTTTCCATCCGGGGACATCACCTTCGCGACATCTTCGGCGAGGCCGACCTTCCCGAGGGCCCGCTGCGCGGCGATCGTGACGTTCTCGGAGGCGTTTCCTTCGCGGGTCCCGTTCTCGTAGGCCGCGAGCGCCGCGTCGCGTCCGGCTCGGGCGAGAAGCGTCGCGTACGCGTCGATGATCGCCTGCTTCGCCGGGATGTCGTAGTGCGAGATCGAGGTATAGGTCCGGGCGAGCCGTTCGAGAACGGGCAGGTCCGCGCGCGTTCCCCAGCGCTTGAACACCGCGACGGCCATCTGAATTTTGTGCTTGGCCTCGGTCAAGCGCATGTTCGTCGTGTCGGCGTTGACCCATTTGCCCTGGAGAACCCACGCTCGGACTTCCTTCAAGTCTTCCGGCGTGGTAAGACGCGCCCACCCTTCGGCGGCCGCGATTTTGACGGCGGGACCGGTCTGTTTATCAGAATGCAATACCTTCCAGAACACCGGGCGCACGCGCGCGCGTTCGCGGATCTGGTGGGGGGTCAGCTTCGGCGCGGCGGCGTGTTTTACGCCGTCTTCCCGTCCTTGAACCGACCTCCCGGAGGCCGGAGCCTCCCATACCGCTCCGTGCTTCGGGATGACGAGCACGTATTCGGTGCCGTTTTCATCCGATCGGTAGCCGATACGGGCACCCGGAATTTCGGACGCGCGACGGTAGAGATCGAGCAGATTGGAGTCCCGCACCATCGTTCCCGTGAGGTTCAGTTGGTCGACGCGGCGCTGCGCCTCCTTGAGGTCGGCCGGAGGCTTTCCGGTCAGATGGGCTTTCAGGGCGAACTTCTCGTTCTCATCCATCGTGTGAGGAGAGCGGACGACGACGGTGACGGCTTCCTCGTTGAGTTCCCAGGTGAGGATGACGGAGTCCTCTTTGCCGGCCCGGGTCGCCATTTCCTTAGCGTGGCGGATCGCGTTCTTCACCCAGGCCTCGCCGGGGGTTCCGGCTTCCTGGTTGAGCATCGAGACCGCGTCCGACGAATAGCCCTTTCCTGCCGCGTCGGAGGCGAGCTTCCGCCACGCCGCGCGCAGGGACTTGTCCGCCTTCTTCGCGTTGTTGTGTTCGCCGGAGACGACCTGCGCGTCGCGCAGCGTCGTCTCGATGCCGGGGGCGAAAACCGGGAGCGGTCCGGCGGCTTGGGCGGCCGGCTCGTCGGCCTTCTTGAAGTCCCCGATTTGACGCAGGGACCGATCGAAGTCCTCCTCGGTCGGGACCGCGATCGCCTCGGCCAGGTCTCCGGAGAGATCGCCCAGGACGAGTTCCTCGACCAGGCCCAAAACCTCTTCGGTCATCGCGTGCGCGATGCCTTCGATGCTGCGCTTCTGGGGGGCGACCTTTTCGCGCTCGAAGGCTTCGAATTTCGTCGCGCCGTTTTCCACCGTGACGACGATCTTCTTGCCGCGGGCGTCGAGTCCGTGCTCGCTTTGCTCCAGCACCCACTTCGCCAGAGGGTCGACGATGTGCTTTTCGATCGCCGCCTTGACCGGGCGGGCGCCGTAGACCGGCGAGAATCCTTCGGTGGTCATCAGGTCGATGACCTCGTCGGTGATCTC
>PFUL01000063.1 GCA_002790095.1 Elusimicrobia bacterium CG_4_9_14_3_um_filter_62_55 | reverse complement strand
CTGGTTGATCGCGGAATTGCACCGCATGAGAGGCTGGGACCTGGGTCGCATCGGGGGCCGTCTAATGCGCAGTAAGGCTTGGGTAAGCAAGAGGCTGGAACTGATTGAGCGGATGCCCGGCTGGCTTACGGAGGAGGTGGCGGCGGGGCGCATCGGCGCGCACGGTGCCGCGCACCATGTCCTTCCGTTTACGCGCGTAAACGCTGATGACGCGAAGGAAGTGGTAGAGAAACTGCGTTCGTCGGGATCGACGGACCGTGAGTTGGCGGCGCTCTACGCGAGCTACAAGTCAGGCAATCGGGATGAGCGGCGCAAGATCGTGGAGGACCCCAGGCTGTATCTTCGGGTCCGGTCCGCGGCGGAGCAAGGAAGGCTGGACCCGGATCTAAACGAGGCCGAGCAGCGTTGCCGGCGAAACCTGGACCTGGTCGGCGGCGTTTCGCTAGGTTTGGCGCGCGACCTGCCGCGGATTATCAGTGAGGGCGGCCTGGATGCGGGGAAAGGCAAACTAAAGACCGCGTGGGAACGCGCAGAGGAGCGATTCGGGATGCTGGCGAAGACGGCGGCATCCACATTCCGCGACGGTCCAGAGAAATAATCACTCGGCTTCGGAAGACTCGACGGCAGGGAGGACGGATATGTTGAGTAAGGAATTGCGCACGGCGATCCTGGCGCTTGCCGGGAGAGGAAGCGGCATACGGCAGATCGCCAAGGCGGTCGGCGTGAGCCGCAACACGGTGAAGGCCGTGCTAAGGAGCGGCGCGGCCGCGCCGCCGGGGATCGAGCGTGCCGCTCAACTGGACCCCTACCTCGATGACATCCGCGCCTTCCATGAGACATGCCGAACAGAGAGCACCAAGCGCATCGACGGGAGCATGCAGCGCGTCTGGGAGATGCTCGGCGATAAGCTTAAGCGCGATGGCTGCGAGTTGGAGGTTCCCTATTCGACCCTGACCCGGTTTTGCCGGGAACACGGGATAGGTGTGCGGGAAAAGAAACCGTCGGGACGGATCGTGACGGAGCCCGGGGAAGAGGCTCAGCACGACACATCGCCTTACACGATCAAGGTTGGTGGCAAGATGGTAAAACGCCACTGCGCCAGCTTGGTCCTGGGATACTCGCGGATGGTCTTCATCCTGTTCTTCGAACGGTTCCAGCGCTTCCATGTGAAAGTTTTTCTCACCGAGGCCTTCAAGTATTTCGGGGGCAGCTGCCGGCGGATCGTGATCGACAACAGCTCGGTGGTGATCGCCTGCGGGGCCGGGCGTTTCGCCCAGGTGTCGCCTGAGATCGAGGCTTTCGAGAAGCGCTTCGGCTTTGGCTTCCTTGCGCATGAGGTCGGCCATGCCGACCGCTCGGGCAAGGTAGAACGTGTCTTCGACTACATCGAAAAGAACTTTCTGGTCGGGAGAGTGTTCAAAGACGACGATGACCTCAATGGGCAGGCTTTTGAGTGGGCGGACCAGAAAGCGAACCGCCGGCGGCTGCGGGAACTGAAGGCGAGCCCAGTGGAGCTCTTCGCGGTGGAGAAGCCATCGCTCATGCCGATTCCTCTTTTCGTGCCGGAAGTCTACCGTTTATGTTCTCGCGGGGTGGACGCTTACGGATGCGTGAGCCTGCACGGGATGAAGTATCCGGTTCCGGCCGCCTACATCGGCAAGACGGTCCTCGTGCGGGAAACCAAGGACCGGGTGATCGCCCTCGACGGTCGCGATGAGATCGCGGTCCACAAGAAGAAGATCGAGGGAAGCCCGTCCAGCGCGCCGCCGCCGCTGCGTACCCCGCGTCGGCAGAAGAGCATCCAGTTGGCCGAGGAGAGCAAGCTCAAGGGCCTGGGCGTTACGATGCAAGCGTATCTGGCGGAGCTGAAGGCCGAGCGCGGACCGCGATACATATGGAGCGTGAAGAAGCTCTATGAGCTGCTTTGCGAATACCGGTCCGAGGACCTGGTAGCCGCCGTGGCTCGGGCGGGCGAACACCGACTCTTCGATGTGGGCCGGATCGAAACCATCCTGCTCCAAAGTATCGCGCAGAAAGACTACGCGCTGCCGCTGGATTTCGAGGCCCAAGATTACGAGAAACTGCCGGAGTACCAAGAGGGCGCGGTCACGCCGGAGCCAGACTTAAGCGACTATGCCCCGGAGGAGGAAGAAGATGATCGACCAACTGCATAACCTGCTCGACACGCTGAAGCTGCGTCACACCCGCGAGACGCTCGTCGACGCCTTGAAGGCCGCCCAACAGAAGAAACCAAGCTACAGCCGCTTCCTGCTCGAGCTTCTGAGCCAGGAACATCAAGACAAACGAAACCGAAGCATCGCAAACCGGATTAATCGGTCGGGCTTGGAAGAATTTTGGGAATTGGAAACATTCCCTTATCACATCCAGAGGGCCGTGAAAAAACAGACGATCAACGGCCTTGCGGATCTGGACTTTATCGATCAGGGGAAGTCGGTCGTCTTCATCGGCCAGCCCGGCTACGGGAAGACCGGCCTGGCCTCGGGAATCTTGCTTAAGGCGCTCTACGCCGGCAAGAGCGGATATTGCATCAAGGCACAGGACCTATTCGACGAGCTCGACGCCAGCCAAGCTGATCGGTCCACACGGCACTTCATCAAGCGCCTATCCCGCGTCGACCTGTTGTTGCTCGACGAATTTGGATATACCAATCCCCTCCGGCAGGTTCAAATCAACAACTTCTTCCGGCTTATGCACAACCGCTGCGGCCGCAGGAGTATGTTGATAACCACAAATCTTGGCTACACGGAATGGGGCAAGTTCCTAGGCGACGCTCCGCTGGTCGCCGCTCTGCTAAGCCGCCTACTTCAGAAGTGCCAGACCATCAGCATCACGAAGGGAACGAACCTCCGCGATCCGAAGCATGGGCTTCCCACATCCGCTCCCGCTCCGCAGGTCCTCAAAAGCCTGCAGCTCCCGTAAATCCTACGCCGAATCCTGCCTATATCGCTGGCTCACTTCTGGTTAGCAGAAGTGGGTCAATTCTCGTTAGCGTCCAA
>PFUL01000087.1:20093-96712 GCA_002790095.1 Elusimicrobia bacterium CG_4_9_14_3_um_filter_62_55 | reverse complement strand
AATGAGGGGGTTGCGAAAAATGGGATTTGGCAGGTTTGGGCCGGCTACGACGGTGGGGAGGTGCGAAAAAAGAGCCTATTCTTCAGGGCTGACCTTAATAATGGCGGAGCGCGACGCGAAAACAGCCCCGTCAGAAACGAGGCCGGCGGGAGCGGACGGGCTCCCCTCGAAGCGACGGCAGCAGGAAAAACCCGGCGACGAGCAAAACGACGAGCAGCACCGCGGGATGGCGAACCATGATCATCGACGCGAGACGCGCCCGCGGAGTCGCGGGCTTAGCCGGCGAAACCGCCGCCCGCAATGCCGGAGCCGGGGCGACCTTCACGACGGCCGGGTCGGACAACACCCGATTGATCGCCTCGATCGGAACGCGTCCGGAAACGACGACGGCCAAATGATCGCTGCCCGGAATCTTCTGATACGCGATCGCCTTGTCAAAAATGAAGCCGGTCCGGCGTCCGAGCCGCCGCAGCGCCGTGCGAACAGTCTCATTCGGAGAGGTCTCGCTCGGGATGCGAATCCCGATCAAGAGTTCCGTCTCAGGAGTTTCCCCGAACATCGCGGGAGCCGTTTTCTTGCGGGAACTTTCGACGCGGAGCACCTTCTCCGTACGCAAAAGCGCCGCGGAGGAGCCGGGAGCGATCCAGCCGCGAATGCGCGCGCGCGTTCCCCCCTCGCCCAAAAACTGCGCTTCGACGCCTGGTTCCACTTTAAAAAGACCGGCCGGAAGGGCTCGCAGGACGGGCCAGATTTCGCCGGGGGATTGGGACGCATCGAGCTCCAAAACCACGGGGACCATCCCCTCGGGCTCTACCTTGCGCGAATCCCGCTCGGACCCGGAGACCACGCGGCCGTTGACGGACGCATCCCCGCCCAAAATCTTGTTTTCGTAATCGATGCGCCCGAGCGCATGCGCCTCGGAGGGAGCGACTCGCTCCACGCTCGACGCCGGCAGCAGCATCGGGCGGCTGAGACCCGCCCATAGCGAATACGCCTTCGCGTTCGCCCCGAGCGCCGCAGGCGCGTCTCGCATCTCATCGGGTTCTTCGGCCGGAGTCTCGTCCTCAACCGCCGTCTCGGCTTGACGATTCGGACCCGGCCACGAACGCTGGCGCCGGGGAGCGTTCTCCTTCATTCCCGGCCATTGCGTATGCGCCGCGTTGCCCGCCGCGACGGAGTCATGGAAATCTTCCCACCTGCGTCCGCGCCGCTCGCCGCTGGAACCCCGTTCGTACACGGGTTCGACGGGACCTTCTATGGAAAGACGGGTTTCCGGCGGCCGCTCGGACCCGGACGATGGTTTCGCGCCGGCCTGCTGGCGGGCCCAGGTCTCTTGATGATCGCCGACTTCCGGGTGATGTTCGAAGGTCTTACCCGGAACATCGCCGAACGCCATCGTGCCGAACTCCCCGGCGAACGACGCCGGGGCGTAAAAAACGGCCGAGGCCAAGGCGATTCGGACTATTGGACCCATTCGCATATGGGCCTATTGTACCACAGGACCGTCTCTGAAAATCAAGCGTGAACCCGCCAAAATCAGCCCCCCCGTCACCCCTCCGACAAGGATGCCTAAAAGAGATTGATATATAGATATTTTCAGCATTATTCGTGAGTCCATAATTCCCTGAACGATCCCGATCAGTCCCAAAACTCCCGCGACGATCCAGAGACTGGACGCCTTCCCTTGCAAAGTTAAAGAACGCCGCAAGGCGATCCAAAGAGCCCCGCATCCCAGCACGGTCAGAGGCCACCAGGCACCCAACCAATAGACCAGGTCTTCCCCCGGCGCCGAAACGGCGAACGCGCCGATGGGGTAGGACATGGAGAGGCGAATGTCGAAGAGCGAGACGCCCGATCGTCCGATGAGGCCCGCGAGCAGCGCGCATCCGACGGCCGCCGCGTACGCAAGTTCGGGCCGCTTGCGAAGTTCCATGGTTTTTCGCCCCGCCGCGAAAGCGAGCAGCGGCCCTAAGACAAGCACGGCCGCTCCGATCATTCTCCGCGCCGCACGCTCGACTTCACCCGCGGGGGGCTCCGGCGCAGCAAGCCGCGCGGGCCCCGCCCCGATACCGGCGCGCCGAAGCGCGTTGAAGCGGTCGCGCCAAATCAATAAGTTCCCCTCGACGCCCTTTTCCGATCCGAGCGCGAAGAGCAAGAAGTCTCCGGTTCGAGCGGCCGTGACCGCCCCGCGCGGACCGACCGCCGCAGCAAGCGTCCCGCCGAGCCGCGCGCGCGCGGCGCGCAGAGAGTCGATCCGATGCCGACGGGTCTTCTCCGCCCGGCGGCGCGCCGCCGCGGGAGTCCGATACGGCGGAATCCACTCCTTGCTCCAAACGATCCAGGATTCGGACTCTTCCAACCTGCGGTGGAGATCCTCGACCGTCTCAAAATCCCACTCCAGCCAGCCGCCCTCGACCCAGTACACGGCGGGTTCCGGATCATCGAGGGCGAGAAGCAGATCTACCCGAGAGCGGATCGCGTAACCCGGTGTTAAGCCCAGCGCGCGCAGCGCCGCGGCGCGTTGGAGATCAAACCCCGCGGTTACGCTCGACTCCCAGGGCAAAGAGAGGATGCTCCGGCCGCGAAACGTCTGAATCTCGATGGGCGTGTTCGCCGCTTCGGCCCCTCGCTTGAAGCGGCGGGCGATTTCGGGATCGTCGGTCCAGATCGATTCCGGGGACAGCGGCGCCTCCGCGGCGGCCGCGCCGGCCGCCCGCATCTTTTCGATTTCTTCCGCGGTGAAACGGATCGCCTTTCCCGTTTCCAAGAACCCCGCGACGGATTCGGACCTCAACAGGGCGATCCGCACGCCCATCGTTCGGGCGCGTTCCCAAAAATACGATTCCGGATATTTCTCTTCGGCGCAGATCCGCGCGGCGGCGGACGCCTCAAACGCGACCGCTGCGGCCGGTTCCGCCCGGCGCCGCTCCTCCATCCAGCCGAAGGCGATCAAACACGCGGCGAGAAGAATTCCCGCGCGGGGGAGATTAGCGAAAACGAGCGACACCGGCCGCCTCACGGTAAAGACTTCGATAGCGCTCCGCCGGCGCGTCCCACGAAAAATCCGCGAGCATCCCGGAACGAACCCGCTCGCTCCACGCTTCGGGTCGGGAGAACGCCCCGCGCGCGGCTTCGACGACTCCCGAGACCGAATCGACCTCCGCCCGCAAGGAGAGAAAACCGTGAGGCGGCACGGTATCGGCGAGCCCCCCGGTCGCGACCGCGACCGGGGGAGTCCCGTAGCGCATCGCGATCATCTGTCCCAGACCGCACGGCTCGAACCGGGACGGCATCAGAAAAATGTCGGCGCCGGCGTAAACCCGGTGCGCGAACGGCTCGTCGAACGCGTCGTGCACGTGCAGGCGTCCCGGAAACCGCGCCGCCGCGCGCTCGAAGCGGCTCAACAACTCCCGGTCGCCGCGACCGACCAGGACAAAGCGGTCCCCTGCAGCCAGCCGAGGTTCGAGGGCGCCCAAGGCCAGATCAAGTCCTTTCTGGTGGCTCACTCTGGAAACGGCGGCGAACACGCAGGCCGACGGATCGGCGTCGAATCCGCATTCGCGCTGCAGCGCCGCCTTGCACGCCGCCTTCCCTTCCTGAAATTCATCGGGGCCGTAGCGAGCCGGCAGATGCGCGTCTGTTTTCGGATCCCAGTAGGCCGCGTCGATCCCGTTAATAATTCCCGAAACGTCGGAACCGCGGGAACGAATCAGCCCGTCCAGCCCGCATCCGAATTCAACGGAGGCGATTTCTCGGGCGTATTGGGGACTGACCGCGTTGATCCGGTCGGCGAACGCCAGTCCGGCCTTCACAAAACTGAATTGGTCGTAGAACTCGACGCCCTCGGGCGTGAACACCGACCAGGGCAGCCCGAAGCGCAAAACGCAATCCTTGGGGAAATTCCCCTGGAACGCGAGATTGTGAATCGTTAGAAGCGACCCGGCGCGACCGACGATCGGATCGTCCCGGTAGAGGGTTTTTAAAAAGAGCGGGATCGCGGCCGTCTGCCAATCGTGAGCGTGAAAAAGATCGACCTTCGGCATCAGTACGCGGGCCGCTTCGATCACCGCCCGCGAAAAGAAAGCGAACCGGTCCGCGTTGTCCGGATGCTCGCCCCCGGCGTCCGCGTAAAGGCCATCCCGATCGAAATATCGAGGGGCGTCGATGAAATAGACGCAAGCGTCCTTGACGCCGCCTTCTAAAATCCGCCCTTCGACCGGTTCGCCTCCGAGCGGAACCGTGAAGCGCCCGACCTCCCGCGTCGCCCCGGCCGCCTCCCGCGCTTCGCGATAATAAGGAAGAAATACCGAAACCCGCTCGCCCCCCGCGCGAAGCGCTTGGGGCAAAGACCCGGCGACGTCGGCAAGGCCCCCGGTCTTGCAAAAGGGAACCGCTTCGCTCGCGGCGAAGACGACGTTCATTCCAGGACTCTGGGAACGCTTTCCGGACGGCGGGTGTCGCTGGGGAGTTCGACGGCGATGGCTTCGGTGGAAACGGCGACGGGATTTTCGATGGGAAGCGCTTTCGGCGCCTCCCGCTCGGCGGCGGCACGCTCCCGCTTCAAGCGCTGCGCGCGGCGGTGGAGTCCGAGCCGATACCCCCCGATCGAGCTGACGAGAAAAACGGTGATTCCCAGAAGCGGTCCGCGGCGCATGCCGGAACTAGGAATCTCCCCGGGTTTGGGGATCGGCTTCTTCCGATTCCTCCGAAGCTTCGGCGTCCGAAGACGCGTCGGCGTTTCCTTCATCCTCGGCCAGCTTCGCCTCCAGTTCCGGAGAGGCGTCCGCTTCCAGCGTGTCTTCACCCGGATCTCGTCCACGGGACTCACTTTCATCCACTTCGGGAATCGCGAAATCCTCAAACGGCGGAAGATCTTCGACGCTTCGAAGACCGAAATGCCGTAAAAACTCCGCCGAGGTTCCATAGAGCAGCGGGCGGCCGATCGAATCCTTGCGGCCCACGACCTTCACGAGAGCCTTCTCCAGAAGCGTTTCCAAAGCGGCGATGACCTCGACCCCGCGAATCGCCTCGATTTCCGCGCGCGTGATCGGCTGCTTGTAGGAGATAATCGCCAGGGTTTCGAGAGCCGCTGTCGAGAGCCGCATGGTCATCTTGTCCTTGTAGAGATTGCGAACGTAGCCGGCGAATTTGCTGCGCGTCGCCATCTGAAATCCCTCGGCCACCTCCAGCACCTGCATCGCGGCGCCGCGCTCTTCGTATTCGCCGCGCAGCGTGTCGACCCAAGCGGCGACGCGGCCTTCATCCTTAACGCCCACGGCCTGAGAAATCTTCGCGATTGAAATCGGCTGGTCGGTGATAAACAACAGCGTCTCGATCGCCTTCTTAAGTTCCAATTCCTGATCTTTATCGAGAGTTTCAGTCATCGCGTGTCTCCTCTTCCTCGTCGCCCGCCCCCCCGGGGGCGGCCCCGGGCTCGTCCTCAAAATTAAATCCGGCTTCGGGACTTTCGTCCTCTTCCGCCGTCTCTAAAAGAGCATCGCCGTCGCCCGCCGCCCACGCCTTTCGCGTCGTGTCGATCGGAGGGAGCTCTTGGGCCGCGGACTCCTCCTCGGCCGCGATCTCTTCGGCGGGCGGTTCTTCAACAGCCGGCTCCGCGACCGGGGTCTCGCGAACGGCCGTCAGCGACGGCCGATCCGGAGGGAGTTCGAATTCCTCGGGCGCCTTAGGCGCGTGCGATAGTATTTCTTCCTGCTCCAATTTCGCATCGAGGTAGCGCTTCGCGGCGGCGGCGGCCTCCGGGTCGACCTCGCCCAGCGGCTCCGCGTGCCGGCGGGGACGCCACGGCGGCGCTCCGTCGGGCGCTAAGGCCTCTTCGGCCGCCGGCTCCGGAGGCGCCGCATCATCGGGCCAGACCGGCGAAAGAGGCTCTACCGGCGCCTCCTTCTTGTAAATCAAAATCGGCGTGAACGGATGATCCTGCCTCGCGAAGACGCGCTGGGTCTTGATCAATTCCAGCAGCGCCATGAAGCAGGTGATGGTCGCGCGGCGACTGCGCTCTCCCTCAAAAACATCGACCAGCTTCACATACGGCTTGATCGAGAGCAGCTTAAGGATTTTCTCGATCTTGTCTTCAATCGGAAACTCCTCGCCCTGAACGATGCGGCCTTCGTCCTCGGCGCGGTCCAGAACCTCCCGCAAAGTCCCGAGCAAATCGAAAATCCGGATATTGAGCGCCTTCTCCCGCTCCTCGAACGCCGGCGCTCCCCGGTAGAAAACGTTTTGAAATTCCTCGGACCGGTTCTTGAGAAAGTTCGCCGCCTCTTTGAATTTCTGATACTCGACGAGCTTCGCAACGAGCTCGCTGCGCGGATCGGGGCCGATCTCTTCCGGGGACGTCTCCGCGGAAGGCAGCAGGCTCTTCGCCTTGATCTGCATAAGAGTCGACGCCATCACGAGGAATTCTCCGACGACCTCGAGGTTGAGTTCCTGCATCAGTTCGAGGTAGGCGAGGTACTCCTTCGTAATCTTTGAAATTTCGATGTTGAGAATGTCGAGGTCGTTCTTCTTGATCAGATAGAGCAGAAGATCGAGCGGTCCCTCGAATATCTCCAGGTTGACGCGGTAGTGCCGGGTCGTCATCGTCCGAGCCTCGCCTTGAGATTCATCGCCGAACGCACGCGCTCCATCGTCGACTCGGCGACATCCCGGGCCTTCGCGCTCCCCGCCTCCAGGATCTCGTCGACAAGCCCGGGCTTATCGAAGGCCGCGCGCTTCTCGCGGAACTCGGCGAACGGTCCGTCCATCGACTCCAGGAGCTCCCGCTTGCAGGCGACGCATCCGATCGTCCCCTCTTTGCATTCGGTTTCGCGGCGCGGGAAAAAATCGCTGTAGAGCTTGTGCATGGCGAAAACGACGCATCCCTGGGGATGGCCCGGGTCGTCTTTGCGGATCTTGGTCGGATCGGTGAACATCGACATGACCTTCGGCTTGAGCGTTTCCGGGGTTTCAAAGAGATCGATTCCGTTTCCGTAGGACTTGGACATTTTCCGGGAGTCGATGCCGGGGACCTTCGGCGTCTCGGTCACGATCGGCTTCGGCTCGACGAGCACCTCGCCGTATATGCCGTTGAAGCGCCGTACGATTTCCCGCGAGATCTCCAGATGCGGAAGTTGATCGTGGCCCACCGGGACCAGCCCCGCGCCGTACACGGCGATGTCCGCGGTCTGCATCACCGGATACGAGAGAAATCCCTGCGTGCGCAGTTCCAGCCGGCTGCGCTCCGGGTCGGCCTCGACCGGCTCCAGAGCCGCGCCGGAAACCTTCTGCCGGATCTCGGTGGACGGGATTGACGCCCCTTCGAGGGCTTTCGAAAGCTTCGTCTTTCCCAGTTCCTGAAGCTGCTCTTTGTAGGTGGGATTGTTCTCCAGCCAGGAAATCGGAGTGATCATACCCAGCAGCAAGGTCAATTCCGCGTTTTGCGGCACCCGCGATTGCCGGAACATGACGCATTTCTCGGGGTTGAGTCCCGCGGTGAGCCAATCCAGAACCATGTCCCGCACGTCCTCATTGAGCCGTCCCGTGGACTCGTAGCCGGTCGTCAGCATGTGCCAGTCGGCGACGCCGAAGAAGCAATCATGCTCATCCTGCAGGCGCACCCAGTTCTTGAGCGCCCCGTAGTAGTTCCCCAGATGCAGACGGCCCGTCGGCCGCATGCCGGACATCACGATCCCTTTAGACGCCATCGGTTCTCATCCCAAGAGGCCTATCCAGGTCCAAAACTTAAGCACGACGTCGATCGCGGGCATCACGACCGCGCCGAGCGTTCCGGTCACGAGCAGCAGCAGGATGATGAAGCCCCCGTACGGAACGTGCCGAGCATAGAGCCGCCTCAACGGACGGCCGAGCAGACCGCCCAAGACCTTGCTTCCGTCGAGAGGATGGACCGGCAGGAGGTTGAAAAACGCCAAGAACAGGTTGAGCGTCGCGGCGAAGAGCAAGGTTTCCAGCCACAGGTTCCGGGTTTCGGTCCCCAGTCCCGGCGCGAGGGAAAAGACCTTGAACGCGATCGCCGCCGCGAAGGCCAAGACGATGTTGGAAAGAGGCCCGACCAAGGCGACCCGCATCGCGTCCTTCCTCGGATTTTTCAGGCGGCTCGGATCGTAGGGAACCGGCTTTGCCCAGCCGAACATCGGGACCCGGGTCAGAACGCAAAGCAGAGGAAGGAAAATCGTGCCGAACGGGTCCACGTGCGCCGCGGGATTCAGCGTCAATCTCCCCGCGCGCTCGGCGGTATCGTCGCCGCGCGCATACGCGGCCCAACCGTGGCAGAACTCGTGAACGACCACCGAGAACATCAGCACGGGCAAATGGATCAGCCATTCCACGACGGGGATTGTACCTTTTTGCGGGTGCCGGGATGCAGCCTTTGCGTCTATTCGTCGCCGGGGCGGAATTTCTGCCAGAGAAACGAAGCCCCGATCAGAATTCCGGCGAGGCCCACCGATGACGCGACGCGGTAGAGCTGCCCCAGCCTCCACAAATCGTGCAGGAAGAGCTTGAGTGCGGCGACGCCCAAGAGACCCACTCCCGCCATGCGCGCGTCCTTGCGGTCCCGGGACAGTCCCGCGACGAGCAGCACGGTCGCGAAGACGCCCCAGCCGAGGGTATAGGCGAGATCCTTCGCGAGATTCCCTTGGGGCGCGAAAACGATCACCGCTCCCGTACTGAAAAAATCGGCGATCTCGATGTTGAGCAGCAGGAACGCGAGGATCGTCCCGGCCGCCTGCAGGGAACCGGCGACCGGACGCCCGAACCGGGACTCCTCAGGAGGACTCCAGAGGCGCGCTCCGGCGAAGAGCGCCGCGGCGGCCGCCCCGTAAACCCACAGGAACCAATTGAGCACCGGCACGCCGCTGCGCGGGTGATAGAAGAACACCGCGGGATTCGCCGCCAACCGGAGGAAGACCAACGCGAACAGCCCCACGGCCCATGTCTTGATCCCCGGATGCGGAAGAACCCGGTACAGCAAGAGAAGCGCCGCGCCCTCGAACGCCCAACCCAAGGTGATCCACTCCTTGTCGAACTGAAGCGGCACGATCAAGCTCAGGAAGAAAAGCGCGACGCCGCCGAACCACGCCAAGCGCGCGCGTTCGACCGGCGCGCTCGGCAATCCGCCGCCGATAAGTTGGCGGCAGGCGAGGGCGTAAAGGGCGGCGAACAGCGCCGGCAGCGCACCGATCGCGGCATCCCCGAGCGAGCCGACCACCGCGCGGTGAATCGGCAGAAACATCGCCGGCCCGGCGAGCGCGGCGACGGTCCATACCGGCGCCCGCTGCTCCGATACCTCGGGGTCGAGGAACGGCGTTGCCGCCGGGATCGCGAAGAGAACCGTGAACCACGGCAAGGCCTGCGCGAAGGAGGCCGCCGAGCGCGGATGAAGCGCCCACGCCGACGCGACCAGGAAAGCCCCGGCGAGAGCGCCCCAGGACGAGTCGTCGGCGCCGAAGCGGCGTATCAGCAGGGCGTTCAAAAGCCCGAGGCCCGCGCAGAATAGAAAGACCGAGTGCGGCGACGCGCTCGGAACCCGCAGCGCCGCGAACGCCAGCAGCGTGTACGGGACCAAGGACGACAACGACGGCAGCGACAGGATTTCTTCGGGACGATCCCCGTTGCGCAGCCACGCGGCCAGGGCGAAGAACCCGAGCGAAAAGACGCCGAGCGTCGCAAGCAGGTTCCCCATTCCGGCCGCCGGCGCCATCTGGCCGATGCGCAGTCCGAAAAGCGCCATTGTCGCCAGCATCGAGGCGGTGAACAGCCACGACGCCCCCAACGCGGCCGCCGCGGCGATCGCGGCTGCGTCCGCCAGAAGCACCGCAAACCAAAGACCGGACGATTCGCCCCAGCCGCGAAACACGGCGATCGCGACCAGCGCGAGCGGAGCCAGCGCAGCAACGGCGGCGAACGCCGGCGGCTTCGCGTCCGGACGCAGCGCGGCGAGCAGCCATGAGAATGCGGCGTGCAGCAACGCGAACGCGCCCGTGACGACGAGACCGATCCAAAGGGTTTCTCCGTTCATGCGAGAGACCATCCACGACGCGAGGATCAAGGTCGAAAGCGCGCCGGCCGCGGCGTGAAGACCGACGAACGCCTCCGAACGGAGCGCGAGCAAGGCCGTCAGCGCGCCCGCGCCGACGGCGAGGCCGAGAAACAGGCCGGGCGACGCGGTGCCCGCGGCGGAGTGAACCGCGCAGCCGGCGAACACGAGCGCCGAGAGCGGCGGGATCCCGGTCGCCGCGTCGAAGGGTTCGTCCGACGCGCCCGACAGGACGCCCCATTCCCGCGCGGCGGCAAACAACACAGGAAAAAACGCGAACACCGCGGTCGCCGCCCAGCGGGAGGCGGGATCGAAGTGTCCGATCGCCCACCCCCACTGCGTCGCCGCCGTCCCGACCGCGGCCAGCACCGCGAGAAAACCCCATCGCTTCCAGACCGCCGTCGACAACCCTCCGGCGACGAGGACGGCCGTGTACGCGAACAACAGAAGCGTGCGCTCCTGGCCCCACCAAAGGAGCGGGGGAGTGAGAAATCCTGAAAGCAAAGCGAGCACGGCGATCGTGCGCGAGTTCATTCGGACCGAGAGCAGAAACGCGCCGGTCGTCGTCGCGCCCATGAGGACCGCCGCCGTCGCCAGCGTCATCAGCCCGAACGACGCGTGAGCGGCGAAGGCATCCGCGTAGAGGATGCCGACGCCCGCGGCGCAAAGCGTGTGCGCGGTGACGACGACCTTGCGCTCGCCTCGGCGTTCCAGAAGAACGCCGGCGGCGACGGCGGCGAATCCGGTGAGAGCCCCCAAAAGGACCCGCATCAAAGGCGTCAGCAATTCGCGTTCGATCGAATATTTGACGAAGAACGCCGCGCCCAGAAACAGAGCGAGACCGCCGGCCCACGAAAACATCCGGGCGGCGGTGAAATCCTCCCAGGAGATGGGCCAGTCGAACGGCGGGGCGCTCGGCGGCCCTTCGGGACGAGGCGGCGGCGGTGCCGCCCGCATCGGCGCTGCGGCGGGCCGTTTCGGAAGCCCCCGGGGCTTCGGCGGCGGAGCGACCGGCGCTTCGGCGGCGACCGGGGTCTTCGCGGCGCCGGGAACCCCGTCGCGAAGGCGACGGATTTCGACGGCTTGCCGGTCAAGCCGTTCCAACGCCCGGCGCGACCAGAAAAACGCCAAGGTCGCGGCGATGAAGCTCCAGATCGAGAGCAGTTCGGTCATAGCGGTCTCCGGAAAGGGTGGAGCAATTTATATGCCGAATTCAGTCCGACCGCAAACGTCGGCACCAAAACAGCATCAGTCCCATCGACAGCAGCGCCGCGCCGTACGCGGGGTTCGCGGCCGCCGTCAAAAGCCCCGCGAACGAGAGCGCCGCTTCTACGCGCGCCCCGCGAAGCGTCCGCGCGAACGGACCCCCGGAAAGCGCGGCTTGCGCGGCCCCCGCCCTTTCGGCGTGCTCGAGCCGTTCCAGATGATCCGCGAGCGCATGCCGGGTCAAGGCCCGCTCGCTCGCGCCGAACGCCCTCTGATAATCTGCGCGCGCCTGCTCCAAGCGCCCGTCCTCCTCCAACAATTCGGCCCGCGCGAGATACGCTCCGGCGTTGGCCGGGTCCTCAGCGATCTGGCGCTCGGCGTTCAGCAGCGTCTGAGCGCGTTTCTCGAGAACAGCGAGACGGCCCGCCCGAAAACTTCGATAGGACCATCCGAACGCGATCGCCAAAGAAACGGGGACGAGAAGGATGACCGCTCCCGGCAAAAGCACGCCGAGCAGCCAGCCCGCCAGCGGCAGCCCCAGCAGAAACGGCAGGGCGATCCGATCGGGAAGATGGCGGCTTCCCCCGCTCATCCAAAACGCGGCGAGCATCCACAAACCCGCGAGCATCCCTAAATGAAACAGCGCTAAAAGGAGGAACACTCAGCCGCCCGGGCGGCTCATCGCGACTTTCCCTTCAGCCACGCGAGCGCCCCGCCCCGGCTGGTGATTTTCCCGAGCCATTGCGCGCGGGCCGACTCGTTGAGAATCCGCGAGAACGCCGGCCCCGGTTTGAGTCCCGCCGCCTTCAAATCCGCCCCGGACAAAAACGCCGGCTTCAGCGACGCAGGTTTCAGTCCGCGCAGGGCTCCACGAACGATGCGTTCGGCCAGCGCGTCCGGCTTCGTTGTCGGCGAACGGCCCCGTTCGATCAGCCGCAGGGCTTCAAGCAGAGGCCGGAGGAATTCTCGCGAGAACGGGAAGCTGCGCAAAAACGCCTCGCCTTTCTTCGGAGTCATCACCGCGGCGCACAATCCCAAACGAGCCCGCGGATCTCTTTCTTTCGATTTCATGTAGCGAAAATTCGCTCCGATCACTCCGTTCAGATCCCAGTCTTCGATCAGTTGGAACGTCGGAGCGGGATCGGGCTCTTCCAAAATCCTCCAAAATTCCTGCCGCACGCGCTCCCGGGACAAACGCGGCGTAAAGGGAAGCGCTTCCATCATCCACGCGGCGGTCAAAGGCTCGGGGCGCACGCCGAAACGTCCCGCGTAGCGCGCCGCGCGGAACAGCCGCGTCGGATCGTCCTGAAAGCTTTTCGCGTGAAGCGCTCGGAGCAGGCGCTTTTTCAAATCCATCCGTCCTCCGAACGGATCAATCAGCGGGCCGAGGCCGTTTTGGACCACGCGCCGCGCCATCGCGTTGATCGTGAAGTCGCGGCGCTTTAAATCCTCGGGGAATGGAGCGGGCCGCACCACGGGAAGCGCCGCCGGCTTCGGATAACGCTCGGTCCGGGCTCGCGCGAGATCGACCCGGCCCCCGTCGGGCCAACGAAAGCGCACCGTCTTGAACCGATCGAACACCTCGAAACTGCCTCCCGAATCGGCTTGAACCGCTCGCGCGAGCGCCTCGACGTCGCCGTCGACGACGAGGTCGATGTCCCGCGTTGCACGCCGAAGCAGAGCGTCGCGAACGCAGCCGCCCACGGCGTAGACCGCGATTCCAGTCGTTTCGGAGGCGGCGTACAGTCTCCGAATCCGGCGTGTTTCAGCGGCCGCGAGCTTCATCGGGATTCCCGAGGTGGATCCGGCTCGTCGGATTCCAGATACGATCGCCATGACTCGAACGCCCTCAGCCGGTCGTTCGCCTTGAGAAGGGCCCCGACGCCGCGAACGGCCGCTTCCCGAGAAAACGCGGACCCCGCATAGGGCAGAATCCGGGGGAGATGCCGGGGACGCGTAAAACCCCGGGGGATTTTCGCCGTAGAAAGCGAAAGCGATCGGCAGAAGTACTCCGCGACCTCGACTTCGTCTTCCAAAGCGTCTTCCTTGCGCAGCAACGAGGTCAGCATGTCGAGCCCAAAGAGCTGGAGGGGTTCGATCTGAACCGCCATCGCGTCGCCGTACGCCTCGCGCATCGCGCGATAGTCCTCCGCCATCTTCACGCGCCAGCGCTCCGCCTCTTTTTCGTAGCTTGCGGGAAACACGAAGGCGAGCAGATGGACGGTCGGATCCAAATAGACCAAGGTCGCTTCCGGCGTGAAATGCTTGCCGCACTCGTCGCAGAGGGTGAGATTCAACTCGCCCACCAGCAGGCGATCCCGCAGATTTTCGTCGCGATCCCCGCGCACGAAGCTCCAAACCTCTGCTTCGATCGGCTCGCAGCCTCCCGGACAGCGGGTTTCAACGGTCGCTTTGATGCTCATTGGGACATCCTCTTCAAATATTCGTCCACGGCGTCGTCGAACGCGCGGGGCCGCTTTTCGCGAAGCGATTTCTCGACCTCTTCGCGAATCCTCCGCGGGGGCTGATACTCTTCCGCTCCCGGGAGCGGAACGAAGCCGGTATCCTGCCCCGTTCGTCCTCCGCGCCCGGCGGGACGCGCGACGCCGCGCCCGCCTTGGAACGGCCCCGCAGAACCCTCAGAAATCGACTTCTGCCGCTGCCGGGCCTGTTCCATTTGCTCCTTCCCTTCGGACAGATGTTCGATCGCCTTTTGCTGATGTCCCCGAGCGCCGGCGGTATCGCGTTCCCGCAAAGCGCGCTCCGCCTCGCCTTGCTCCGCACGCGCCTTCGACAAAGATTCTCGGGCCTCTCCGGGGATCACGCCGAAATCGCTTTCGAGACTCTCGATCTTCCCGTCCAGCGCCTCCGTCTTCCGGCTCGCCTGTTTTTGCACGGCGCTCGCGGCGAACATTTCGGAGAGCCGTCGTTCGCCCATCGAGGGCTCCGGCGCTCCGCGCTTTAACGCGTCGAGGATCTCCGATTCCCGCGCGGAGATCGCGGCAAGCCCGGCGGCCGATTCCGGCGCCTGGGATTGCAAACGGCGCGCCTGCCCGTCCAGACGCGCGATCGTCCTCCCTAAGAACCCCGGCGCCTCCCGGATTTTTTCGGCGTCGAGTTCCTCCAAGGTGCGGCGCATCCACTCGATCGCGTCGATGGGCATCGCGGGTCCGGCGAGCGCCGCATCTTTGAGCGCCTCCCGCTGCATCGCGGCGAGACGCTTGAGGAGCTTCTTTTGTTCGTCCATGCGTTCTTCGAGCTTGGCGCTTTCGAGCGCGTCCGTCATTTGAAATCCCTTCTGCTGTTCGGCCAGCGCCTCCGCCCATTGTGAGGCGATTTCCTCCATACGGCCGCTCGGGGAGTCGCCGCCGCCGCTCCGCGCCTGATCCTGAGCCGCTTTCGCGATCGCCTCGTGAACCCGCTTCAGCTGCTCGGCTAGATTTTTCGCGATCCGGGCGGCTTCCTCGTAGTCGCCTCGCGCCAACGCCTCCTGAAGGGCGTCCATCTTCTCCTTCGCTCCGAGCAGGGGGACGGAGTACACCTTGCGCCGCTCGGCCCTCTCCGTTTCGGGCGGCGTGCGCGGGAGATCCCCGATCGCCTTCTGCACCGACTCGATCTGCTCGCGCAGCTTCCGCATGGCTTCGTCGAGCGCGCGCTTTTGCTCGGCGCTGGGGGCCGCGCCGCTCTTCGCCTCCTGCGCCATCCGATCGAGCGCTCCGCTGATGTCCTTCCCGGCCCGCTCCATGCGGTGGGCCTCTCCCCAGAAATCCTGCATGGCCTGAAGTTCACGCCCCTCGTTGAGCATCTGCCCGGCGCGGCGGACCTTCTTCTCGAGTTCCGCGTGCTCCCGACTCGCCTGCGCAAGCTTGCCCTCGCGCGCCGCTTGGCGCGCGTGTTCCCGTTCACGACGCCGCAGCGACTCCAACGCGTCCTTCATCGCCGCCGACGCTTCGCTCATTCCCGGATTCGCGTACGCGTCCTGGCGCATCGCCTCCGAAAGGGAGTTCATCCGTTCGATCGCCGCCTGCCACTCGGCGTCGAGGGAGCGCTCGGACTCGGCGAGACGCTCGGCGGACTCGGGAGAGCGGTCCGCTTTCTCAAGCGCGTCGAGAAGCTCCCGCATGCCTGATTCCTTTTGAGCGAGCCGCTCCAGAGCCGCCTCCGCGCCCATCCAGTGCATCGCCGTTTTCGCGTGGTTGGACTCGAAATCGACGATCCGCAAGATCCCTTTCGCGGAGACCGATGTCTGCGGATTCGGCCGCGCGTCGTCGGTCGCCCGGATCCGAAAATCCAGCGTAGAACCGACCGGAAAATCGGCGAGCTCCCACGCGAAATCGCCGAGATAACTTCCCGGACGGTCGCGGAAACGCTTAAGCGGAATCACCGTCTCCCCCGTCCGACCGCGCGTTTCGAACACCAACGCCAATTCGCTGAGACCGTAATCGTCCTCGGCCTCGTACGCGACCGGCAGGGTCTCCCGACGGCTGATCTCCAACTCGAACACCGGGGAGAGCAATTCGACCCGCGGCGCCGCGTCGTCGAGCGCGTGAAGCGTGTAGGTCACGGGATCGGGATCGGTTCCCCCGTCCCGGGCTTCCACGAGAATGCGGACCCGCCCGTCTTCATTGAGCGGAAACCCGGCTTCCCACTCCCCGCCCCCCTTCGCCTTCATCGCCACGGGCTGACCCAGAAAAGACACCTCGAGCCCGGCCGAGGCGAGCGGGCGCGTCTCGCGGCCCCGAACGACGACCCAACTGCGGCGAAGCGCCGCGATGCGCCCGCTTCCCTCGAGCTCGATTTCCCGCGCCGCTTGGGACCCTCCGGGCAGATGAACCCGCGCGCTCAGGGCTTCAAGCCGCGGCGCCGGAACCGGCGTGATCCGGTAGGCGCGCGTGCGAGCCCCCTCGTATTCGATCCGGTACTCGAAATCGGCGGTCACCGACCGGACGGCAAACGAAAATCGTCCTCTTTCCGCGCGGTCCCACGCTCCGCTCGACCACCCCGGGTCTCCCGAACGAATCAGAAGTCCGGGGACCGCGGCGGCGGAACCGTCCGTCCACTCTGCGGAAATCTCGACGGGTTCCCCCCACGGGACGCGCGCGTCGCCCGGACGGACGCTCAGACGTTCTTCGAGCCGGGCGTCTTTCCACGGCGCCAGGATGCGCTGAAATTGAGGCCGCCCGCCCATCGCCGGAATGCCGATCGCCCAGCAGGCCGCGACGGACATGAATCGTCGGGAGGCCGTTCGCGAAGGCTTCCACGGGAAGGTTTCGCCGTCCGCCGTCCGCCGAAGAAGCGCTTCGGTTCTCTTCACGTGCTCGCGCGCGAGCGTTCGAGAGGTTCCGGTGAAATCGCCCCCGGAGCCGAGTTCCCAGGCCCCGAGCAAATACTCCCGCAGTTCAAGATGGCGCTCCCCGACCGCGCGCAAAAGCGGCGACGCGCGAAGCGCGCGAAGCGGCGCGAGAAGTTCCCGCCACGCGACGACGACGAACGCGAAGGCCCCAGCCCAAAACGCCGCCCAGCGCAGTTCCTGACGCAGCGGAAAATAGCGGTCGACGAATAAAAGCGCGAGCAAAGTCCCCGCGAGCAGGGCCGCGAAGCGCGTCCCGCCCTCCGACCAGAGCGCACACCAGCGCTCGCGGCGCCAGCCGCGCAAACGACGCTCGAGTTCTTCCATGGATCCCGGGGTCATTGTAACAGGAGGCTCCGGGCGAGGCCAGCGGCGTTGGGCGCCTCGGCGCGAACGGCGAGACGAGCCAATTCCATGCGCGCCTCGGGATCGCGGGTCAAATCGTACAGGAACAGGCTTCCCCCGATCGTCGCCGCCGGCGTTCGAGTCTTCAACCAATCGAACATCGTCTTATCGGGTTCGTAAACCGTCGCGCGCATCGTCGCGGAAATCGCGTAGAGAACGCGTCCTGAAGCGGCCGGGTCCACCGCGTCGCCTTCCCGCGGAACGTTCCAGTTTCGGACGATCGGGACGAAGCGAATGCCGTAAGCGGAGGGGTCCGCGACTCCGAAATACGAAAGATAAATCGGCGGACTGCCCATGGAGCGCAGCAGGCGGCCGAGTCCTTCGAGATCCTGCCCCCAATCCAAGTTGGAATCGGCGAGCCAACGGTGGCCTCCGTTCATCCCCCCCGCGATTTCGTTGAAGTACGCCAAATAATGCGGATGGACCAAGCCGACCGAAACCAAACACCATAGCGCCGACGCGCAGGCGATCGCTCTGAGGCCGCCGGCACGGTCCCATAATCGACCCCAGGCGCATCCGGCCCACAGACAAAGAAACGGCATCATCGGGAGCAAGTGCCGCACGCCGATCTGAAGCTTGGACGTCAACGCCGTTGCGAAATAGGCGAGCCCGGGCAGAAGCGCCCACAGCACCCGGCGATCGGGCTTGCGTCCCCACGCAAGCGCCGCGCCGACGGCGAGTCCCAACACAACCAGCGGGGTTTTCACGGAAAGCGCGATCGGAAAATACAAAGCGAAACCCTTCACCGAATGAGCCCCCATCAGATACGACGCGCGATCCCCGCCGAGACGGCGAAGCGTGGCACGCAGCCCTTCGAAGAACAAATCCAACTGAGCGACACGGTACGCGGCCGCAATCACCGCCGCGCAAACGCCCGCGGCCAAAAGAAGACCCGGCCAGTCAAAACCCGAAACGGCGATGCGCCGTTCGCCTTTCCTGCGCTTTCGGGATTCCCGCGAACCCGCGACCTCTTCCCGCGCCTCTCGCGCGAGCATTCCCCGGTCCACGAGCAGGATCCCCGCGGCGAACACGGGAAGAACGATCATGCTGAATTTGGCCGCAAGCGCCGCTCCGGCGGCGGCCCCGGCCGCCGCGAACCGCCGCCGGGTCAACGGCCGGTCCGAGAGAAGAAAGAAAACGGCGAAATACGCGACCGCCGGCAATCCGTCCGTCGTCACCAAGGCCAGATTTGAAAACAACACGGGCGTGAGCGCCGCCGCGCCCACCGCGCCCACCGCCGCGCCGGGGCCTCCCAGGCGCATCCCCCACGCGAACAACATCGCGCCGAGCGCAGCGAAAAGCGTAAGAAATGAAAAGAGACGCGCGGCGTTGAGCATCATGCCGGGCGGGATGCGGTTCTGATAGAGGAACGCGTCGGCGAACGGGTAGCGCCGCATCCGGATCCAGTCCGGATGCGCGCGGTTGAACCCCGGCCTCATCGCCAACAGCGGGAGGGCCGCCCACATCTCCGCCAACGGAGGATGATCCGAGACGTTCAATCGGTAGCGGCCGGGGAGCCAGTAGGAATACCCGCTCGCCAAGTGAACGGGCTCATCATAGGTCGCCGCTGCGGAGCGAATGAACGAAACGCCGAAAAACGCCCCCATCAGCCAAAGCACGGCCGCGGCAGCCGCGGCGCGCGGGTACTCGCGAAACATTCCCGGATTATAGGATTTGCCGACGCGGAGCCCGACCGCTATCGGAAGAAGGAGAATAGGCCCCAGCGGGATTCCCGGCCGCGCTCGCTTTGATAGAACCGCCAAAGCGCTTCGAGCTTTCGGCCCGTAACCGCGGGATCCTCGTCGATTCCGAGCTCCACGGCTAGGTCCTCCGCGGGCATCGCGCGCAGCGCGCTCAGCCGAGAAAAGGCCCCATAACCGACCGCCTGCAGGTGTTCGAGATGCGCGCTTTCGTCGAGAGCCCGCCAACGCTCGAACTGCGCGACATACCCTTCCCCTCCGTCATAGGCGTCGATGTCGTCGTGCCGCTCTCCGCCGAGCTCCGCGAAGACGCGCAGGCCCGTCGAGTGGGCGAGCCGTTCGAATTCCAAACCGCCGAGCGAGAGCCAATCGATGCCGAGTTCCCGCATGTGCGCGTAGACCCGGGCGTGATACGCCTCGTGCGCGATCACGGCCAACAGGGCCTTCGGGGATCCTTTGAAGAAAACGGCCGGGTTGATCAAAATCTCGGGACCGGACTCGCCGTCGGGACGAAACACCCCCCGGGCGTCTCCCGCTCCAAGCGTCGTATCCCAACGAATCGGAACGTCCGATTCCTGCAGCGCGCGCAAGACGCGCCGCGCCGTCGGACTCGCCCGCGTCCAGCGAAAAACCGCGTGGGGTTTGGTTTCGGCCGAAATCATCACGGCCGCCGGGTAGACGGAACGAACCGCCGCGAGAACGGCCTCGACAGCCTTCGAGTCGAGCGTCGAATCGAGAATCGCGCGGTCGGTCCGATGAACCCGAACGACGCTGTGCCCCGTTGAGGCTCCACCGTCTTCCACGAAAAACACTTGCGCCTCGAACGGTCCGGAGAGCCCCTGCAATGCGGAAAGCGCGTCGCGATCGAGCCCCTCCAGCACGATCTGCGTCTCCCCGTTGAGCCCGTGAATGGAATTCGCCGCCGGAAGCGCCGGAATCGCCATCGCGTCCCTGCCGGGCGAGAGGGACTGCAGGAAGGCAATCCGCGAATCGTAATCCGGATGCGTGGAGGTCAGCGCGTCCCACCAGCGGGAAAGAACCGACTCTTCCGGCACCGCCGCGAAGGCCCGTTCGCGCGACGCCTTCCTCATGCGAAGCCAGGAGATCCACCATTGCGGATGAGTCAACCACGCCGAAAAGTTGTCCGCTCGGAACTCGTCCTGGCGCGTCGCCCCGAAACCCGCGATCAAACCGGCGAACGCGCTCGCGAACGCGGCGGCGATCCAGCCCAAGGAGGCGGCGGCGGAGACGGGGTCGACCGCAACCGCCGCCCCCTGGATCGCGGTCGAGGCGGCGAGGAGCGCCGCCGAAACGAGCGTCGCGACCGCGCCGATGCCGACCGCGTAGCGCGCGCCGTTGCGCAAGCCCTGTCCGCCGGGGTTCAGCCGGAACCGCTCCCGGAGGAATCCGTAGTCGCCGTGAAAGAGGTGTCCGAACTCATGCGCCATCATGCCGAGGGTTTCCCCCAGCGGCCGGAGTAAAAACCCGACGCCGATGTAAACGCTGCTGGAGCGGTCCAAATCCCCGAGGGAGCTGTGCGCGGCGTAGGGGTCGGAGTGGGATTCGTTGTACCACAACCGCGGAGCGTGGTAGCCGTCGAAACCGGCCCGCGTGACCAGCACCTGGGCGGCGCCCTCGGCCCACTGCATGAAGCGGTTCAGCGGTTCGCTGCGCGTGTTGAGTTCGGCGGTCTCGTTCTCATCGAACGCTTCGCCGTTCTGCTGGCGAATAAGGTCTTCGCGCAGATCGAGAAGATCCGCCTCCGTCGTCCCCTCCGGCAGAAACGCCGAGGCGCCGTTCCCCGCGGAAAACTTGGAGACCTTGACCGCCGCCGCCGCCGCCGCGAATCCCGCCAACGCGGGAACCCAACCGAGCCCCATCGCCAGAAATGAAGCGAAGCCGGCGATCCCCGCGTAATGCAGCGCGAGCAATCCCGCGCGCTTGAGCCTCAGCCCCGCCGGAACGCGATACTTGGACGCGTCGAGCGTCCCGTCGAGACGAGGCTCTTCGACTCCGGAGGAGATCGCCTCCGGACCGATTTCGAATTCCGCGTCGAAGGCCTGTTCGCGATCCGAAGCGGCGCCGTTTGCGCGCAGCAGATTCGGGCGGAACAGCCGTCCGCCTCCTCCGGCGACGACCGGATCCCGATCGAATCGCCCGGGCGCTCTCGGCGCAGCGCCGTCGAATCGAACGCTTTGCAGCCCGAAGGCGGCCGCCAAGGAGATTTTTTCAGAGACCGGAGCGTCCGGGGTTTCCGCCTCCCGAACCACCCCACCGCCGGAAGCGACGGTCGCGGTCGCGCTCGGAGGCGCGCGCGCGGGGGCGGTCCGAAGGTCTATGCGCGCGGGCGGGGCGGGTGCGGCGACCGGCGCAGGGGATTGCGCGCGCGGAGCGGACAAAGCGGGCAGCGCCCGGGCGGGGGCCGCCGGGGAATCGGAAACGGAAAGCGAAAGCGCGGCGTCGGGAAGGAGCAAGGACGAGGTCATCGCGCCCGGAGCGATGGCTATTGGAGAAATCCCTTGCGAACCGGGCGCGCCCATAGCCGGGGCGAACGCCGCAGTTCCCCCCGCCCGAACCGTCCCGGCCGACCGGACGGCGACGCCGGCCCAGGCCTCGTACGGAGCGAGACCCGGCGCGAGCGCCGCGAGCGCGGCAGATAGTAGGATGGAGATCGGACGGCGCGGCATCAAAGAGACTCCCCCGTTCAGCGGTCCGAAGGCGACAGGGTCCAGACCTGACGCTGCCGCGTGCACAGCCAGGAACGGGGCTCGGAGATCTTGCGCCAGACGACTCGGGTGCCGGAGGGAATGGGATTTGTCTGTGACGGCTGGGTTCGAATGCTCATGGCTACCACCTCTCCATACTACGGTAGCGCAGGATCGCCTTCCGGTTCAGGGCCGATGGGGGGCCCGATTTCACTCAGGGGACCCACAACAAAATAGGCCCTAGGGCCTATTAGTTTATCCTTATTTTATAATGGTTTCTTATCAGGCGTTCGGAGCGAAAATATCGATACGCTTCAGAGGCGGCCCCGCCGGAGGGGGAACCGGAATCTGCAGCCCCGCGAGTCCGGACGAAGCCAGAAATTCCTTTTCCATCGCCCTTCTGGCGGGATGGGTCACCGGGGCCTGGCCGATGCGGATCTGACCATGACCGTCCCCGATCAGCACATACCGACGCTTGTTTCGGGAGGAAAGCCGGTCGATGAACGCCCGCAGGTCCGAGGCCATATCCCAGTCGACGAGAACGGATTCCATCACCGTACTCATCAAGAGGGCCAAACCGAAAAGACCGGCGGCCAGGCAGATTATGAATCGAAAATACAGCATCTGATTCTCCTACAGCTCCATTTTAACCCCCGCATTTGCGTGCGGCGAGGGCCGATCGGGGGCCCACGAAGGGCTCGCAGGACCCACTATGAATTAGGCCTTTAGGCCCCTATTATAGAACACCCGAACACGCTTTCATCAGCAAAATAAAGGTTTTTGTATACTACTAAGGCGATGTCCTCCTTTGAACTCGTCTCCGATTTCACCCCGGCCGGAGATCAGCCGCGGGCCATAGAAGCGCTCGTCGCGGGAATCCGCGAAGGGCGGCGTCATCAGGTCCTTTTGGGCGTCACCGGCAGCGGGAAAACCTTTACGGTCGGCAAGGCGCTGGAAACGCTGGATCGTCCCGCCTTGATCCTCGCGCCCAACAAGGTTCTCGCCGCCCAATTGTACGCGGAGTACAAGGCGCTGTTTCCGAAGAACGCGGTGGAGTATTTCATCTCGTACTACGACTACTATCAACCCGAGGCGTATGTTCCGTCCACCGACACCTACATTGAAAAAGACGCGTCCATCAACGAGCACATCGACCGCTTGAGACTGAAGGCGACGAGTTCCCTTCTCTCGCGCCGCGACGTTATCGTCGTCGCCTCCGTCTCGTGCATCTACAACATCGGATCTCCGGAGAACTACAAGGCGTATTGTTTGGAAATCGAGCGCGGAAAGCGCCTCGGACGCCGTGAACTGCTTGAGGGTCTCGTCGCAAGCCACTACGAGCGCAACGAGGTTGAATTCGCTCCCGGACGGTTTCGCGTCAAGGGATCGATCGTCGACGTCTTCCCCGCCTACGAAGAGACGGCGATCCGGATCACGCTCGGGGACGAGGGCGTTCACTCCGTCCACGCGTTCGAACCGCTGAGCGGTGAGAAGACGGCGGAATTGGAGCGGGCCCTGATCTTTCCCGCGAAGCACTTCGTCACCAAACCCCCCGAACTGGAACGCGCCCTGGAAACCATCGAGACCGAACTCCGAGAGACCGTCGCGATCCTGAAAAAGAAAGGAAAAGCCCTGGAAGCCCAACGCCTCGAACAGCGCACGCGCTACGACATGGAGATGCTGCGCGAACTCGGATTCTGTTCGGGCGTGGAGAATTATTCCCGGCATCTGACGGGACGCCCGCCCGGAGCGCGCCCGTCCTGCCTGTTCGACTACTTTCCCGATGACTTCCTTCTCATCATCGATGAATCGCATGTCAGCGTTCCTCAGGTTCGGGGGATGTACGAGGGAGACCGCTCCCGCAAGCAAACCTTGGTGGATTTCGGATTCCGCCTGCCGTCGGCCCTCGACAACCGGCCGATGAAGTTCGACGAATTCCGCGCCGTCTCCCCGCAAACCATCTACGTGTCCGCCACGCCGGGGCCCTACGAGCTCCAGCAAAGCGGCGGGTTGATCGTGGAGCAGGTGATCCGCCCGACGGGATTGGTCGATCCCCCCGTGATCGTCCGGCCGACCGAGGGACAGATCACCGACCTGCTCGAACGCATCTCAGCCCGCGTGAAGAAAAAGGAAAGAGCCTTGGTTCTGACTTTGACCAAACGAACGGCCGAAGACCTTTGCGACTTCCTGACGACGAAGGGGATGAAAGTGCGCTATCTGCACTCGGACATCGACACGATCACGCGCGTGGAGATTCTCCAAGACCTGCGAAAAGGCGCCTTCGACGTCCTGGTCGGGATCAACCTGCTGCGCGAAGGACTCGATCTCCCCGAAGTGTCCCTCGTCGCGATCCTGGACGCCGACAACGAGGGCTTCCTGCGCTCGGAAACCACCTTGATCCAGATCGCCGGTCGCGCGGCGAGAAACGTGGGCGGCGAGGTCGTGCTCTACGGCGACAAGACCACGGGGTCGATGTCCCGCGCGCTCGGGGAAATGGAGCGTCGCCGCGTGAAGCAGACCGCCTACAACGAAAAACACGGCATCACGCCCCGCACGGTGGTCAAAGCGATTTCGGACCTCGCCGAGTTTCAAAGCGACGCGAAGCGAGAGGGATTGCGCCTGCTGCACGACGCCGCCCGCACGACGCCGCTGTCGAAAAAGAACATCCCCCGCCTCATGGAGACGCTCGAAAGACAGATGACGGAAGCCGCCGACAATCTCGATTTCGAACTCGCCGCGCTGCTGCGCGACCAATTGCTCGAACTGCGCGAAATGACGGGCCTCAAAACCGGTCCCGCTAAACCCCGGACTTCCCGCTGGAAATCCCGCAAACCCAGCGCGCCCGTGCGCGCCGCCCGGCGACGGCTCGAAAAAAGGAGAAAAGCGCGTGAAGATTGACCCTTCGATCCGCAAACAGGTCCGCGAGGCGCTGGCCGAGGATCTCGGCCGCGACGGAGATCTGTCCACTTTGCATTTCGTCTCCCCGTCCGCGCGGCTTCGGGCGCGGCTGCTCGCCAAGCAAAACGGCGTTCTCTGCGGCCGCGACCTCGTCGATGAGGTCTTTCGCCGGGCGGCCCCCGGTTCCCGCGTTTCATGGCTCGTGAAAGAAGGCGGCGCCTTTTCGAAAGGGACTCCGCTCGCCGAAATTTCAGGAGGCCGCGCCATCCTGAGCGCGGAGCGAACGGCCCTCAACTTCCTCCAACACCTCTCCGGCATCGCGACGCTCACCCGGGCGTTCGCCGAGAGAACCCGGGGCACGCGCGCGTCGATCTACGACACGCGAAAAACGCTCCCCGGTTGGCGCACCCTGGCGAAATACGCGGTCCGCATCGGCGGCGGGAAAAACCACCGCATGGGACTTCACGACATGGTCATGCTCAAGGACAATCACCTGGCCGCCCGCGAAAACCTTGAAGAACGCGTTCGGGCCTTCCGCCGCAGGAAACCCCGGATCAAGATCGAAATCGAGGCGGCGAACGCCGCCGAGGTCGAACTTGCGCTCGCGCTCGGAGCCGACCTGATCATGCTCGACAACATGCACCCGGCGGCGCTGCGCCGGCAGATCGCCAAAATCCGCCGCGCGAACCCCCGAACCGAAATCGAAATTTCCGGCGGCGTCGCGCTGGCGTCGGTCGCGGCGCTCGCCCGGCTCGGCCCCGACCGGATCTCGGTGGGCCGGCTGACGCATTCCGCACCGGCGGTGGACATTTCGATGAAGCTTGAATGAAGAGGATCCACCGCTTCAAATCGATCCCGTCGACGCAGACGCGCTCCCGCGTGCTCGCGCAAGCGGGAGCGCCGGCCTGGACCGTCGTTCGCGCGGACCGGCAAAGCGCCGGGCGAGGCCGCATGGACCGCCGCTTTTCCTCCGGCCCCGGAGGACTCTATTTCACCGTCTTGCTCCGCCCGCGCATGAGTCCCCCCGATCTCGCCCGCTTCAGCCTCAATACCGGACGGCTCATGACGAAAACCGTCGGCGCGCTCGCGGGGATAAAGACGAAAGTGAAGGAACCCAACGACGTCCTCGGGCTATGCGCGGACGGCCGCTGGCGCAAGGTCGCCGGGATTCTCATCGAAGCCTCCGGCGGCAGAAGTTCGCTGGACTGGGTGGCGATCGGCGTTGGAGTCAACGTCAACAACGCCGTCCCCCGGTCTTTGCCGGACGCCGCCTCTCTGGCGTCGATCGCCTGCCGCCCGATCCCCCTCGAGGCCTTCTACCGGGGTCTGATGCGCTCTTTAAAGGAAGCGTGGCGGGGCCTTTAAGCGAATCAGAGTGCCAGGGTGTCACTTTGTCACTTTTGCATCGTCATCGACTATTCGTAATGCGTCCACAGTCTGATTACTTTGACGATTTTGGCCTTGTTTAGAATCTGATAGACCAATCTATGCTGGATGTTGATTCTGCGGGAATACGCGCCTGACAAATCTCCGACGAGATTCTCAAACGGCGGAGGATTCCGCAGAGGGTCTTTCCGCAGTATCTCCAACAGAACCTCGGCCTTCGCTTTCAGACCGGAAGCCGCCAACTTTTTAGCGTCCTTCTGGGCCTGCTTGGTGAATCGCAGTTCCCAACTCACCAGGGGAGTTTCTTCGACAACTTCTTTATCGGCGTCTTAAGGCCCGCGCGGACGGACTCGCGCATGCCGGGGATGGAAAGGAGATGCAGCGTTTCCTGGATCGACCGCCAATCGTCCTCTGAAATCAAAATCGCGTTGGAGCGTTTTCCGGTGATCTGGACGGGCTCGTGCGAGGCGGCCGTCTGGTCGAGCAGCTGGTACAGCTTCGCGCGGGCCATACTGGCGGTTAAGGTGGTCATTTTGAGCCTCTGACCAAAACGTACCGGAAAGCGTACGTTTTGTCAAGGGCACGCCGGGGCGTGACTTTGCGACTCTTGACCGACGACTTCCCGAAAGGGACAAAGTGACGGCCTGACGCCGTTTTGTGGAGTCCTTTTACCGCAGCCTGATGCGCTCTTTAAAGGAAGCGCGGCACGACCTTTAAGAATGATCAGCGATCAAAGTCAGCAAAGCAGTCGAGCTCAAGTCATTCGCGCATGAGCGAGCTTTTGAAAGACTTCGGGATCCAACTCCACCACTTCGAGAAGACGACGCGCCGATCCACCAGGAGACTTTTGTCCTTGCTCCCAAGCCCTCACCGCAGAAACAGTGACCCCTAGGCAGGTCGCGAAGACAGGCTGACTCACTTTCAAACATTCCTTGCGCAGCTGGACGATCTCCCTCTTCTTCCATTCGCGCGCAGGTTCAGGAATTTCGATCTTCGCGGCACGCAGCTTCTTCTCGCCCTTTTCGTAGGCGATCGCTTCCTTGAGCCCCCGGATAAGGGCCTGCCCCATTTTCGTCTTAGCCATAACTATCGAGCCTCCCTCTTAAGCACATCAACGAGTGAACGGAGTTGCTTCTTTTCATCTTGCGAAATGTCGTCTTTCTCACTCTTTCCATACAGATAGAGCAAATACGTCTTTTCCACATGAGGGAAATCTAGGTACAGAAATCTTAGCCCCCCTCTTTTCCCTTTGTTTCTTCCCGCATCCGCAAATCGTTGCTTTCGAATTCCCCCGGTTCCACGAATAACATCGCCACCGTCAATACGCTTAAGCAAGGAGTTCTGTATTTGTCTAGCTAAATCGACATCGATCGAGTCGGCGCGCTTTCGGAATTCCGTCATTTCAACAAAGGTTCGGATCATTGCGCTGTAGTAACACTAGGAATTATATCACACATAGTGTTAGTCGTCAAGGGGAGGTTCGCTCTACGCCCGGAAGATGGCCTGAGCGACGCCCCATCAGTCAGAGTGTCTCAGAGTGTCAGGGCGTCACTTTGTCACTTTCGCTATCAGTGTCAGCGATGCAAAAGTGACAAAGTGACGCCCTGACACCATCGTACGACCGCCGGAGAGGGATTTCTCATGAAGTTCGTCAAATCCCAGACCAATCGCCAATTGCGCAAGTACGTCTCCGCGTCGTTGAGCTGGGGACGCGCGAAATCCGACGGCAAGCGGGTGATTCTGGAGTACACGATCGACCCCACCGATCCCGCCCAGGCCGAGGCGGTCAAAGGGAATCTCCAGGTGCTGTTCAAACTCGCGCGGCGGCTCTCCACCTCGAAAACCTCCGCGGAGGAAACGCGCGCCGCCTACGACGAGTTTCAAAACGACAACACGCTCATTTTAGGGGAGCCCGACTACGCCGCGCTCTCCGAATACGGAGCGCTCTCCGAATCCTTCGGACTGAACGTTCCGCTGCTCTTCCGTTATTACCGTTCGGACTCGCTGGGCCGCGACCACGTCACGCGCTATACCGGGGAGCAGGGCGAGTACTACTTCTTCAACGCCTCCCGCTCGCCGAACGCCCAGTACTTCAACGCGCCCTTCCTCGGGGCCTTGGTCAAGGACCTCGAATCCCGCAGCCTCGACGCGATCACCCACCGCCCGAACGGCAAGCCCGCCGAGGCGCCGATCGCGGTTTACGTCAACAACCGCGGCATGCTGAGGCTTCCTCGGTCGGCGGTCGAAGACGCCGTCGAGGACGCGAATTCCATCCTCCGTCTCACCGGAGCGGCCCGACCCGAAGGCCCCAAGGCGGGGATGGCGATACCGGTGCGGGACTTCCTGCCGGCGGCCCCCTCCGTAGAAATCGGGAGCGTCGACGCCCCCAATTCGGAATCGGCCGACCGCAAAGGCTGGCTGTCGTTCACCTTGGTCATGAACCGCAAAGCCGTGGCCGACGCCCTCTCGGCTGGATCCGAGGAAGTGCTCAAGGCCTTCGCCCGAGCCGCGTCCCCCGGGGACCGCGGATTGGCGGCCTGGCTCGCCGCCAACGGGCGACTCGTGAAGGGGGCGCCTGGAATACGATGAGGGAAAGGCGATCGAGGAGCTCCAGATGGACTCGGACTCCGCCTCCTGGATGCGGAAAATGAGCGTAGAAGCGGCCGGCCTGGTGCGGGACATCGCCGAGGCGTCCGCCGAAACGGATCCGGTTCTGCGGGCCGAAAAATTCGCGAAGACCTTCAGCCACGAGAGCCGCAGCGGCCTCTCCCACCGCGACGTCATGCGCGTGCTCGTGCAGTTCGCCGATCCGATGGACCTCAGCGGAGATTTCGTCTCCGCGATCGAAGGGATGGGGAGCGCTCCCGACGCGAGGGCCCATTACGTCCTCAAGAAGGAGCGGTCCGAAGTCCCGGTTCTGCGGGAGGCCGGCGCCGCCCGGGCGCGATTTGCGGAAGGGTCGATCCTGACCGACTGAGGCGACTGTCACCGCGTCTTGAAACCGGACGATGAACTCCGGTGCGGTCGCATATCAGGCCGGAAAGGACTTAGCCCCAGGGCGGCTCTTTGCCAACGACGGTTTTCACGGGAAGCGCAGGAAGTTCTCTCGCCTCGTGCCCGGTCGTAATCCGGACGTTCGCATAGCCCCGCGCGGCCAGCTTCCAAACAAACGCTTCGGCGGTCTCTCCCTTGGAAATCTGCCAATCGACGCATACCTCCGCGTCGGTCGGAACCTCGCCGGCGAAGAACGCCTCGGGGGTTCCGAATGCGCGAAACTCCGCGCCCGCTCGCTTTGCCGCTGTCTTCCACGCCATGCGCACAAGCGCGTCGTCGTCGACCAAAACCGTCAAACAGGAGTCGCCTTTTGCGTCTTCACCGATCGACCGCTTTAAAGCGGATTCTTGCGGGATTTTCAAAACGATCGTCGTCCCTTCGCCCGGTTGAGAGCGAATCGTCAACTCCCCCCCCTCGGACTCGCTCCACCGACGCGCATGGTACAAACCTAAGCCGTTCCCGCCTTCTTTCCCGAGCGTCACTCCCTTTTCAGCTATTCGGCCCAACAAATCGGGAGAAATTCCCTTGCCGGTATCAGAAAACTCCAAGACGACCATGGCACCTTCCAGATACCCTCGAATCGACATGGTTCCCCGCCCGTCCAGCGCCTCGATCGCGTTTTGGATGATATTCGAAAACACCCTCTTCATAACCGCCGGTCCGACTCGTACGACGAGGTCGCTGTCATGCGCTCCCCGGGCCCACTCTAAGTCGATTCGCGTTCCATTCCCGAGGCCAATCCTCTTTTCCGCCAACAATCCCTCCACGCAATCCGGAACGACGCACGACGTCCTTTCCTCAACTCGCGCAGGAAGCGCCGCCGCATTCTCAACGCCATCTCGTGAACGCGCCAAAAGGTCTTCGGCGATAGACGCGATCCTTTCAATCGCCGCGCCAATGAGCCCCCCCCGTGACTCTCCATCGGGATTCTGACCGGATATCGCAGCTTTCAGAGCCGCCAACGGAGAGCGGATATCATGAGCCACCTGTGTGCTAATTTCCATCATCGCCGATGCGACCGCCTGCCTTTGGCTCATTGCCAAGTATTCGCGGTTGCGCATCCGCAACTCTTCCAATTCCGTGATAGCAAGCGGAATATCGGAATGAATTCCCAGCGTGAGAGGATCAAGAACTTCCAATGAAAAACGGCGTCCGGCCCGAATCAAAATCCGGGCAGCGACCAGCAGAAATCCGAAATTCATCGCAACCAACCCCGCCGTCGGCAACCAGAACCGGTATCGATGAACCCCATACACCAGGGCATGGTCGGTAGTTACTGCGAGTTTTCGCCGTTCGACGACGCTCCAGGGCGACGACCGCTCAGCCGCGCAGGGGTCTCCTCTTCGCGGCGGAAAAACGAGCTCCGCGCCTTTCCGGCCGCACAAGCCGATGAACGCAAAACGGCCCGAGTGTAGCGCGGACGACAGTGCCGAATCAATGAGGGGCCTGTTGTGCTGCTGAATTCCGAATCGCGCGGCCTCGACAACCTGCTCGATGGCTCTATCGTGTGCGTCGCGGTCGCGGACGAGCAAGACGGAGGCGCTAGCCACCTGGAGTACGACAACGACGATCGCCGCCGCCGCCAGAGGGCGACGCACGTTTCCGTCGACCCACCTTCGCAGCTTAATCACCGCGGTTCGAAGATCGTGACGCGGTTGCTGTTTCGACTTTCGAAACTATCGGAGACACTCACCCGGGCGAAATTGTAGGCGATGGTCTCGAAACTGTATCCAAGATGAACGAACGGAACGGATTGCAGCAAAGCCCGAGAGACCTTCCTATAATGCGGATCCAGCCTATCCGCCTCCAAGATGCTCCTACCCTCCTCCATAAGTTCCTCAACGCGCGCCCTCGCCATCATCGGGCTTCTGATTGCCCCGTCGCGTCCCAGTATGTGGTAGAGGCTGTCCGGGTCGCCATTTCCGACAGAGAATCGCCCGAGCAGCATGTCGGCATCATGCGTCTTGTAGATGATCGCAAGCGCGTCGTTAAATTCTATTTTCCCCGAATCCTCGGAAACGACAATACCGGCTTCGCGAAGCAAAGCGATGAGCCACAGGCAGTCGCGGCTCCCGACGACCTTAAGAGGCGACTTCTTGGAAACCTCACGCAACCGGTTCACATGCGATTCTCCCATGCCGACCAACTCCACCGCCTGATCTTCCTCTAGTCGACCCGCCTGAAATTTCAGGAAAGCCTGGGGATCGACCGAAAAATGGTTTGTTTGGAGCGCGTCCGGAACCGCTTTCGCCAATTCTGACAAGATGATAAATTGCGCTGCGATCCGATTGTTTTCATCCGCAAAAACACGCCCCGGAAGGCCGTTTAAAGCGACCATGCCGTGAGCGGATTCCTGGCCGAAGGCGCAGCGGATCGTCGACTCCCCATCTGAATCACAATCCGGAATATCCTTCGTCGATGCATACAGCACTCCGTCGACCGAACCGGAGCGCAGGCTTTCGGCGACATCCTCAGAGGGAACCCGGCGCATTACAACCGGCAGGGTGGAAGCGCCTTCTCCCTGGAAGTAAGCGTTGGGGATCATCTTAATTCCGAAGTCCGCCTCTTCGATTATGAAGGCGCCCGTACCGGACAACTTCCCTTCGGATTGACGAAACGCCGCATACCGGACACCGCGCAAATACTCCAAAATTCGGCGCATCGGCTTCGAAAACTCGACCTCCAGAATGTCGCGCGCAGGCGTCCGGATTCCCGAAATTTCGCCGCTCTTTCCCCTTTCCAAAAATCCGGCAACGCTGGAGAGAATATCCATACCTGACTTGTTGGCCGAAATCGGATTGAGCCGAAGCCCTTCCTCCCATGACTTCTTAAAATCAGCCGCAGCCAGAGGAGTTCCGTCGGAGAAGCGCCGCTTGGAATCGATCTGGAACCGAAACGTCTTTTGGTCCTCAGAAATTTCCCACGACGAAGCGGCAAGTGGTTCGATGACCCCGTTCCGGCTCATGCGAACCAAGGGCTCGAACTGATTGAGAAGGACGGCGTCGCCGTAGGCCGAATGCTGCAGCGCGGGGTGCAAAGCTCCCCAATCTTCAGTGATTCCAACCGATAATACTTTTAGAGGCATGCCGCGCTGATAGGATCGGAAGATTCCGAATAGAACGGCCGAGAAAACAAAGAGAACCGCTGCGCGGCCCTTCATCCGGGTATAGAAGGGGAGGCGACTTATCGCTTAAAGATAGCTCGGCGAAGAGCCGCCGTCGCCAGTATCCCCGTCGCCACCCGCGACGGGCCGATCGATCATTCCTGCCTGAGCGGCAAACGACACCGACGCCAATGGAACGATTGTTAAAATCAGAAGGATCAATTTCCTGCACTTACCCATTGTTTCCACTCCATCGCTACGGGTCAAATCCAACACCCGGGATCTTTCTTCAGGAAACTTCCAAACTCCGCGAAGGAAGAATTCCGATCGCCACCGCAACGAGAATAGTATACACAACCATGACACCCTTCGATCCTTGCCGATCGGAGAGATTTCATAATCGGATGATTTAAAAATAGATTTTCGAGCCCCTCTTCGAGAATATTTCCCAGGAAGAAATCCGTGCGACTCGAAACCTTGAGCCTGCCACGATAGTCTACAATCACTCCCTGAAAGCCCATTTGACCGTGAGCTCCGAGCGCGGGATCGACCAAGGCGTAAAGCGGTTGATTCGTATTCGTATGAATGCCTGATTCGCGGGAAAGGCGGGCCACTCGCGTCATCGCTTCCTGCAGTTCGACTGGACCCAAGGGCCGGTCCCTCCCCTGTTCACGATAACCGCGACCAACCCCTTGCGAAATAAAGCGAACGAAATTCATTGCTTCCGCACGGCGCTTGCCGGCTTCGGCAAAGAAGTCAGCAATCCAATGCGATGATCTTTCCGAAAGGACTGCCAGAAATCGGGCGTTTCGTCCCGCCTCCTGCAGCGCAGCCAGCCCCGACATCGCCGCATCGAAAGCGCCGCTGCCTCGGACCGCATCGTGGCGGATCGCGTCAGGGCCATCGAGAGAAATCTGAAACGCCGTATTGTACCGGGACAGCCTCCGCACCATCGCGCGGTCGAGAGGAGTCCCATTGGTCGTGATCGCGATCCGGGCGTCGGACCAGCGGCCACTCAACTCGTCCAAGATCGGAATCAAGAACGGGCTTAGAAGCGGCTCCCCGCCGCACAAGACGAAGGACGGAGCGAGCCGGAGTTTCCCCATCAATCCGGAGTACTCTTCAATGATTTTCTTCCACTCCGGCAGGCCAATTCCGTCCCGGTTTGAGTGGTGCGGGTGGTAGCAATGGACGCACCTCAAGTTGCAGGCGTTCGTAATGTCAAACTGAGCGACAAGCGTCCTCTGACTCCCCACAGAATTCAGTAAGAAGTTTTCGATTCGATTCTGCAATCTTCTGAAGAGAGCGGATATCATCGTCGTTCAAGCGCGTCGCAGAGAAACGTATCGGCTCTACGAGCCGACGCCTTCCCTGGTGACGATAGCTTAAGGTCTATCGGTGGATGCCCGCCGGCCAATTCCGACGGTTACAGGGTGACCTATACCCAGTATATCGGGAGAACCTATCCGCTCCAGGGACGATTAGCCCCTAGAAGCCGACCCAAGTGGCCTACTCTGAGGAGGGAGTTTTGATCAGAAAACGATTCAAAAAGCACAAAACTTCGAGCATCGCCCACGGGAAGCTGTGAAAAAATCCCCTATTTGGCGAAGTCGACGAATTTCTCTCGACGGAGCGGCTGCGACAGATAGGCTAAAAAGGGGATTTTTTCACAGCTTCCGGAGGGCGAAAGAGAACGCCGTTCAGTCGGCCAAACTATGGAAACTTGGAGTAAAGTCGCCCTTGCATCGAGGAACTATCCTGCTATAATTTGACGCCCCCCCATGGGGGGCGTTTTCTTTGCAGCATCGATTTCCGTATCGCGGAGGTAGCTCCGATGCCTGAAACCTATATGAGCCGCGCGGGCTTTACCAAGCTCTCTAAAGAACTTGAAGAATTGACGATGCAGAAAGGGAAACTCACCAAGGACATCGAAGAAGCCCGTGAAAAGGGCGACCTTAAGGAAAACGCGGAATATCACGCCGCTAAAGAGAAAATGGGCTCCTTGATGAACCGCGTCAACGAGATCAAGATTCAGCTCTCCTCGGCCCGCATGATCGACGATCTGCAAATAAGGGAAGGCGAGGTGCAGATCGGAGTTAAGGTTTCCCTCGAGGACGCCCATTCCAAGGCGAAGATGGCGTGGATTCTCGTCGGCGCGACCGAATCCGATCCTACCGCCGGGAAGATTTCAGTGGAGTCCCCGCTCGCCCAAGGCCTCCTCGGACACAAGGTCGGAGAACAGGTCACGGTCGCTCTCCCCGCCGGGGAAAAAACCTTCAACATCCTGAAGACGGAAGCCGCCGTCTGACCACGGAGGCCGAACGCGACGCCGCCGCGCTCCGCGAGCGCCTGCTCGCGCTCGGAGCCGATCACGTCGGGATCGCCCCCGCGTCTCTCGCCGACGATCGCCCTCCCGACGGGGCCGCGCTTGAGCGCTGGCTTAAAAAAGGGATGCACGGCGCAATGGGCTATATGGAGCGCGACCCCCAGGCGCGCGCCGACGTGCGCGCCTGGTTTCCCGAGGCCCGCTCGGTCGCGGTCGCCGCGTTCAGCTACCGCATCCCGGACGACGCGCCGGAGCTGCCGGGAACCGGACGGCTGGCGGCCTATGCCCGACCTCCGGACTACCACGACACGCTTAAGGAAATCATGCGCGACGCAGCCCGCTGGTGCTCCGAGCGTTGGCCCGGAACCGCGGCAAAGCCGTTCGTCGACACCAGTCCCCTGCTTGAAAGACTCTACGCGCGCGCGGCGGGGCTGGGGTGGGTGGGAAAAAATACGATGCTGCTTTCACGCAAAGCCGGCTCCTATTTCCTGCTCGCCGGGATGGCGCTGGACCGGGAACTCGCGCCGGATACGCCGGTCTCCGATCACTGCGGAAGCTGCCGTCGCTGTCTCGACGCCTGCCCGACCGACGCGTTTGCGGAAGCTCGCGTCCTGGACGCCTCTCGCTGCGTCGCCTATTTCACAGTGGAGCATCGGAAAAAACCCATTCCCGAAGCCTTTCGCGAAGGACACGGGGATTGGCTGTTCGGGTGCGACGCGTGTCAGGAAGCCTGTCCGTGGAATCGCTTCGCCAAAGAGGCGCGCGTTTTCGAAGCGCGTCTCCCCCCCCGCCTCGATCCCGAGGAAATCGTCGCCATGACTCCTGAAGAGTTCCATCTCCGGTTTAAGGGAACTCCGCTGCGCAGAACCGGATGGGCCGCCCTCGTCCGCAACGCTTTGCTTGTGATGGGGAATTCAAAAGATCCCGCCCACCGGAACTCCCTCGAACGCTACGCTCGGCACGACGACGCCGTTCTCGCCGAGCAGGCGCGCTGGAGTCTGGCGCAATTGATAAGATAGGGTCGTGAAGGGCCGTCTCCCCCTCGCCTCTTTGCTCGCGCTCGCGTTGGCAGCCCACGCCTTTGCGCAGCCCACCGCCAAGCCGTTCGTCGGCGGCGGCAAGGATCCGCGTCCGCCTAAGGAACTCCCCGAATCCCTGCAGAAGAAGCCGGAGAAATCCCAACCCCTGGCCGTGCGCATGATGATCCACCAAGTGCCCAACGGCATGTTCATCGCTTTACCCATCGTGGACACGGACCCCAACAAAGGCACGACCTACGGCGTGATGCCGATCTATGTCGTGCAGCCCGCGAGCCGGCGCATTGAGCACATTCTCGCTCCGTCCTTGACCTTCAACCCGACCTTCAAGACCGAAGCAACGATGCGCTACTACTGGTATCCCAACGACAAGGCCAACTACTTCGTCCGCGCGGCCCTCTCCGGAAATCAAAATCAGGACGTCATCGGGGAGATGGAGGATCTCGATTTCCTTGGCCGCGGCCTCGCGCTGAGCGCGCGCCTCGCCTTCGACGTCGACGGCTCGAAACGTTTTTTCGGCGTGGGTCCGGACACGCACGAATCCCAAGAAACAAATTTCACGCGCAAGACCATCGGATACTTCTGCCGCCTGGGAATCCCGATTTTCGAAGAGAGCGACTGGAAGTTCAACTTCGCGCACTACATGGCCGGGGAACGCATCGCGCCGGGAGTTTTTGATACGCTGCCCTCCATCGAAACCCGCTTTCCCGCGTTCTCGCCGACGCACTTCCACCAGGATTCCCGGTTTCAACTTTTCGTCGACTTCGATACCAGGGACAGCGCGGTCACGACGTCCAAAGGGTCCTATCTTAAATTCCTGATCGAAAACGCGCAGAAGGAACTGGGAAGCGAATTCGTCTTCCAACGATACGGAATCGATCTGCGACGGTTTCAACCTTGGGAAAATCGCCGATTCGGCACGACGGCCGCCCGGTTCAAGTACGAACAACTGCTAGGGAAGGCTCCTTTCTACCTGCTCTCGACGCTGGGAGGAAAGGAAACGCTGCGGGCGTACGGAGAGGGCCGCTACATCGACCGGGGGATGGGAGTCGCGACGGTGGAGCAGCGTCTCACCGTCTACGACGCGACGGTCACCGGCGTCACCGTTGAGTTGGAGGTCGCTCCCTTTTTCGGAGTAGGGACCGTTTTCAGCACGCCGGGACGCGTCGCAAGCCGCTATCTGCGGCCGGCCTACGGGGTCGCCCTGCGCGCGGTCGCGCGGCCCCAGGTCGTCGGTTCGATCGATCTCGGATTCGGCCAGGAAGGCCCCAGCGTCTTCATGGACATCAACTACTCCTTCTAGATGGAAAAAGCCGATGTCGCAGTCGTCGGATCGGGAGTCGTCGGACTCGCGGTCGCCGCGCGGCTTTCCAAACCCGAACGGACCGTCGTCGTTCTCGAGCGCCATCGCCGCTACGGCGTCGAAACCTCCAGCCGAAACAGCGAGGTGATCCACGCGGGGATCTACTATCCTCCCGGAAGCCTCAAGAGCCGACTTTGTCACGAAGGGCGGCGCGCACTGTACGCGCTCAGGGAGAAGCATCCCGAACTCTTCATCAAAAAGACCGGGAAATTCATCGTCGCCGTAGACGCCGAGGAAACGGCCCGTCTCGAACAAATCCGCGCGCGCGCCGCCGAATCGGGCGCGGAAGGAATCGCCTTGATCGACGGAGCGCGAGCCCGGCGCGAAATCCCTCAACTGAAGGCCGTCGCCGCGCTGTGGTGTCCCGAATCGGGAATCCTCGACAGCGAGGACTTGATGGCGTACTACCACGCCCGGGCGGAGGAGAACGGCGCGATGTTTCTATTCTCGAACGCGCTGACCGCGGTCGAACGCGTGAAAGACGGCTACATCCTGGCCTTTGGTGAAAACGACGAACGCGTGCTCGCGCGATCGGTCGTCAACGCGGCCGGCCTGCATGCCGATAAGGTCGCCGAGATGGCCGGTTTCGACGCGGACGCGTCAGGCTACCGCCTCTTTTGGTGCAAGGGTCATTACTTTCGCGTGCGGGGCGAAATCCGAATTCCCCGCTTGGTTTACCCGGTTCCGGTCCGGCACGGCCTTGGGATTCATCTGACCATGGACCGGGAAGGCCGCGTTCGCCTGGGACCCGACACGCAGTTCGTCGACGCGATTGATTACGAGGTTCCCGGGGAGCGCGCGGCCGCCTTCCGCGAGGCCGTGTCCCGGTACTGGTCGGGGCCGGAGATCTCCGATCTGCTTCCGGACACGGCCGGGATCCGACCGAAACTCTCCGGCCCCGAAGGCGGTTTTCGTGATTTTGTAGTCGAAGAGGAATCGGCAAAGGGATTTCCCGGCTGGGTCAACTGCATCGGCATCGAATCCCCCGGCCTGACGGCCTCTTGGGCGGTGGCCGAACGCGTCGCCGGTTTCCTAGAATAGCCGACGATGATCCTTCTGTCGATTTCAGTCGTACTCGACGCGGTGGAGTAACGCGTGCGCGTCGGAGTCGACCTCGGCGGGACCAAGATCGAAGCGCTCGTGCTCTCCGATTCCGGAGAGGAACTCGCCCGGGGCCGCGCGGCCACGCCGAAAGGCGATTACGAAGGAACTCTCGACGCGCTGCGCCGCCTCGTGCAATCCCTGGAGTCCCGTGCCGGAGGCAAGGCCCCCCATATCGGGATCGGAATGCCGGGATCGCTGGCCCCCGACAGCGGACTCGTTCAAAACTCGAACTCGACCTGCCTCATCGGACGGCCGCTCGATGAGGATTTGCGAAAAGCGCTGAACCGACCCGTTCGCCTGGCCAACGACGCCGACTGCTTCGCTCTTTCCGAGGCGACGGACGGGGCGGCGTCCGGAGCGCCCATCGTATTCGGCGCGATCCTCGGGACGGGGGTCGGCGGCGGAATCGTCGTAAACGGCAAAACCCTCGACGGCCCCAACCGAATCGCGGGAGAATGGGGACACAACCCGCTGCCCTGGCCCAAGGATCACGAACGCCCCGGGCCCGAATGCTACTGCGGCAAGCGCGGCTGCATCGAGCAGTTCCTTTCCGGTCCCGGCCTCGAACGGGATCACGGGGGCGGGCTTCAAGGAGATGAAATCGATTCGCAGGCGCGCATGGGCGACGCCGCGGCGCAGTCCGCGCTCGACCGCTACGCCCATCGTCTCGCCCGCGGTTTGGCCTCGATCATCAATGTCCTCGATCCTCACGTGATCGTTCTCGGCGGAGGCGTTTCGAATATCGATTTTCTGTACGAACGCGTCCCCAGCCTCTGGGGCGATTTCGTCTTCACCGGAATTCCCCGAACCCGCCTACTGAAAGCCCGCTTCGGAGACAGCTCCGGCGTTCGGGGCGCGGCCTGGCTGTAACAACTATGGTCTGGACCCCCTTCTGCGATCTCTTTACCCTAACGGCATGAGATTTCGGGGCGCCTTCACGGCGATCCTGGCGCTCGGGCTCACGCTCGCGGCTCCCGCAGCGACGCGGGGAGCCGATTTGACCGGCCTTCCGGGATTGGAGGCGCCGCCGTCCCTGCCGACTCCCGACTCGAAACCAAAGCGAGCGCCGCGCTCCAAGAAACCCGTCCGCACGCGCAAGACGCCGCCGAAACGGAAGGCGCCGCGCCCCGCGAAATTCGCGCAGCCCTCTTCCCCGACCCCGCTTCCCGCCGCCGTTCCCGCGTCGTCGGCGAGCCCCGGAAAATACGCCGGGGCGCGATTCGCGTTTGAAACTCCGCTGACGTGGAAAGGACCGGTGGCCGTGGAAGCGGGAGTTCAGTACGTTCCCGATAAAGGCGACGCATCCTGCACCGTTCGTTTTGCGCCCAAAGGGCACCGCCTCTACCGCGAGCCCGGAGAACTGCGTCGGTGGCTGCGGGAACAGGGTTCGATCGAGGACTCCCACACTTTGGACACGGTAAAGATCGGATCCCTTTACGGCAGCCGCGCGCGCTTTTCCACGCATCTTTACGGCGGGCGCTACCTCTTCGGCAAGCGGCGGCAGCGCCGATACAACGAGATGATCTTCGTTCCCACGGCGGATGGAGCCTTCCTCGTCCACTACGAAGCCCGGGTCGACGCGTTCGACCGGTTTCGCGGCGGATACCTGACGATGCTCAAAACGATGACGCTGGCGTCGTCCGGGCAGGATTCCACGGACGAATACTATTCCAAGCGCCTGTCGATGATTCGGCCGCTGATCGAAGAAGTCGTGGAAAAGGACGTCTCGCAGCACGGGGGCATGAACCAGTGGTACGGGAACCCCTATCGCGCGGTCGTCCAATTCGGCGTTCCCGTCGCCGCAAAACACGGAGGCAATTCCCTCGGCGGCGGCAAGGTCTTCATCGCGGGGGGGCTGCTCGGCGTCAACGAAACTCTATCCCTCGGCGGCAGTTTGACGAAAACCGGCTATTCCGGAGCGTCCTCGCTTGCCATCGACCTGCTCGTACGGATGGCCTTGCTTCAACAGAAACCCATCACTCCCTTCATTTCTTTTATGGGCGGAATCGAGGAATTCAAGATCGACGGCGGAAAGTCCTTGGGAACCGCCTTTTCGTTCGGTTTCGGCGCCGCGATGCGCTCGCTGCCGACGCTCGACACAACGCTGGAGTTCCGCTACCGCAGCAGCGCGCTCGACGGAAAAAACGCCTCGGGAAGCGTGAAGTCCCCCCAACTGCTGCTCGGACTCGTCTACTACTTCGGCAAGTAGCGCGGGGTCGGATCAGTCGGGAGGATCTCCGCCGAGTTCGTCGGCCAACGACTGGAGCGCCTTCAAATCCGACTTTCCCGTCCCCAAAACGGGAAACGCGTCGATCTCAAAGAACATCGAACTTCTAGGCGTCCACACGCGCGGCAGCCCCTCCACGCGCGCGAGGAGATCCTCGGGGGATCCTTCGAATCCGGTCTGCAGGACGCCGAGCGCCTTGTGGAGTTTTTCCTCCACCGTGCCCAGCGGAATCATTTCTCCGGCATAGCCGGAGGAGGGATCCTGAAGCGACCAAGAGGGAAAGACCTACTTCTTGCGCATCTCCTCGGCCATCATCTTGCGGCTGATGTGAGGGTTGTGGCAGTTCGCGCAAGAAATCGGCTTTCGGGTGATCAAGGATTTCTTGTCTTCCTTCTTCGCCTTCATGTGCAGACTGCCCGCTCCGTGGCAGGCCTCGCAGGAAGTACCCTTATCCACGAAAGTCCCGTCGGCCTTGAGACCGGTCGTGTGGCATTTCAAACAATCCGGATTCTTGACCTCGTCTCCCTGAAGCGCTTCGAAAGTCTTCGCGTGCTTCGAGTTTTCCCAGGTCTTAAACTGCTTCATGTGGCACATTTTGCACTTCGCCACGCCCAGAAATTCGGCATCGGCCTGAGATTCCGCACGGGCCATCCCGATCGAGCCGACCACAAAAACCGCAGCCAATAAAAGTACTTTTTTCATTATTCTCTCCCTGCTCCTCGCATGCGGCCCTCGGCCGCGCTCCCCGGAGTCCTACTGAATTGAAGCAACGGTTCAGCCGTACTTATACTTAATTCCGTGACCGGCCGGCGGCCAGTCGCAGGTGATATTGTCGAACGGGCACAGCATCCGGCAGGCGCCGCATTCGATGCAGTTCTCGTAGGCGACAAGCACCTTCCTCTGCTCATGCTCCCACTCATAGACCTTCGCGGGACAGATCGTCACGCAGGGCTTCGAATCGCATTCCGTCGCGCAGGGAGAACTCTCGGAAACGTCCTTGAGCGTGATGTGGGTCTCGGAATATTTCTTCCAATCCAGCGTTCCGAGCTTTTCCTCGACGGTTCCCTTTTCGACGGCGGGGTTATGTTCGGTCACAGCGCCACCTTCCTGAGCGGGAACAGATCCTTCGCGACTTTAAAAAAGCCGCGCTTGCGCACCATGCCGATCGCCGTCTTCAGGTGATGCCGCTTAGGCTCCCCATCGGCCGAGAAGCGCATCTGCGCCAACTCGCACGCCAGCTTCGGATAGAACTCCATGAAGCCGTCGCTGTTCTCGATATGCTCCTCAAGATCCTTCACATCTTCGAGATCCGCAAGGACGTAGGAATTCTCCAGCTTCGTTCGGTACTCGGAAAGCGAGGCTTCGCTGAAGTCGCCCCGCTTCTTGGCCTCGATGACGGTTTCTCCGGCGAGTTTTCCCGCGGTCATCGCCAGGTTGGAGCCTTCGCGATAGGCGGCGTTGACCATCTGAGCCGCGTCGCCCGCGATCAAGAACCCGTCCTTCGCCAAGGGCGGCATCGACTTGTACCCGCCTTCCGGAATCAAATGCGCCGAATATTCCAGCGGCTTGGATCCCTCGATCAGCTTCTTGATGTACGGGTGCTTCTTCGCGATTTCGAGATGCTCCGAGGGACGAATTCCGGTCCTCTGATAGTCGGACAACTTGCAGCCGACGCCCAACGCCAAGGACTCCTTGTTCGTATAAATGAACACATAGCCGAGCATTCCGAGCGTGATGGATCCGAATACCTCCATCGTCGCGCCCTCTCCCTTTTCCAAAGAGAAGCGGTCCTCGATCTTCTCCGCCGGAAGCGCCAGGACTTCTTTCGCGCCGAGCGCCACTTCCGAAGACTTCAACTCGTCGATAAAACCGGCCTTCTGGGCGATGATCGAATTGACGCCGTCGCAGGCGATCACCACGTCCGCGAGAAGTTCGTCCCCCTCGGCGGTCTTAACGCCGCAAATCTTGCCGTCTTTGCGGACAACGTCCTCGACTTTTACCCCGGTAAAAACCTCCGCTCCGGCCTCTTCGGCCTTCTTCGCGTACCATTGGTCGAACTGGGTCCGGATGATGGTGTAGCAGTTCGGAACACCCTCGAGAAATTTTTTGGACCGGTAGCCGACGGTGATGTAGGAATCGTCGGTCGTGATGCAGGCCTTCTGCTCGACGACCGCCCGCTCGACCGGAGGGACGGGCTCCTTCCAGAAGTCGGGGACGATTTCATGGAGCATCTTCGAGTAGAGCACCGCGCCTTGAACGTTCTTGGCGCCGGGATATTCCCCGCGCTCCAGCACGACGACGTTAAGACCGGCCCGCGCCATGACGATCGCGGCGGAGAGACCGGCTGGACCGGCGCCGACGACGATCGCGTCAAACTTGTCTACTTCTTCGGACATCGCGGGAAGCCCCCTTCCCAGGACGGGCGGCTCCGCTCACGTCAAATCAGGTCAACTCGGAGAGTCGGAGGCCTTTCCGATCAATTCCTCGACCTTCGCCATCAGGGCGTCGGTTTTAAAGGGCTTCGTCATAAATCCCTTCACCTGTTCGAATTTCTTGAACAGAGTGCGGGACGGCTCAAGCGCCGTCATGACGATGATCGGAATTTCTTTTGTGGCCTCGTCCTGGGAGATCTTGATCTGGAGCGAGTAGCCGTCGATACCGGGCAGCATGACGTCCAAGAGCAGGAGATCCGGCTTGTTGTCGATGATCGCATTCCACGCGTTTCGCCCCGAGTCGCAGGTGACCACGTCGTATTGCCCCTGCTCCAGCGTGAACCGGATCAGGTTCAGCATTTCGGGTTCGTCATCGACAACCAGGATTTTCTTCGCCATGCGATTTCCTCTCTATGGAGTCGTCGGCGTCATTATAAACATTTTCCAGGCTTTTCCCGCAATAAGGGCCTCAAATCGGCGCGCCCGCCAAAGCCCGGAGGGGCCTACGCCTACCCTTCGGCTATTGAGTAATTTAAACTTTGACTTTATAATACTCAAATGCGATTTGTGCCGCGCCTGCTTCAAGGAGAGATCAAAAGGGCCGCACGGAATTTCCCGGCCCTTATCTTAACCGGTCCGCGGCGCGCAGGCAAGACGACCCTATTGCGTCGCCTCTTTCCCAAGACCGCATACCGATTGATCGAAGATCCCGACATCGCGTCGCGGGTGCGAGCCGACCCCCGGTCGTTTCTCGAGCAGACCCCCAGACCGGTGATCCTCGATGAAATCCAAAACGCGCCTGAACTGCTCAACTACGTGCGTACCCTGATAGACAAAAAGCCGTCCCTTAAGGGGCAATGGCTGATCACGGGATCCCAGGAAGCCCCACTGATGCGAGGAGTCACCGAATCCATGGCGGGGAGAGCCGCGGTGCTGCAGCTCTTGCCGCTGTCACGGGAGGAAAGCCCGAAGGTCTCGCTGATTTCAGGTGGATTCCCCGAAGTCCTTTCCGCTAAACGAAACGGGTCTTTATGGTTTCGCTCCTATCTACAAACCTATTTGGAACGGGATGTTCGTTCCATGGCGGCGATCCGGGACCTCGGAACCTTCCGCCGCTTCCTATCCTTACTCGCGAGCCGCATCGGTCAGTTCGTGAACAGAACTTCGTTGGCGGCGCCTCTGGGTGTTTCGGTACCGACAGTATCAAGCTGGTTGAACATCCTGGAGGTGACCGGACAAATTATCCTGGTTTCCCCCTTTTTTGAAAATTTTGGAAAACGCCTAGTAAAATCCCCAAAACTCTATTTCCTGGACTCCGGATTGGCATGCCATCTTTTGGGAATCGACTCACCAACCCTCATACCCCGCTCTCCTTTCCACGGGCCGTTGTTTGAAGGATTCGTCGCGTCGGAAATCGTTAAGGCCCAGGTGAATCGGGGGCTGCGCCGCGAACTGTTCTGCTTTCGGGACCAGCAGGGTCTGGAGGTGGATTTCGTAGTCCCCACGGCTCCAGGGACGCTGACGCTCCTGGAAGCCAAGGCCACCCGTACCCTCCGTCCGGAAATGACGGGGGCATTGGATCGTCTTGCCAAGGCGGTTCACCGGTATAGGACCAAGAAAGTCGTCGTTCATCCGGGAGGCGTCGATGCAGCGGGATCGACTCTCAGTCCGGGCGTTCGAGCACTCCCCATCGACCGAATCCTTGAGATCTTTTGACGACTCTTAAAATGCCTCCGCCCAAAGCCCTGCTCTCTCGCTTAGCGTCGTTCAATCGCGAAGAACGCTTACTCACCCCGGAGATCCGCGTGCTGGTCGCCGTTTCCGGCGGAGCCGACTCGGTCTGCCTGGCGCATTACCTGTCGCGGCTGGCTGCAGGGAAAAAGATCGCCGCGACGGTCGTCCACTTCCACCACGGACTGCGCGGCAAGGCCGCCGACCGGGACGCGAATTTCGTCCGCAGCCTGAGCGCGAAACTTGGTTTGCCCTTTCTAATGGAAGCGCTCCCCGTGCGGGAGACCGCCGCGGGCGAGCGCCGTTCGCTGGAAGACGCCGGACGCAAGCTCCGCTACCGAGCCCTCGAGCGGATCGCGCGGAAACTCGGCTGCGGCGCGGTCGCCACCGGCCACCATCTCGACGACCAGGTCGAAACGGTGCTGCTGCACCTCTTGCGCGGAAAATCCGCGAAGGGCCTCGGCGGGATCGCGCCCGTCCGCCCGCTGAAGAAAGGCTCCCGGATTCGTCTGATCCGACCTCTTCTCGCGCTCACCCGGGATGAAATCCTGACCTACTGCGGGAGCTACCGGCTGCGTTATCGCACCGACGCGAGCAACCGGGATGAAGCGCATACCCGCAATTGGCTGCGCCGCCGCGTGCTTCCCTTGCTGGAGAGACGGCGTCCCGGCTTTAAACGCGGCGTGGCGGCGATCGCCGCGGACGCGCGTGAAAAGTTCTCTTAAGTCTCCGGAGAATCCAACAGCTTCTCGATGAAGCGAAACGCCCCGCCGCGGAGAATCGGCCCCCGGGACGGGCAAAGAATGTCCACGTCCATCTTCGCGACGGCCTCGGCGGATTTGCGCAGCAGCGCCGCGTCGCACGGGGCGGCGTCCAACGCGAGGACGCCCCCGGCGTTCGTGAGCAAGTCCCCGCAAATCAGTATCTGCTTGACCGGATCGTAAAAAGACAGAGAACCCTTCGTATGGCCGGGGGTGAACAAAACCTGCCAGTGCGGGAAACCCGTCGGCGGGATGCCGGGTTCGGCGGGGATCACAGACTCGACGGGCTCGAACGGAAACGCCTTCCTGCGCCTGCGCTTCGCGAAGTACCCGTCCGGCTCGGGAACCGGCCGGGCCCCCGTCAGGACCCCGATGTCCTCCGGGTGCGCGAACACGCGCACCGGCCGGGCCTTTAGGAGCAACGAAAGGCCGCCCGCGCTTTCGGGGTCCGCATGAGAGATCACGACGCGTCCGACGTCGTTCCAATAAAAGCCGTTGTCGGCCATTTCGGCCAGAAGCTCCGGCACCGACGGTACGTCGCCGGTATCGACCATCGTCAGGTCCTTCGTCCCCACAACGAGAAATACGTTCGTTCGGGAGGACTCGAGCAAAAAAAGATTTTCCGCGACCCGCTTCATCCGCGCTCCTCGATGCGCACCCGCTTTAGAATCCGGTCCTCGTAGGGCCGGTCCGCCGCGTTGCGGGGGGAAGCCGCGATGCCCTCCGCGACTTCCAACCCGCGGACCACTTCTCCGAAAATGGTGTGCCGGTTGTCGAGCCACGGAGTCGGGGAGAGCGTAATGAAGAACTGACTCCCGTTGGAATCAGGGCCCGTGTTCGCCATCGCCACCATTCCAGGCTTGGAAAAGGCTCTCCCCGGAGCGAATTCATCGGGAAAGGCGAATCCCGGCCCCTCCGCCCCGGTCCCGGTCGGATCCCCCCCTTGAATCATGAATCCCGGAATCACGCGATGAAACAGCGTGCCGTCGTAGAACGGCCGACGCGTTTGCGCGCGGCTTCGCGGATCGGTCCACGATTTCTCTCCTTTCGCCAGGCCGACGAAATTTTCCACGGTCTTCGGGGCTTCGTCCTTAAACAAACGGATCTCGATGTCTCCGGCGCTCGTTTCAAGCACGGCGTAAAGCCCCGAGAGATCGGACTTCCCCATTCCCGGCAAATCGAGACTCGCCGCGCCGCGCTTGCCCGCCGAAGAGCACCCCGCCGCGAGAGCGAGAACGAAAACCCAGGCGGTTCGGATCACGCGAGCAGCTCGCTCGGAAACCCGATATCGAGCACGCGAAGCGTCCCCACATAGCGTTTCGCCGGCTCCGCCAGCAGACCGCGTTTGGGCAGGCCCAAGGCGAAGGTTTCGGCGGCCGTGACGATGACCCCGCTGTGATGTCCGGTCTCGCCGTTGAGCCCCGAGGGGATGTCGATGGATAAAACAGGCTTTCCCGCCTTCATCATCCGCTGGATCATCCGGTGGACGAAGCCCGCGGGTTTTCCGCTGGCGCCCGTTCCCAGAAGCGCGTCGAGGATGACCACCGAGGAACGCAGACGCACGTCGAGTTCCACGAGTTCCTCGGAGACCTCGTGGACGGAAACCCCGGCCGCGTTCGCCTTATTGAGATTTTCGGAAACCTCGCGGCCGTAGGAGGTCTGACGCTTCGGCGGCATGATGAACACCATCACTTCCGCGCCGCGCTGCTTGAGCTTGCGCGCCGCGACCAGCCCGTCCCCGCCGTTGTTGCCGCGGCCGCAGCACACACTCACCATCGTCCCTTCGAGGGACTCCCCGAGGCCTGCGACGAAGCGGGCCGTCTCCGCGGCGACGGCCGTTCCGGCTTTCTCCATGAGTTCGAAGGCGGGAATGCCGTATTTTTCAATCGCCTTGCGGTCGATCTCCGCCATGCGCGCGGGCGTCACGACCCGATACCCTTCCCAAACATCGGGAATCGGCGTTTTCACGCGACGGCCTTGGTGATGACGGAAACGAACGCCCAGATCATCCCGCCGACGCCGAGGGCCGCGACGGCCGCGAGCGTCGCGTAGGGCGCGGCGAGCGAAAGCGCGGCCTGCAGGCGAGAGAATCCGTAATTCAGCCGGATCGAGCGGACCTTCAGCGAAAATACGATCACGCCGACAAAAGAGACCGTCGCCATGCGCAGCCAGGCGGAGCCCGGAAACAACGCCAGCGCGATCAAGGACGCCGGCACCGCCAGCCCCCAACCCAATTCGCTGTAGCCGAGCATCACAAACATCGGGATCACGCCGCCCCGTCCCCCCATTCCGTCCGCGAACACGTGCACGAGCGCCGTGATGAGAATCCCGAAGGCGAGATTCCACACGCAGAGCATCATCAAGGAAAACCAGGTTGTTCCCAGCCAGGCGCCTCCCGAAATCGCCTGCGCCAAAAACAGAGTCCCCGCGCCCACGCAGTAGGCGAGCACGCCGAAGGCGACGGGCGGGCGGGACGCCGCGGTCGCCGCCGCCCGTTCGGGGCGGTCGACGAAATCATAAAACAACTCGATGCCGTTGGCGGCGGGCTGAGTCATCGTTTCAGTGGCTCCACCGGTATTCCAAACCGGAATGCCCGTTCAATCCGACTTCCCGCAGCACCGACCAACGCGCGTCCAGCGCGAGGTTCAGGCGCATATCGAGCATCTCCATAATCCCGGCCAACGAATCCCCTTCCGGAAGAATCTGCGGCTTTCCCTGGATCCCCGCCAATTCGCCCGCCAACGCGACCGCGTCGTGAAAATCGCCGAGTCGGTCGATCAAATGAACGCCCAACGCCTGCTCTCCCGTGAAGATGCGTCCGTCGGCATGCGGACGGACTTCCTCTTTGGACATTCCCCGCCCATCGGCCACGGCGGTCAGAAATTGACCGTAGGCGTTGTCGATCAGGCCCTGAAGCAGCTTTCGCTCTTCCTCGGTCATCGGCCTAGACATCGACCCGATGTCCTTCATTTTTCCCGACTTGATCGCGCCCGATTTTACGCCGATTTTCGACAGCAGACCCTCTACGTTGGTCTTGGAGAAAATAACCCCGATCGAACCCACCAAGGTCCCCGGATGCGCCACGACTTTATCGCAGGCCGCCGCGAGGTAGTACCCTCCGGAGGCCGCCACGTCGCCCAATTGCGCGACGAAGGGTTTTCCCGTTTCCCGTTTGATCCGCTGGATGGCGCTGTAAATATCCTGCACCGAACCGACGCTTCCTCCCGGGGAATTGATCGACAAAACGATCGCCTTGACCTCGTCCTTTTCGGCGAGCTTCTCGATCTTCTTGCGCCAATTGGAGGCGCCGCGGCCCCACTTGCGCCCGTCCCCCGCGTAAATCGCGCCGTCGATATTGACGACGGCGACGTACTGCTTGTCCTTGCCCGTCGCCAGGATCGACTTCGAGAGCTTCTTGACCGCCGAGTCGCCTTCGGCCGCGACCGTTTCCTTTTCCCCCGAGCTTATCCGCCACAGGACGACCCCCGCGGCGAGCAGAGAAAGGGCGTACAACCCGATGATCGCCTGCGCGGCGCGGCGGCGCCTCGGCGTCGGCTCCAGCGAGGCCGAATCGGCGGCGTTTTCCCACGCGGCGGGTTCGTTCGGCCGCCCTCCGACGGCGTCCGGAGGCGGCGCTTCCTCGCGATTGCGCTCAGTCGACTCCGGGTCGGGATTCGGGTTCCAAGGTTCTTCGTTCATTTTGCCTTCCGCATCTCTTCGATGTCCACGACGCGATTGCGCCCGCTTTCCTTAGCGTGGTACAGCGCCTGGTCCGCCTGCTTCACGATCGAGTCCGCCGTCTTCCCGTCGCGCGGGTAATGAGCGACGCCGGTTGAAATCGTCACTTGAATCCGCTTCATCGCGAGTTCGAAGACTTCCGCCTCGATCGCGCTGCGGATCACTTCCGCCTTCCGGAGCACGCCCTCGGGTTCCGCCCGCGGGAGAAGAATCGCGAACTCCTCGCCTCCGTAGCGCGCGACGACGTCCGTCTCGTACACGCTTTCCCGCAGAATCTCTCCGACCCGCTGAAGGACCGTGTCTCCGAACGGATGTCCGTAGCTATCATTCAAATCCTTGAACTTGTCGATGTCAAGGATCATCACGCAGAAGGTGGTCTTAAAAGTCTTTGCCCGGAGGAATTCCTCGCCGAGCTTCTCGTCGAAAACGCCGCGCCGGAATACGCCGGTCAACCCGTCGATGCGCGAGCGCTTTTCGACCTCCTGAAAGAGTCCGATGCGCTGGAACGCGAAAGAAATCTCGTCCACGAAAGACTGCGCCTTCGCGAGGAACTGCTCCGGCTCGCGATCCGCCGGGATGCGGGCGTAGAAATACCCCATGAGCTTCTGGGCCTCGAACACCGGCAAAGCGACGGCGGGAACCGAGCCTTCGATGACGTGCGGGACCGTGAGGGAGACGCCGCGCTCCTGAAGATGGCGGGCGACCGTCTCCCACGAACTTCCGAGACCGTTGCCGATCCGGCGCCGCACCAACGGACGAAGGGGCACGTCTTCTCCGCCGGAGACGACGTACATCGCGAAAGTTTCGACGCGCAGATACTGGGAAACCGCGATCTCCAACTTCGGGCGCAGATCCGCCCACGTCATCGCTTCCGACAAGCCCTTGACCATCCCGTACAGAGCGAGCACTTCGCGCTGCTCGACCTCGATGTCGCGGCTGCGTTCCTTCGCCGCCTTAAGATTCGCGAAAATCGCGGTGCGGTCCTTTTCGCGCTTCGAGAGACGGTTCGCGAGCAGCGCCGTGTCCGCCGCGTCGCGGCCGATCGCGAAACGGATGTAGATTCCCGCCGCGATCAAAACGGCTCCGGAGATCAGCCAGGATCCGCGCAGACCCGGGTCCAACAGCACGGCCGCCGCCAGCCAGCACGCGGCCGATACGGCCACCCCGGCGTCGGCGGCCCATCGGCGAGACGGCCAGGAAAGCCAAAGCCCCGCCGCGGGACCCAGCGCGGCGACCGCGAACAAAATCGCGAGCGTCGCCATTTATCCGGTCACCTGATTGCGGCCGTTGCGCTTGGACGCGTAAAGACGCTCATCGGCGGTCCGAATCAATTGGGTTTGGGAGGTCGCGTCCTTGGGGAACGCCGCGACGCCGAAACTCATCGTCACGGAGGTCCGCTGACCCTGGAAGACGAAAGGCTCCGCCGCAACGGCCGCGCGGATCCGCTCGGCGAGATCCGCCGCCGTTTCCTGCAGGGTATTGGGAAGGATGATCGTAAACTCTTCTCCGCCGTATCGGGCGACGACGTCGACCGGACGCGTGTGCTTGGTCAGGACGCGAGCGACCGTCCTAAGCAGTTCGTCGCCGGCCTGATGGCCGTAGGTGTCGTTGTAGTGTTTGAAATGATCGATGTCGCTCATGATCAGCGCGAGCGGGGTCTGACTTCTTCCGGCGCGCAGGATTTCATCCTTCAGGCGGGTCCGGAACACCCGCTGGGTCACCAACTGCGTCAGGCTGTCGTGCGCCGCAAGGTTATGGGCTTCGCTGTAGAGCTGAATGTTTTCGAGCGTCAGCGACGCCAACGTGGCGAACAGATCGACGGTGCGCATATCGTCGCTGCCGAACTGATTCGGCTGCGCCCCGTAGAGCTTGAGAAACCCATACGCCTGATGACGAACCTGGATCGGAACGACCAGGGCGGAACGAAAAGCGTGATCGCGCGAACGCGGCCCGAAACGGTCCTCGAGGTTCATGTCCTTGATCAGCACCGGCGAATGCGTCCGCACCGACCAATCGACCATAGGATCCTTCGGGGTGCCCGGAAGAATCTGCGCCTTCGCCCCCGCGTAACGGCCTTCGACGATTCTCAACAACCGCTTCTGCACCTCTTCGGCGTTCATCGTCGTTCCGAGGCTCTTCGCCGCCTGCACCATGTCCCGGCGCAGACGGATCTGCCCCACCGCGGAACTCTCGTAGGTGTTGTAGAACCGGAGCTCCCGGTCCCCGTCGCGGATTTGAGCGTCGAGCCGGTCGATCTTGTTCAGCCAGTTCCCTCGGGTGTGCGCGAAACGATTCCGGTGTCCCGTCATCGCGAAGCACAAGAGAAGCGCCCCGACCGCTTCGCAGGCGATGGCGACGCGCGCCGTATCGCCGGAAGCGCGGGCGAGCACGACGGCCGCCGCGGCGAGCACAAGAAACGCGAAGATCACTTGAGCCTCTTCTTCGCGACGAAGGTCGTTCCACAGGAAGATGGCGATGTAGAAAGGAAAGACCGCGAGTTCCCGGCCGGGAAACAGAAAAAGCGCGGCGGAGACCGCGCCGTACGCGACAATCGATCCGAGAAGAGTCAGGTTGCGTCTCGCGAGCATCCGGTCGATTGCCTCCGCCCCGCTCCCCTCGCGCGGCGCTGCCGCGCGAGAGGCTGCCACCAAAATGGTGGAGGTGGCGGGATTCGCACCCGCGTCCAGAATAACGTCCCTGAGGCCACTACAGGCTTAGTTCGGCTTAAGTCTCGACGCGGGAAAACCGCCGAACCAGTATCCCGTGCCCAGCTCCGTTAAGTCTCGGCGTTCCTTCGACGAAGCGCGCGAAGAATCGCCCAGTCCGCTAGTTGACATCGGGTCCCTCTTAGCGGGCGTTGGAGGGTCGATGTGAACCTACCGCGGGTTAGGCGGTGGCCCAGGCCAGTTGTGTATTGGCTTTTATGTTTTTGGACGAATTTTTACCTGGATTCGGCCAACCAGGGCCTGCGACCGTCAGAGAGCGACCATCCTGTCGAAGCTAGTCACCCCCGTCGACTCAGTATAACAGACAAGCCCCCGGGCGGCAAGGATCCGCCATGGAAATAAACATCGAAATTTAAAGGAGAAGACTAAATCAGGCCACCGGCACCATCATCTCGATGGCCCGCACGAACTCGCCGGCCTTTTTCCAACGCTTATCCGGATCGGGTTCGAGCCCCTTCGCCATGACGGAGTCGAATTCCGCGGGAAGTCCGGGGACGATCTTCGACGCCGGGGCGTAGGTCTGATTCATCTTCGCCATAAGCATCCCCGCTCCGACTCCCCGGTACGGCAATTCACCGGTCACCATTTCATAGAGACACACCGCAAGCGCGAACACGTCGCTTTCCTTGCGAACCATGCCCTGCTCCTGTTCGGGCGCCATATACGGGGGGGTTCCCACGACCGTGTTCGTCATCGACATGCGGGACACGGATTCCTTCGCCTGCCGGGCGACGCCGAAGTCCATCACCTTGATGTCCCCCTCGTCGCTGATCATCACGTTCGAGGGCTTCAGATCGCGGTGGATCACGCCCTTCGCGTGCGCGAAGTCCAACGCCGCGGCCACGCCGCGGATTATGCTCAAAGAGTCCCGCAGCGACATCCGCTTGCTTTCATGGATCAACTGCGAGATCGTCTTGCCGGAGACGAATTCGAACACCAGGAACACGTCCTGACCCTGTTCGAGGATTTGGTAAATCTCGACGATGTTCGGCGTGCGCAGCGCCGCGACGGTGCGAGCCTCCTTAAGGAAGCGTTCGCGCTCACGCGGATCCGAACGGATCTCCTCGCGCATCTTCTTGATCGCGACCGGCCGGTCCAGCGCGGTGTCATGTCCCTTGTAAACGACTCCCATGCCGCCGGCGCCGATCTGTCCCTCGATGCGGTGGGTTCCGCCCAAGAATTCGTCGCGCACCCGTTGGCCCGCTTCCGCGCCGCTCATTCCCTCGAACGCTCCGGAGGTCTGCACGGCCGGAGCCGCGGAGGCGGAGATCTGCCTGCGGATCGTGTCTTTAAAGGAATCGGACACCGCGCCGATCAGGCCGACGCCCAAGAAGACGATCGCGGCCGCGAGCGCAAGCCACCAGAAGGTCTTCTTGTTCTTGAAAATGGAATGGTCCGCCGGCGCGGCGCTCCCGGCCTCCTCTTTAGACGACGGCTCGCCGGTGAACAGAGCGAGCAAGTCCCCGTCTTCGGGCAAAGCGTTCATCGCCGCGAGATGCCGCTGATAGTTCGGGTCGAGATTCGCCGCGCGGCGCATCATCTCCAACGACTCTGTCGGAGCGCGCTCTCCGGCGAACGCCCAGGAAGCCTGCGCGTAGGCGTGCGCGTTCGAGGCGTTGGCGGCGATCGCGTCCTTGGCGGTCTTGATCGCTTCGCGGAAACGGCCCATCCGGTTCAGGATTTTCGACTTGTCGGTCAGCAATCGGGAGCGATCGCCCCGCTTTCCGTAGCGGATCGCCTCGTTGATGGACTCCAGCGCGTGCTGGAAGTCCTTCATCGACATGTAAGCCTTCGCCTTCGCGTAATGCGCCCGCGCGGATTCCGGCATGCTCTTGAGCGCCGCATCGGCGAGACGGATCGCCTGGCGCGGATCGGCGTTGACCAATCGTTCGGCGTTCTTCGCGTTGATCAGCGCGTTTTCCACCATCGCGCTTTCCGCCCGCTGACGCTCCGTCGGAGCCGCGGAATAATCCCGGCGCTCGGCGAGTTTTTTATCGGCCGCCTTGAAATCCGAGAACGGCTTTCCTTGCGCCGCCCCGAAATCCGCCGCGCTCGAACCGCGCGCGGTCCCGTCGGCGCCCATGCGCTGCTGCGCCATTCGCATCGTCGCGATAAGCCCGGGATCGCGGTTTCCCATCGCGAGCGCGGCCTGGCCGGCCTCAACAGCGCCTTGCCAGTCGCCGATTTCGGGTTGGGCCAACGACTGAGCGAGGCCGGCATATGCCCTTGGATCCCGCGGATTCAAATCAGCCGCGCGCCGATAATGATCCGCCGCATCTCCAGGCCTGTCCGTATCGCGGAAGTAATCGCCGACCGATCGCTGAGCGTCCGAATTTCCGGGAAACTCCTGCCCGACCCGCCGCGCAAAATCGTCTCCGGGACGCGTCGCCGAACCGCCGCTCGATCCGGTGTTCCCACCTCCAATTCCGACCGCCTGGGAATACCGGGCGGCCATTTGCGGCGGGAAACTCACTGAAATCAGCTCGCCGGCCAAGCTTTGGTCGTACGCGGCGATTTTCTTGAACTGCGCGATTTGGTGGCTCCGAAATTGTTCCTTCGCCAAATCATTATGGTGAGCCCAATCCCCGCCATGACGCCGCCCGTCACCGTGGTGTCCCCACATTTGATCCTTGGCCATCATCGCTTCGATGAAAGCGATCTTTGCGTCATCGGGCATGCTCCCGGCGTCCTTCTTGATCTGGTCAAGATTCAGGTTAGTATCGCCGCCGAAACGGCCTTTATTCTTGAAGGCATCATCGAGTTGCTTGTTGAAATCCTTATTGATCTTCCCCGGATCCTTTTCCTCATATTTCGGGGGATTATAGGCGTCCGACTGATGCCCCATATCCCCCTCGGCAAGGGTCGAAATCGGGAATAGCCCCGCAAAGATGATCGCTGGAATAACGGCTCTAAGCTTCAAAATCGTTAGGGTTTGCATAATTCGCACTCCGTGTGAAATCACGGTCTATGCACAGGGTATAAGGGCGGTCTTAACCCGTCAAGGGTCTTTGTTTAATAGAAAAATGATTTAAAAACCTACTTATTTAGAAACCTGCGGGAATACGAACACTTCGACGGATTTCGCCGGCAAAACTTCCAGGAGCAACGAAGGCTCTTGCTGCGAGAGATCTCCCTGATCCTTTCGGGAGACATTTTCCGACTCATCAGCTTTCCACAGCTCTTTTCGCTCATCCCCCGCCGACACCCATATCCCATGATGCACTGATCGTATTGCGCGATCGAAGGTGCCAGTTCGCAGAAACTATCCACGTCCTGAAGAACCAGTTCGTAGCAATTGATGCAGCCCGAAGCGAACAGCATAAATCCAAGAAGCAACAGCCGCTCGACCTTCTTCACATCCTTCCTTGATAACGATCCCCGGCGAAAGACTCCTCATTTTCCGCCTCGATCGCCTTCCACTCCTTCCTCATATGACGCCCGCATTGCCCCTGAGACATAAAGCGATCGCACCCCCACTCCTCCCGGCAGGACTTCGCCGACAGCCCCCGGTTCGAGCAAATCTCCAATTCCTTCTTGTAATAGGCCGTGTCCTCATACCAGATCGTTGCACAGCCCGAAAAATATAGGGGGAGGACGAACAAAGCAAGAATCCGAAACGCCACCCCCGAAGTATAAGAGCCCCCCCAAACGCTGTCAATGTCCGATCTGTCAGCACAAACTCAGCCAAGACAGAGGGGACTGTCCCCGAGGCTTCGCAGTTGCGTTTATGGCAAATCTAAAGCATACTTTAGATATGCCAAAATGGATTCCCCGCACCCTGGAAGACTTTCTGACACCGCCCGCGCCCGCACTGCGACTCTTCCCGGTATGGCTGCTGCTCGGACCACGACAGGTCGGCAAGAGCTCCTTGCTGAAGCGCTGCGCCGGGAAACGCAACTTTGTGGATCTCGATAACCTTGATGTCCGGGCCCGAGCCAATCAGGATCCCGAATTGTTCATGCGAGGACTCGAAGCGCCGCTGCTCATCGATGAAATTCAATTCGCTCCCCAACTGCTCAGTCCAATTAAGAGATTAGCCGACCGCGACCCCGGTCCTGGAGCCGTCTGGCTGACGGGGTCGCAGGATTTCTCCGTCATGGAAGGGGTCAAAGAAACCCTGGCCGGAAGAGTCGCCATCATCAACCTCTTCGGACTTTCCGATGAAGAGAAGAAAATCCGTTCCCTCTCGCCTTCCGCTTATTTCAAAAAGATATTGCAAACGACGTTCCCCAAACTCTCCCAGACGGCGGCTGCGGATGCCCGCGAACTTTACCTCTCAAGTTATACGCAAACCTACATCGAACGCGATGTGCGGGAGCTTCTGCGCATCGAAAAGCGCCGCGAATTCGAGATATTCCTGAAGATGTGCGCCCTGCGCACCGCCTCGGTGGTAAATTTCGATCACCTGGCCAGAGACGCGGGAATTTCCGCCGTGACGGCGAAGAATTGGCTGAGTCTTCTGGAGGACAGCTTTCTCATTAAGCTCGTGAGGCCCTATCACACGAACCGGACAAAACGGCTCATCAAGAGTTCGAAACTCTATTTCCTGGACATGGGGCTCTGCGCTCACCTGGCGGGTTGGCGTGACTCGGAGGCCCTGCGCCTAGGGCCGATGGGGGGAGCCGCCTTCGAAACGCATGTCTTCGGAGAAATCTATCGAAGACTGCGTCATCGCCTGCAGGAGGCGGATATCCACTTCTGGCGAACCCGAGACGGACAGGAGATCGATTTCCTCGTTGAAATTGCAGGCCGCTGTTTCCCGATTGAAGTCAAGATGGGGCGGCCAAAGCCCAGGGATTTGGTCCCTCTGGCCTCCATCTCCGGGCCGAACTGGGAGCAAGGTCAAGTTGTCTCGCTAAGCGGAGAAATAGAATCCGCAGCACTGACGGAGCATTGGCAAATCGTCTCGCCGGCCGGCCTCAAGCTGCACTGAACTCAACGAAGACATCGGGGACTGTCCCCCATACAAACTTCCTGCTAAACTGCTGGTATGGAGCGACTCCCCGGAGAAGATTTGGTTCAAGAAGGCGTTCGCGCGTTGGGGAACGGAGAAACGACCGTGGAAAGCCTTCTCGTTTCCTCATTTTCGCAGCGCCTGAAGAAGCTCGGGCACTCCATCACAGCTCCGATCGCGAACCCCCGGGAGCGCCTGTACGCACTCTTGGCCGAAAAGTACGGTGACGGCGCCCACTCCCGCTTCAACGCGCTTCAAAAAAGAATCGACAGCTATTGCTCCGCCGCCGCATGCGTGAAATAGCCGACGCCGAACGCCTGCGCCGATTCATGGCCGAACTCGGCAAGGCGACCAATACCCCCACGACGGTCTACCTGACCGGCGGCGCAACGGCGGTTCTGCATGGATGGCGGAATTCCACCCTCGACGCGGATATCACCCTCCAGCCGGAGAACGACGAACTGCTCCGCGCGTTGCCCCGCATCAAGGAATCCCTCCAGCTCAATGTCGAACTTGCGGCTCCCGATCATTTCATTCCGCCGCTCCCCGGCTGGGAAGAACGGAGCCCGTTCATCGCGACGGAAGGGTCGGTCACCTTCCGGCATTACGACTTCTACGCGCAAGCGCTATCTAAAATCGCCCGCGGATCCGATCAAGACATGGAGGACGCCCGCGCGATGCGGGAACGCGGCTTCATCAGCAATGAGCGGCTTTTGGAATTGTTCGCGGATATCGAACCTTCCCTTTATAAGTATCCCGCGCTCGACCCCGCTACCTTCCGCCGCGCCGTGGAAAATTTTACGGCCTAGATGACGCGGCAAAAACAAAAAAAGGCGCCGAAACTCCGCCTCGACCAGATCCTCGTCGACCGCGGGCTTTTCGCGACGCGCTCCAAAGCCCAGGCTGCGGTGATGGCCGGCAAGGTGCGCCTGAAAAATGTCGACCGCCCCAAGGCGGGACAATCCGTCTCCGAGGACGCGCCTATCGAGATTCTGGAAGACGCCGTCCCGTTCGTCTCTCGCGGCGGACTGAAGCTTCGAGCGGCGTTGGACGCATTTCCCGTCGAAGTGGAAGGGCGCGTGGCGCTCGATCTCGGCGCGTCCACCGGCGGATTCACCGACTGCCTGCTGCAGCGCGGCGCGGCGACGGTCTTCGCCGTGGATGTGGGGACGGCGCAGCTCGATCTGAAACTCAAAGCCGATCCCCGAGTCGTCTCGCTGGAAAAAACCCACGCGCGCGACCTCACGCCGGAACTGCTCGGCGGCGCGGCCCCCGACCTGCTCGTCGCCGATGTCTCCTTCATCTCGCTGACCAAGGCGCTGCCGCCGGCGCTCGCGGTGCTCGCGCACCCCTGCGAATTGATCGTCCTCGTAAAGCCGCAGTTCGAGCTGGAGCCGAAGAAAGTCCCCAAGGGGGTGGTGCGGGAAGAGTCCTTCCGGCGGCAGGCGATCGAACGGGTGCGCGCCTGCGCAAAAGACCTTGGCCTGCGCGAGTTAGGCATAATCGAATCGCCGGCGAAAGGGCCTAAGGGGAATGTGGAATATCTGCTCTACCTAGAGGCGCCCGCCTCAGTCCGTCTTGACCGTCCTAAACGAGTTTTCTAAAATATTCTCAGACTTTTTTTCCTATATCCCTACCGCAGAGGACCTATTTCCCAAATTACTATGAAAATTCTTGTAACCGGAGCGGCGGGCTATGCTGGCTGCGTCCTCACTCAAAAGCTGCTCGATCAAGGCCACGATGTTGTCGCCTACGACATCATGTACTTCGGTGAACGCGTGCTGCCGAAGCATCCAAACCTAACCGTCGTTAAAGCCGACATCCGCGATACCGCGGCGTTCTCCCAGGCCGTGAAGGGCGCAGACGCCGTCATCCACCTCGCCTGCATCTCCAACGACCCGAGCTTCGAACTCGACCCCTCACTTGGGAAGTCGATTAATTTCGACTGCTTCGAGCCGATGGTGAAGGCCAGCCAGGACGCCGGAGTCCGGCGGTTCATCTACGCCTCTTCGAGTTCCGTCTACGGCGTTAGCGAAGCGCCTAATGTCGACGAGACGCACCCGTTGAAGCCGTTGACCGACTACTCCAAATTCAAGGCGATGTGCGAGGAAGTCCTTGCTCGGATGAAAAAGCCGGGCTTCACGGCGGTGACGATCCGCCCCGCGACGATTTGCGGCTATTCACCGAGACTTCGCCTAGATCTCGTCGTCAACATTCTCACGAACCTTGCTTACAACAAGGGAGAAATCACGGTATTTGGGGGCGACCAGCAGCGTCCGAACATCCACATCGAGGACATCACCGACCTCTATGTCGAACTTCTCTCGATGCCCGCGGAAAAAATCGACGGGCGCATCTTCAACGCGGGCTACGAGAACCATACGGTCACCGAGCTCGCGAACATGGTCAAAGAAACCGTCGAACGGGAGTGCCCGGACCGCGGTCCGGTCACCATCAAGACAAGCCCGACCGACGACAACCGCTCCTACCATGTCTCATCGAAGCTCATTGCGAAGGAACTCGGATTTTCGCCGCGCCACACCGTGCCGGAAGCCGTCGCCGACCTCTGCAGAGCCTTTAAAGAAGGCCGCATCCCCAACAGTCTCGACGACGCCCGTTATTTCAATGTGCGAACGATGAAGGATCTCGGCGCCGCCAAAGCCGCATGAGCGGCGTTCGGAAGGCGCTCGTCACCGGAGGGGCCGGCTTCATCGGAAGCCACCTCGTCGACCGGTTGCTAGCCGACAGCCACGAGGTCATCGCCATAGACAACCTCGCCAACGGCCGCCGACAGAATCTCTCCTCGGCGATGGAAAACCCGCGGTTCACGTTCGTTGAAGCCGATGTGGCCGATTTCGACGCCGTCCGCCCCGCCTTCGACGGCGTCGACTGGGTGTTCCATCTTGCCGCTCTGGCCGACATCGTGCCCTCGATCGAGCGGCCGACCGACTATTTCCGGGCCAATGTGGTTGGCACCGAATGCGTTCTGGAAGCCGCGCGAGCCGCGCAGGTCAAACGCTTTATCTACGCCGCTTCCTCCTCGTGCTACGGCATCCCGGACCGCACGCCGACCCCCGAAACCGCTGAAATCCGGCCGGAATATCCGTACGCGTTAACGAAAAATCTCGGAGAACAACTCGTCCAGCATTGGGGAAAAGTCTACGGTCTCCCCTACATATCGCTTCGATTCTTCAATGTCTACGGCCCCCGCGCGCGCACTTCCGGAACCTACGGCGCGGTGTTCGGCGTGTTCCTGGCTCAAAAACTCAAGGGTCGACCGCTTACCATCGTCGGCGACGGAACGCAAACCCGGGACTTCACCTATGTCGCCGATGTCGCCGCCGCGATCGTACGCGCCGCCGAACGCGAGGATGTGCGCGACCGGATACTGAATGTCGGCTCCGGAGGCACATACAGCGTCAACCGCCTCGTCGAACTCCTCGGCGGAGAGAAAACCTACATCCCGAAGCGCCCGGGAGAGCCTGACTGCACCTTCGCCGACACCGCGCTGATCCGGGAAGTCCTGGGGTGGGAGCCCCAGATCAGTTTCGAGGACGGCGTCAAGAAGATGCTCAACCACATCCGAGACTGGGAAAGCGCGCCGGTCTGGACGCCCGAAACCATCCAGGAAGCGACGAAGGTCTGGTTCGACAACCTCTCCGCCAAGAAGTCATGAGCGAAGCGAAGATTAAAAAACTTTCCGAGATTCGGGCAGCGCTCGACAAGGAACGCGCCGCGGGACGCAAGATCGCGCATTGCCACGGCGTATTCGACCTGGTTCACCCCGGACACATCGTCCATTTGAAACAGGCGCGCAAGTCGGCGGACATCCTTGTCGTCACAGTCACCCCCGACCGCTTCGTCAATAAGGGACCGGGACGCCCCGTTTTTCATGAAGGCCTGCGCGTCGAAACCCTGGCCGCGATCGAATATGTGGATTATGTCGTCCTCAACGAGAGTCCGACGGCCACGGCCGCGATCCGTCAAGTCCGGCCCGACTTCTACATCAAGGGGAGCGATTACGCCGATCCCCAACGGGATCTGACGGGGAAGATCGGCGAGGAGGAGCGCGCCGTCAAGGAATGCGGCGGCAGCCTCTATTTCACCGACGGATTCACCTCCAGCTCGAGCGAGTTGATCAACCGTTTTTTTAATGCGTACCCGATGGAAACGCAGAAGTATCTAAAGAGAATCGCAGCGGATCACGGCTCCGACAAAATCATCGCCTCCCTCGACGACCTTCGAAGCCTGAAAATCCTAGTCGTCGGCGAAACGATTCTAGACCAATACACATACGCAAACCCCGTCGGCAAACCCACGAAATCTCCAATCGTTTCGACCGTCTACGAGTCGCAGGAACATTTTGGCGGGGGCGCGCTGGCAACGGCCAATCACGCCGCAGCGTTCTGCGAAACGGTGACGCTTCTTTCCGCGACGGGCGAAAACGATTGGGAACGGCGCTTCCTGAAGAGCAAGCTCCGAAGCAATGTCCGGATGGAGGCCTTAATTACGACGGATCGCCCGACCGTCCGCAAGCGCCGCTTCATCGAATCCACGTTCATGACCAAGATGTTCGAGATCCAATATCTCGTCGATACCCCAATCGGAGAAGAGGAGGAACGGCAATTCCTCGCCTCGCTGAACCGGGAAATTCCCCTGCACGATCTCATTATCGTTAACGATTTCGGCCACGGCCTCATCACGCCCGCGGCCCGCAAGCTGCTCAGCGGCTGCGGAAAGTTTCTGGCGCTTAACACGCAGGCGAATTCCGCGAATCTCGGCTACAATACGGTTACTCGCTACGACAGGGCCGATTATGTGGCAATCGACGAGCCGGAACTGCGGCTCGCGACGCGCGACAAGTACGGGGAAATTCCGACGCTTGCCGCAGCCCTTCAAAAGAAGCTCGGCACCCGCATCTTCCTCGTCAGCCGCGGCGGAAACGGAACGATCGCCCACACCGACGACGGATGGGTCAGCGCCCCCGCGCTGGCGACGAAAGTCGTCGACCGGGTAGGAGCCGGCGACACGCTTTTCGCCGCCACTTCCCCCTGCGCCTACAAGCGAATGCCGCCGGACCTCCTCTGCTTCATCGGGAATTGCGTCGGGGCGATGGCCGTAGGCGTCGTGGGAAACCGTGAATCGATCGAACAGGTCGCGCTCTATAAATTCATCCAAACTCTGCTGAAATAGCGGGGCTCCATGAATCCTGAAGCGATGCTCAGCCGCCTCCGCCTCATCCTCGGAAACGCGGCATCCGCACTACTGACTCCGGCGTTCTGGGTCTGCGGCTGGATGGTATACGCGATGGTACGGCTAGCGGCACCGGTTCGGCGGATTCGCCTCGGCCTGCTGATCCACGGCCGCATCGGTCATCTGACGATCAATACCGAGACCTACCTTCGCGCGCGAGAACTCGGCAGCGAACCCTCCGACGATCTTCCCGTGATTTTCAGCGGACGACCGGCCAACGAACATCTGCTGCGCATGATCCGCAGGCGCCTGACCATCATTCGCTTTCCGCTCGCAGGCGTCTTTTTTCGACGCGGAGTTCTTCCCCGCATCGCGGGAGGGCCTCACGAAATCCGTCTCGACCGCGGCTTCGACCCCAACCAATACCGGGAATTTAACGATATCCCCGCCCAGCTCTCCTTTACTCCAGATGAGGAGCGGCGCGGCCGTCGGCTGCTAAAATCAATGGGGATTGAGGATGGGGCTCCGTTCGTCTGCTTTCATGCCCGGGACCCCGTCTATCTGGACAGCGTCCATGCGTACGCATCGCGCCGGGAATGGTCCACTCACGATTACCGCGACTGCGAGATCGAGAATTACCTCCCCGCCGCGCGCACGCTCGTCGAGAAGGGACTGACCGCCGTGCGGATGGGGCACCTAGTCGCGAAACGTCTAGACACGCCCTCTCCCGGCATCGTCGCGTACGCCGAGCGCCACCGGACGGACTTCGGCGATATCTATCTTTCGGCGCGCTGTAAATTCTTTCTGGGCAACACCGCTGGAATTTTCTGCGTCGCGCAAATTTTCGATGTCCCGATCGCAGCTGCGAATTTCACGCCGCTGGGAACCGTCCCGCTGAGCCGCCGGGATATCTTCACGCCGAAGCTCTACCGGCGCGCCTCCAGCGGCGATCCGATCCCGTTTCGGGAACTCGTCGACTCCGGGGCGGATCGCTGGTACCAGGGATCGCGCTATGCCGAGGCCGGGATCGTCCCCATTGAAAATACCGCCGAAGAAATCCTCGAACTGGCGCTCGAAATGAACGACCGTCTCGACGGGGCCTGGAAGCCCGCTCCCGAGGACGAAGAGCTCCAGGAACGATACCGCGCCCTGTTTCCGAAAGGCCACCGCATCCACGGCTTCCCCTGCCGGGTCGGGGCCGCGTTTCTCCGGCGCCACCGGACTCTTCTCGGGTAATCCCCTCAACTCAAAAGTTTGTAGAATCCGTCCATGACGACCGCCGCCGCCAACAACAAGGCCGAATTGAGCTCCGCCGAACGGGTTTCCCTCTTCCGCGAGATGCTGCGCATCCGCCGACTCGAGGAGCGGATCGTGGAGCGCTATCCGGAACAGGAAATGCGCTGTCCCGTCCATCTAAGCATCGGCCAGGAGGCTCCCGCGGTCGGCGCCTGCGCGGCGCTCCGCCCGGGAGATGCGGCGATGAGCACCCATCGCTCCCACGCGCATTATCTCGCGAAGGGCGGGAACATGCGATCAATGGTCGCGGAGCTATACGGGCGCATCACGGGCTGCAGTGTCGGGAAAGGCGGATCGATGCACTTCGTCGATGTAGCGGCCGGATTCCTCGGCGCTACGCCGATCGTCGGAGCGACGATCCCGATCGCCGTCGGCACCGCACTCGGGTTTCAGCAGCGCGGAGAGAGCAAGGTCACCGCGATCTTCTTCGGCGAGGGTGCGACCGAAGAAGGCGCTTTCCACGAGGCAATCAACTTCGCCTCGCTGATGAAGCTCCCCTGCGTTTTCTTTTGCGAGAACAATTTCTTCTCAGTCTACTCGCCGTTGCGCGTCCGCCAACCCGAAGGCCGGCCGGTCTACCGCGTCGCCGAGGGACACGGCGTCGAAGGCATTCAGGCGAACGGAAACGACATCGAAACCGTCGTCGGACTTTCACGCTACGCGGTGAATAAAGCCCGACGCGGAGACGGTCCGACCTTCCTCGAATTCCAAACCTATCGCTGGCGCGAGCACTGCGGACCGAACTTCGACAACGACATCGGCTACCGGACCGAGGAAGAATACGAAAGCTGGCGAAAGCGCTGCCCGGTGGAGAACAATCTCAAGCGCCTCCTTGAAGAGAATCTTCTCGACGAGCCCGCGGTGGCCAAGATGGAATCTGAGATAAAGGCCGAGGTCGACGACGCCTTCCGGTTTGCCAAGGAAAGCCCATACCCCGGCCCCGAAGAACTCCTGCGCCATGTGTATCCGGAGCCGTCGTGACCCGTCGCCTAAAGGCCTCAGAAGCGATCCGGGAAGCGCTGGAACTGAAACTCCAAGATGACCCGTCCACATATGTGATGGGCCTGGGGGTCCCCGACCCCAGAGGGGTTTTCGGCACGACGCTCGACCTCCATAAAAAATTCGGCCCCGGCCGCGCGATGGACATGCCGACATCCGAAAACGGAATGACCGGCGTGGCGATCGGCTCGGCGATCGTGGGCCAGCGACCGATCATGGTGCATCAGCGAATCGACTTCCTGACCTTGGCGATGGAACAACTGACCAACCAAGCGGCGAAGTGGCATTACATGTTCGGCGGGAAGATGCGCGTTCCTCTAACCGTCCGGGCGATCGTCGGACGGGGCTGGGGCCAAGGAACCCAGCACTCCCAAAGCCTGCAGGCATGGTTCGCCCATGTGCCCGGCATCAAGGTCGTCATCCCTGCGACTCCCGCAGACGCGAAAGGTCTTTTGATTTCGGCGATCGAAGACGACGCCCCCACCATTTTCATTGAGTACCGCTGGATCCACAACATCGAAGACGAAGTCCCCGAGGGGATGTATCGGACTCCAATCGGGAAAGCCCGCATCGCCCGCGAAGGCTCGGACGCGACCATCGTCGCGTGCGGCTACATGACGCTGGAAGCGATGCGCGCCGCGAAGCATCTCGAACCGATGGGAGTGGATGTCGAGGTCATCGATCTGCGCTCGCTGCGCCCGTACGACGCGCAGACAATTCTCGCGTCGGTACGCAAAACCGGACGACTCGTCGCAGCCGACACCGCGTGGGTGACATGCGGCTTCTCCGCCGAAATCGTGGCCAAAGTCACCGAGGAAGCGTTCGACGCGCTCAAATGTCCGCCCCGCCGGATCGCGCTCCCGGACTGCGCGGTCCCCTCGACGCCGGCGTTGGCGAATCTCTACTATCCGACATCGGACCATCTCGAAGACGCGATTCTCGCGATGCTAGGGCGCGCAGGGGAAACCCCCGAACGGGAACCCCGGACCATTCCGCCGGATGTCCCGCACGGTTCGTTCACCGGTCCCTTTTGAGGAGATTTCTTATGAAAGTCCCGTTCTCATACCTTGAACGCCAGTTCGCCGTTTCCGGACCGGGCGAGTCTCCCACGCTGACCGACACGATATTTGAGGATCTCAAACGATTTGTCGTCTCAGGCGATTTCACTCTCGGCAAGAGCCTCGTTGAATTCGAGCGGAAATTCGCGGCTCACGAAGGTGCGAAGCACGCGCTGGGCGTCAATTCCGGAACCGACGCTCTTTTCCTCTCGCTCAAAGGACTCGGTGTCGGCCCGGGAGACGAGGTCATTACCTGCGCGGAGACCTTCATCGCGACCGCGGGTTCGATCGCGCAGAGCGGGGCCACCCCGGTATTCGTGGATGTCAACGATGAATTCACGATCGACGCAGACAGAATCGAGGCCGCGATCACCCCGAAAACCAAGGCGATCATGCCGGTTTGGTTCACGGGTAATGCCCCGGACATGGACCGAATCCTCGAGATTGCGAACGCGAAAGGCCTTAAAGTCATCGAGGACTCCTGCTGCGCAATCGACGGCGCCTATAAAAACAGAAAGGCGGGTTCCATTGGCGACGCCGGCGGATTCAGCTTCCATCCTCTGAAGAATCTTAATGTGTGGTCCGACGGTGGGATGATCACGACGAATTCGGACGAACTCGCCGCAAAAATCGCTCTCCTGCGTAACCACGGCTTCAAGAGCCGCGACGAGGTCGAAATCTTCGGCTACAACAGCCGCATGGACACCTTCCAGGCGGTCGTCGCTCTGCGAATGATCGACGATGTCGCGGCGGTCACGGATAGGCGCATCGCAGCCGCCCGCCGCTACGACGATGCCCTCAGAGACCTTGAGGGGCTCATCGACATCCCTCGCCGATCGGCGCACATTCGCCATGTGTATCATCTCTACATGCTTCGCGTCAAAGACCGGGACGGGCTCCTAAGGCATCTCCAAGAGAACGGCGTGGAGGCAAAAATCCACTACCCGATCCCCCTTCCCTACCAAAAGGCGTGCGCGCATCTCGGCTGCAAGAAAGGCGATTTTCCGAAAACGGAACGGGATTGCGACTCCATCGTAACCCTTCCGTCGCACGCATACCTGACCGAAGACGAAATATCCTACGCGATCGAGACGCTGCGCGGATTCTACGGCAAATGAAGATTCCCTATGTCGATCTGCCGGCTCAGCACGCCCCGCTCAAAGCGGAGCTTCTCGCGGCCCTCGAAGGCGTCTTGGATCGCGGGGATTTCATCCTCGGCGGCGCGGTCGCCGAATTTGAGAAACGCCTGGCCGAATACTGCGGCACGAAGAACGCGATCGGCCTGAACTCCGGGACGGACGCCCTCTTTCTTGTAATGAAGGCATACAGCATCGGCCCGGGGGACGAGGTGATTACGGCTCCCAACTCCTTTCTCGCGAGCGCCTCGACGATCATCGCGGCCGGAGCGACGCCCGTATTCGCCGACATCCGACCGGATCTAAACATCGACCCGGCGGAAGTCGCCAAGGCGATTACGCCGCGCACGAAGGCGATCATGCCCGTGCACCTGACCGGACGCCCCGCCGACATGGATCCCCTTCGCGCGCTCGCGAAAAATCACGGCCTGAAGATCATCGAGGACGCCGCCCAAGCCATAGGAGCCGAGTACCGAGGCGTGAAGTCGGGGGCTCTCGGCGACGCCGGCTGCTTCAGCCTCCACCCCTTGAAAACGCTCAACGCCTGCGGGGACGCGGGCGCGGTGACCACCGACGACGACGCCCTCCGTGAAGCGCTCGTGGAATTGCGCAACATCGGGCTCAAAAACAGAAACGAGTCCCGCCGATGGGGCTTCAACAGTCGGCTCGATACGATGCAGGCCGCGGTGCTCAATGTTAAGCTGAACCATCTCGAGAATTGGACGCGCAGGAGAATAGCGAACGCCCGCCGCTACTGCGACGGACTCCGCGGCGTCGTTGCCGTCCCCGAACCAATGAGCGACGCCCGGTGCGTCTACCACACCTTCGTAATTCAGACGGACCGGCGAGACGAACTACAAAGCGCTCTCGATGCGGACGGCATCGGGACGGGCATCCACTACCCCATCCCGATCCATCTTCAAGAGACCGCCGCCCCACTGGGCTTCAAGAAAGGAGGCTTTCCTGTTTGCGAGGCGGCATCCGGGCGAATGTTGAGCCTCCCCGTCCACCAAGGACTGTCCGACGCGGACATCGATTTCGTGATCGCGCGGATCGAGGCTTTCTTCAGCCGGGTTGGTGCGACATGAGCTCGACGAACCGCGGGCTCCTCGCCGCCAGCGACTCATAGTCGCCTTCATCGACGACGCTCCCGCCCTCTAAAAGCAGAATTCGGTCACATTCACGAATCGTCGTGCTGCGGTGCGCGATCATCACAATCACGCGGCCCTTCGCCAATTTCCGGATCGTGCCGACGATCCCCCGCTCGGTCGCGCCGTCCAGTGCGCTCGTCGATTCGTCCATCAGCAGAACGGCCGGACCCGGATAAAGCGCGCGGGCGATCCCGATACGCTGCAGTTGGCCGCCGCTGATCTTGGCGCCTCGCTCTCCGACGCGCGTATCCAGGCCGTCGGGGAGCGAGGCGACAAACTCCTCCAGGCGCGCCATCTTCACAGCCGCGCGAACCCGCGCCTCATCCACCCGCTCACGGGGAATTCCGAATGCGATGTTCTCCGCAATCGTGCCGTCCAACAGAAAAACCGACTGCGGAATGTAGCCGACTCCCCGTCGCCAGCGGGAAAGGCCCGCCGGATTCAACGGCGCTCCGCCGACTAGGATTCTTCCCTCGTCTACCGGGAGCAATCCAAGCAAAATGTCCACGAGCGTCGTTTTGCCGGCCCCGGAGCTCCCGACAACCGCGGTGACTTCCCCCGCGGGCAGTTCCAGCGTCAACCCGCCGAACACGGGCTTCAACATCCCCGGATAGCCGAAGCGCACGCCCTCGAGGCGGACCGCTCCCCGCAGCACGGGCGCCCCCCTGTCCTCGACCGCGGCGGGCGGCGGAGCGGATGAGAGCACCGAGATCACATTGTCGAAGACGGCGCGGTTTTGGCGCAGCACGGAGAGCGCTCCGGAAAAACGCATCAGCGACGGCATCAGACGATAGCCGGCGACAACATACAGAGTCAGGATCGGGAGGATCGTCTCCAGGGGACGGCCCATATGCATGTGAAATAGACCGAGTCCTATGATGAACGAGGCCGTAACGCCCTGCACGAAGTAGGTCGGGAACGCCTGGATCACGCCGACGCGAATGTAGGCGTCGGCGAAGTCCTTCGCGTGGGGCTCGAACGCGCGGCAGAAGAATTCCTCTTTTTGCGCCGCCTTGATCTGCTTGATCGCCCCGAGCGCCTCGAGGCAGTAGGTGAAGCGCCGACTGTTCGCCTCGTCGCTGCGGCGTCCCAAGGTGTAGATGCTCCGCCGCACCGAAGAATACACCCCGAACACGAGCCCGCCCAGCAGCGCGGCCATCAACACCCCCGTCTTCACATCGATCACAAGGACGAGCGAGATCAGCGTGCACAGGATCACCGACTCGGACAGCAAGGTAAGCCAAGAGAACAGAATCCCGTTAGCCACCGCGTCGGACTGGATCAGGATGTCCTTCGCGATCTGGCCCGAATTATGGTCGCTGAAATAGCTGTAGGGCTTGCTCAGATAATGCTTCAGCAGATTGACCGACAACCTCGACATCTGCGAGTAGGAAAACCGAATGAGGAGCGCGTTCTTGAAATAGAGAAACAGGTTAGCGAAGAGGAAGCAGCATACCGCCACGACGCCCAGATCGAAGATGAACGCGCGCTCCGTCACGTAGCCGCCCCGACGGAACAGCACGCTCAAAATTTCCTGTTCCCGCACCAAGGACGGCTTCGCCAGCAGCGAAAGGAACGGGTAGACCGTCGAAACCCCGAGAAGCTCGACGAACCCGCCCATCAAGCTGACGCCGAGCAGCAGCGCGAACTGACGACGCTGCCCCGGGATCACATACCGGAAAATAGAACGGGCCAGCCCCGGCTTCATCGCGGCGGGACTCTTTCCGGTCCCTGACGCCAACTCCGCCACAGCGCGCACCTCCAGGCCGGGTGCGCACAGCCCGAAAGCGCCTCACGCTCCCAGGGCTGCGGACGGAACTTCACCTGCATGGGATCGCGCTCCGCCCAGACCGGGACCGTACAGAGAAGAATTCGCATGACTACCTACACGAACGAGAGGTGCTCCGGAACGGAGCCTTCGGGGTCGCGCAACTGCACCCGGCCCTTTTGATACGCGTCGAGATACTCATTAACCTTATGCTGAAGGCACAGACTTCCGCACATCTGCTGAGCGTTGAAATTCGGCCCGGCCAAGTAACTCATCACTTCCCAATACTTGTCGCTGTTCCAGATGTCCTTGAACCGGTTGTCGACGATGTTGCCGATGTGAAACTTCTTGTACTTCTCATTGAACAGCATCCCGCACGGCGCCACGAGGCCGGAACCCGAAAGCTGGATCATGAACGGCGGCCCATAGCAGCGCTGGTAGGAACGCTTCCCCTCTGCGGCTATCTTGGACCACTTAACCTTGACCGCATATTCCTCATCGGAAAGCGCCTCGGCCTCTCGGAGCAGATCGTAAAGACGCTTGTAGCCCCCGTAATCCACGCCGAGATCACCATCTTCATTATCACTACAGTGCTTGATAACAAGGTAGTCGGCCCGCAATTCCTTTCCAAGACGCGCCAGTGGAAGGATCTGATCCTCATACTGGGGCATCAGCACCATCTGCATCCCGATCGTGACAGGCAGATTGTCGCGCTTCTTTATCGCGACCATCTCACGAATGTTGTCCTTGATGCGGTCGAAATATTCCGGCTTGACGCCCATGATCTCGGAATAACGGCCCCGCTCTCCGGCAGTGATGTTGATGCGCACATAGGTCATGTGAGGAAGAATTTCCTCGAGCTTGCGCCCGTGGAGAACGAAACCGTTCGTCCCGACCGCGATCGACAGCCCGCGCTTGGCGCCGTGCTGCGTCGCGTGGACAAACGACGGCGCAATCGTACTCTCGCCGTCGGAAACGAAACTGACCCCCTTCACGCCGATCTCCGCACAGTCGTCCATGAAGTCGGTCATCACCTGTTTGGTAATCGACTTGCGGTCGTTCTCCTGCAGCATCGCGTAGCAGTATTCGCACGCAAAGTTGCAGGCCCGCGTCAACGCCATGTCGATGGTGATGGGAGCGATTTTCTCGCCGCGCTCCCACGCCTCGATGCGGTCGCGGTACCACTCGATTTTCGTTCCATCGAGGATCAACTCGGCGTGGTCGGTCATTCCGGACATGAATTTTCTCCCTTTACCGCCTGAGTTTATTCGCGTCTTCCCGTTCGGCGGTATAGAGGTGCAGCGCCGGCTCGACCTGGTCGCGCAGAAGCATTTCCGCGCGCATCAAAAACCGCTGCGCCGCGTCGGTCGACCAGGAATCGTCGAACACGAAAACGATCCGCACCGCCCCGCTCGAGGGGGAGTAGGAAACGCCGTCCATCCGAAACCGACCGGACGCCTGGAGCGCTCCAAGAATCTTCTCGCGCCGCTCATCGGCGGACGCGCGCCTCCATTCCTTCGCGGGTGGGCGAACAAAAAAATTCTCAAGCTTCGCATCGCCGCCTTTCGCCGCGTAGTCTTCGAAAATACCGCGGCAAAGCGAGCGAACAAATGTGAATTCGGCGCCCGAATTCGCCGGAAGCGCGACGCCCGATTGGGGTCGCGCCGCGTCGTGGTCGCGCAGCCGCCACTCAAGATGGATCGCCCCGTGGTCGGCGCATTCGATCGGAGTCGCGCCGATGATGAGATCGCAAAGCTCGTTGAGCATTGTCCGTAAATCACCCAGCGCCCCATGGTGAACCGCTTTGCAAATCCGGCCAGATCGGGATTCAACCGAGGCCTCGAGCGTCACGCCATCGAGTACCGCCGACAAGCGAATTCCCCCGTTCTCAACCAAGGTCCCCTCGCGCGACTCTGCGGCGGCCGCCCGTTCAAGGCCCTTGCGGTACACCGCCGCCAGCGTCTTTTCACCGGTCATCGGATGCTCACCTCGATGCGCGTACCGTCCGCCTCTTCGGCCACCGCCAGGGTCGCAAAACCCTCAACGATCTTACGAACCCGATCAAAATCGACGCGCCCGGCCGTACCCCCGCTCATCGTGAGCGAAAACAAGGAAACCCCGCTGGCCTTAGCAGATTCGATCATGCCGGCCAGGCTCAAATCGTCATCCTCATCGTGAACCCACAGCTCGAGGAAGTCGCAGCTGGATCCAAATCCGCGCAGCTTGCTGGTCAAATTATCCTGATATTCAGCTACGAGTGCATCGTAATTTAATGTTTTATTTTCCATGGAAAATCCGATGAGGAGCAGGGGGAAATCACCTCTCCGTCATTATAGAGTAATTTAGTCAAGATTGCAACATAGTCCCATCGGAAGATTGTAACTCTTTTTTAAATATATGGGATAATTTCCAGCATCGCATGATCTCCCCCTCCTCATCCTCCTCCACGGGACGCGGGACCGCCCCCATTACGGTCCTTGGAACGGGCAGCATCGGGAAACGCCATCTTACCGCTCTGCGGAGAGTATGTCCGCTGCCCCCGATCGCGGTTCCGATCCGTCCCGAGCGCATCGGACCACTGCGCGAGGAGGGCTGGACCACCGCCTCCTCGCTTGAGGAGGCCCGGTCGATGGGATCCGATCGCGCGGTGATCGCGACCGAGACCCTGCGCCATCCGGATGACGCGCTGCGGGCTTTATCACTGGGCATGAAGGCCCTCATCGAAAAGCCGGCCGCGGCCGACGCCGACGGCGCCGCCAGGATTCTCGAAGCCGCTGATCGTCTGGGAGAGGACGCTCGCGTGGCGTGCGTACTCCGCTACAGCGAGGGGCTGTTGCGCCTGCGCTCCCTGCTCCCCGAAATCGGCCCGGTTTCCTCGGCTTTTATCGAATGCCGCTCCTATCTTCCGGATTGGAGGCCCGATCGACCATACCTCTCATCGTACAGCGCCCGCGCCGAAGACGGGGGAGTCCTGCGTGATCTGATTCACGAAATCGACTACGCGGGCTGGCTCTTCGGCTGGCCCGAAAGCGTCGAGGCTTCACTCTTCAACGACGGCGTTCTCGGAATCGAGGCCGAGGAACGCGCCGATCTCGCGTGGACTGCCCCGACGGGATGCCGCGTCCGCGTCGGACTCGATTATCTGACGCGCCCGCCTACACGGCGGGCGGCTATTGTTGGCAAGTCGGGCGAATTATTTTGGGACGCCCTGGCTGGGACGATCCGGTTAACGGTTAAGAACCGCGCTTTGCCCGATATTTCAGTGGAATCCGACCTAGAACACGCTTACGAGGCTCAAATTCGATCCTGGATCGACGCGGAGGCATCTCCGGATCGCCCCGCGCCGATCGCCGACGGGGTCGCGGCACTTGCGATCTGCGACGCCGCACGCCGCTCCTCGGAAACCGGGGCTCGCGCCGAGGTGGTGCGATGAACGTCGCAAGACCGACGACGGTCGCCGTCATCCCCGCACGGGGGAAATCGCGGGGCCTGCCCGACAAGAACCTCCGCAAGCTCGCGGGCCTGCCGCTCATCGCTCATTCGATCCTGCTCGCCCGGTCGCTGCCGGAAATCGACGCCTGCGTCGTCAGCACCGACTCCCCCAATATCCGGGAAACCGCCGAAGACTTCGGCGCCTCCGTGTTCGGCCTTCGGCCCGCTGAACTCGCCGGCGATGAGACGCCTATGTGGCCCGTCCTGCGCCACGCTCTGGAAACCACCTGTGAAGCCCTCAAGCGGTCTTTTGATTTCCTGCTCTTGCTCGATCCGACCTCCCCGACGCGATCTCCCGAGCAAGTGACAAAAGCGCTTAAACGACTCGCCGGTTCGCCCGAAGCCGACGGCATCGTTTCGGTGTCCCAGCCCGATTTCAATCCGGTCTGGCACGGTGTGCTCGAGAAGAACGGCTGGATGGAAGATCTCGATGATCGCGCCGTCGGAATCCAACGACGGCAGGACGCCCCGCGCATCCTGCGCATCAACGGACTACTCTACGCGTGGCGAACCCGATTCGTGAGAGAAAGCCCGTCCTGGCGCGGTGCCGGGCGGCATCTCGCGTTCGAGACGCCGGAAAGCCAGGCCGTTTCGATAGACACGCCCGAGCAGTTCGCCCGTACCGACGCGCTGATCCGAGGCGGATTTCTAAAACTCCCATGGCTGGAGGAACGCCGGTGAAATCGATCCAACGACTCCTCGACCTCTCCGGTCGGACCGCGCTCGTCGCAGGGGGTGCGGGGCATCTCGGCACCGCGGCCTGCGAAGCCTTGGCAGAACTCGGCTGCCGCGTCGCCGTTCTTGACCGCCTAGAAGCAGCTTCGCGCGCGGGTGCGAAGGCCCTCGGCCGCCGCGCATTCGGAATCGGCTGCGATCTAACCGACGCGGAGGAGACGGCCGCGGCGGCCCGCGCCGCGATAGGCCGACTAGGCGGGCTCGATATCCTCATCCACACGGCCGCCTTCACCGGCGACTCGAAACGACCCGGCTGGGCTGAGCCGTTCGCGAAACAATCGGCCGAGGCGTTCGCGAACTCGCTGTCGGTCAACCTGACCTCCGCGTTCGTCCTTACCCGTGAGTGCCGAACCGCGCTAGCCAAGCACCCCGGCGGAGCGATCCTCCTCGTCGCCTCGACGCACGGCCTCGTCGGCCCCGATCCCGCGCTGTACAAAGGGACGAAGATGCAGAGTCCGATGGGCTACGGCGCCTCGAAGGGAGGCCTCTTGCAGCTCACGCGCCACCTCGCGACGACGCTCGCCCCGCGAATCCGGGTCAACGCCATTTCCCCCGGAGGGATTGCGCGTCGACAGCCGACCGTATTTGTGTCACGCTACAAAAGTCGAACACCGCTGAACCGAATGGCCCGCGAGGAAGATTTTAAAGGGGCGGTCGCCTACCTCTGTTCCGCGGCCTCGGCCTATGTAACCGGCCACAACCTCGTGGTAGATGGGGGCTATACCGCCTGGTAGCCCATGGGATTCTCACGCGCGCTCGCCGCCCTCTTCCGCTGCTCGCCTTGGACGCTGCTCTGCCCGCATGTCTACGCGGTCGGCAACGCCGCCGAGCAGATTTACTTCGGACTATTAAAGGCGCGGCGGGACGGAAAGAAGCTGCTGCTTCTCGTCCCGTTCGAACTTCCCTGGAAGCTCCGTTTCCGGCTCACGAACCGAGCGTTGTTCTCCATCGAATCCCCCCACCGCGTGTTCGGCGCGAGACACCCCGTGACCCTGCTTGGACGACTCGCGCTCACGCTCTTTTATCTTCCCCTGCGCGCGCTGAACCTGGTCGTGCGCAGAGTATTCGGAGGCGGCTTCGACGACCGTTGGACCTATCCGTTCCTCGGGTCGGAAACGCTTTGGCAGCCCCCAGGAACAGCGGGGTCGTTTTCCTGGGAATGCGTGGCCGCCCTGGACTGGGAACGGCAGCTTAACGCGCCGCTGCCTGTATCCCTCCCGGAATCGGACGAAGCGCGAGCAACCTCTCTACGGCGCGAACTCGGACTTCCCGACGATGCCTGGTTCGCCTGCCTCCATGTCCGTGAGGGCGGGTTTCACAACGATCACGCGAGTTCGGCCTGCCGCAACGCCGACATCCTCAATTACATCCCGGCGATCAAGACCATCACCGCCCGTGGCGGGTGGGTTATCCGCATGGGAGATTCAACGATGAAGCCCTTGCCGCGCCTAAAACGCGTCATCGACTACCCTCACACATCCCTCAAGAGCGATCTCCTCGACATGCATCTACTGCGCGAGTGCCGATTTTTCTTCGGACTCCCATCGGGGATCATGGACGCCGCCCTCCTGTTTCAAAAGCCGATGCTGCTGGCGAACATGCACATCTGGACTTTTGCCTACCCCCCGCGCGAAGGGGATCTTGGGCTTATCAAGCATGTATACTCGAAGAGCCGGAACCGATTCCTGTCCCTTCAGGAGCTTCTCGAAGAACCGTGGGAGGCGCAATATTTCCTGCGTCTGGGAGCCGACTACGAGATGTACGAGAATTCTCCCGAGGAGATTCTAGCCATGGTCGAGGAGTTCCTCCAATCGCCTCGATCCGATGTGAGCGAAGGCCAACGGCGGTTCAACCATGGCCGCGTACTCCAGGGCAGGAAAATCCTATCGACAGCGATACTCAGCGACCCCTTCAGCGACATCCTCAACCGATACAGGATCGCGTCGCGGCTGGAGTCATCCCGGGGATCCCTCTGCGCCGCTTTCGTCGCCGAGAACTGGGAACGCAACTCGCGGGAGGCCGCCTCGCGGCGATCATGAAAAACTCCGAAACACAAATCCTCATCATCGCCGAAGCGGGCGTCAATCACAACGGAGACCTCTCGACCGCCGAACGTCTCGTCGCCGCCGCGGTGGAAGCCGGCGCCGACGCCGTAAAGTTTCAGACCTTCGACCCCGACGCGCTTGCGGTCGAAGGCGCCGATAAAGCCGCCTACCAGAAAGAAACCACCGCACCCGACGAGTCGCAGCGCGAGATGCTGCGCCGCCTACGGCTCTCCGACAAGGACCACGAAGCGTTGCGCGACCGCTGCCGCGAAGCGGGCGTTGAGTTCCTCTCATCGCCGTTCGACGAACGCAGCGCGGACATGCTCGAAGCCCTCGGAGTCTCCAGGCTCAAACTCGGATCGGGCGAACTCACAAACAAGCCCTTGCTCGAACATGTCGCGCGAAAGAAGCTGCCGCTGTTGCTGTCCACGGGGATGAGCACGCTCGGTGAAGTAGCCGAGGCGGTCACCTGGTATCACGAGGCGGGCGGATCCGAACTTACACTGCTCCACTGCGTTTCGCAATATCCCGCTCCCCCGGAACAGACGAATCTTCGCGCGATGGACGCGCTCCGAGATCGTTTTGGCCTGCCCGTCGGTTTTTCAGACCACTCGACCGGCCTCGCCATCCCGATAGCGGCGGCGGCGCGCGGCGCCCGCGTCATCGAAAAACATTTCACGCTTGATAAGACTCTCCCCGGACCAGATCACCGCGCGTCGATCGAACCAGCCGATTTTGCGGCGATGGTACGCGGCATCCGCGAGGTCGAATCCGCGCTCGGCGACGGCGTCAAGCAACCCGCCCCGTGCGAAGCAGATACCCGCATCGCCGCGCGTAAGAGTCTGGTGGCCGCGAGGCCGCTGACGGCCGGCCGGAAGCTCGCGCGCACCGACATCGCGGTCAAACGACCGGGGACCGGCGCCCCCCCAAAAGACCTCGAACAATTCCTCGGACGCGAACTCAAGCGAGACCTCGAAACGGACGCCCCTCTGCGTCTGGAGGACATATGAGCGCGACCCGCCGCGTCGCCGTCGTGACGACTTCGCGGGCCGATTACGGACTCCTGTACTGGACCCTCCGCGCCCTGAAGGACGCCGCCGACTTTGAATTGCTGTTGCTGACCTGCGGTTCCCATCTTGATCCCGCGCGCGGAGCGACGGAAACCGCGATTCTCGAAGACGGGTTTACCGTCGACGCGCGCATCGACACAACACCCGCAGCCGATGACGATCTCGCGGTCGCGAATGCGGTCGCGGCGGGAACCAGCGCGTTCGCGCAAACGCTTCACCGCATGCGTCCCGATCTTCTCCTCTGCCTCGGGGACCGCTATGAACTGCTCGCGGGCTGCACGGCCGCCGCTCTGCTGCGAATTCCAATCGCGCATATGCACGGCGGAGAATCCTCAGAAGGGGTTATCGACGAACTTACGCGCCACGCGATCACGAAGTTGAGTCACCTCCATTTCCCAGCCGCCGAGCCCTACCGA
>PFUL01000087.1:0-20087 GCA_002790095.1 Elusimicrobia bacterium CG_4_9_14_3_um_filter_62_55 | reverse complement strand
CGCCGGGATTGAGTTCGCCCGCCGCTGCGATTTTCTTCACAACGAGAAACTCGTGAAGACCGTTTCAATCCCTCTCAACCGCCGTTACGCGATGCTGACCTATCACCCGTCCCCCGTGGACGGGACCGCGGCGGAGAAGGCGGTCGAGACGATCTTCAAGGCAGTCGACGCAGAGAACCTGGACGCCGTCGCGTCGTACGCGAACGCCGATGCGGGAGGAAGCGCTATTAACGCAGCACTCGATCGCGCCGCGCAAAGCCGGCCCGGGCGCGTCCACCTCTCCCCATCCCTCGGCCAGATTCAGTATCTTTCCCTAATGCGCGGCGCATCCGTAGTGATCGGGAATTCTTCGAGCGGGATCATCGAGGCCCCCGCCCTAGGCGTTCCCGTTGTCAATATCGGCTTCCGCCAGCGCGGACGCCTGCGGGCACCGGCGGTTCTGGACTGCTCCCTAGAGCCGGACGCACTGCGCGATGCGCTCGACCACGCCCTCTCCGACGACTTTCGAATGCGGCGATGCACCGGTGAAACCCCCTACGGCGACGGAAATACCTCCTCGATCGTCGTTGCGACGATGCGCTCAACGACGCTCGACAGGCGATTTCTCATGAAGCGCTTCCATGATGGTGACGAAACGAAAGGATAACCTGATCTTAGGAACCGGCGGCCACGCGAAGGTGGTCTTGGCCGCGCTTGCCTCCCGAGGGGAATCCGCGCAAGGTTGGGTCGACCCACGCCCCGAACTAGTCGGCACCCGCATCGCCGGCGTCGAAATTATCGGGACGGACTCCATCCTAGAGAAACTCTCCGTGAAGACGACTCTCCTGTACAGCGGTGTCGGCGCGGCCCGCGACACACGCCGCCGTGCGGAACTATTCGAGCGCTGCCGCAAAATCGGATTTTGCTTTCCCGCTCTTATCGCCGCCTCAGCCGAGGTCTCTTCATCGGCATCTCTCGGCGCGGGCTGCCAAATCCTGACGCGAGCCGTCGTCCATCCGGACGCCGTCATCGGCAATGACGCCGTCGTAAATACCGCCGCCGTCATCGAACACGATTGCCGGATCGGCGCGCACGCCTTTATCGGCCCCGGAGCCGTCCTCTGCGGCGGCGCGGAACTTGGAGATGGGGCGTTTGTCGGCGCCGGAGCGATCATTCTACCGGGCATACGCATCGGACGCAACGCTCTCGTCGCCGCCGGAATGACCCTTCGCCGCGATCTCGCCGATGGAAGGAAGGTCGTCCGGTGACGAAACCCATCGACATTCTCCGCGAGTATCCCCGATTGCTTCTGCGCCGGAACGCGAAAGTCCGCGAGGCGCTCGAATCGATGACGGAAACGCGCCAGGGATTCTCCGTTGTTGTGGACGACGAGGGCCGATTGCTCGGCGTTGTGACGGATCCCGATCTCCGCCGCGCGCTTCTGCGCGGAGTCGGCGTCGAGTCTCCGGTCTGCGAAGCGATGAACCCCAATCCGGTCTCCGCACCCGCCGACGGCGACGAGGCATCCCTCACCGCACTGTTCCGCCAGCACGCCTACTCCCATGTCCCCCTAGTGGACGCACAGCGCAAGGTCGTCGGAATCGCGCGTCTCGTGGACAGGATCGCGGTCAAACGCACTCGTGAAAATCAAGTCATCCTCATGGCGGGCGGAACGGGGAAACGGCTGCTCCCGCTGACTAAAAACACACCGAAACCAATGCTGCGTTTCGGAGACAAGCCCGTTTTGGAAATCCTTCTTGAACGGCTCGCCGATTCGGGATTCAGGCGTTTCACGATCTCGGTAAACTATCTCGCCGATCAAATTCGCTCCCACTTCAAAGACGGCTCCCGATGGGGCGTCGAACTCGACTACCTGCAGGAGGACCGTCCACTCGGGACCGTCGGGTCGCTCGGACTTCTAAGCCCCACTCCTCAACACCCTCTTCTCGTCGTCAACGGCGATGTGCTGACCAGTCTTGACTTCCAAGCCATGCTTGACTTTCACGAGCGGGAACGCGCGCTGGCTACCCTGTGCGTCAAACAGCATGAATTCCAAATCCCATACGGGGTCGTTGAGATCGACGAGTCGCGCGTTCAGAGCATCGTTGAAAAACCCAAGCACAGATCGTTCGTCAACGCCGGGATTTATGTGATCGAACCCGCAATTCTAGAATGGCTAAAACCCTTGCGTGAACTGGACATGCCGGACCTGCTCCGGCTCGTACGCGAAAGACGCAGCGACGGCGTCGCGTGCTTTCCCCTGCGCGAAGACTGGATAGACATCGGCGACATGACGCAATTTCTAAGAGCGTCGCGCGAATTCGAACGCGGCGGGGACGCGCCGACATGAACGCCCCCCGGCCCCTCGCGCTTCATGAACCGCTGTTGGCAGGCAGGGAATGGGACTATGTGAAGGAGTGTCTCGACACGGGCTGGGTTTCCTCCGCTGGCGCCTTCGTCGAACGATTCGAGCGCGCACTCGAGGACGCCACCGGCGCGAAGCACGCCGTGGCCGTCGTCAACGGAACGGCGGGCCTCCAACTTGCGTACGAAATCGCCGGGGTCTGTCCGGGCGATGAAGTGCTGATGCCGAGCCTTACCTTCATTTCCACCGCAAACGCCGCCGTGCATCTGGGCGCCGTTCCCCGCTTCCTCGACATAGAAACCTCCACGCTCGGTCTCGACCCGGAGGAACTCGAACGCTTCCTCGAAGCCGACTGCGTCTCCGGCGGCGACGGGGCTTTGCGGGCGCGGGACACCGGAGCCCGGATAGCCGCCTGCGTTCCGATGCACGCTCTTGGACATCCGGCACGCATCGACCGCATCGTTGAAATCTGCGCCGCCAGCGGAGTGCCCGTCGTCGAGGACGCGGCCGAGGCGCTAGGCTCGACCTATCGAGGACGCTCCGCCGGAACTTTCGGACGACTCGGCGTTCTCAGCTTCAACGGAAACAAAATCGCGACGACCGGAGGAGGAGGAGCAGTCCTCACCGACGACCCCGAGACGGCCCGTATGGTCCGACATCTGTCTACTCAGGCGAAAACGGACAAGCACGCGAACTGGCACGACGCCGCCGGTTACAACTACCGCCTTCCCAACATCAACGCGGCGCTCGGCTGCGCCCAACTCGAACGACTCGACGAAACCCTGCGAGCGAAGCGCGCGATCGCCGGCTGGTACCAAGAGCTTCTCGGGGAACATCCCGCCGTCCACATGATCGGAGAGCCGCCGCAAGCCCGCAGCAATTGGTGGCTAAACACTGCCCTCGTCGACGATCCCGAGCGCCGTGATCCCGCGCTGCGGGCGCTCAATACCTCGGGAATCGGGGCAAGGCCGCTGTGGGGTCCGTCTCACAGGCAGCCGCCTCTTTCGCGCTTCCCCCGCGGCCAAATGACCCGAACCGACGCTGCGTGGCGCTCGGCGATCAGCCTGCCTTCTAGCGCGTTTCTTACCCGCGCGGATGTGGAAAGAACCGCCAAAACCCTGTTGTCGGCGCTCGGTTGATGTGACGCGCCTCGCGCTGACCCCGCCGCCCGCGGGACACGAGGACGAAGCGGTTCTAGCTGCAGGAACCTGGCTCGACCGCGCCTCCTTCCCGAAGGCGTGGAAGCGCCTCGCGAATCCCTGGGACGATCCGCGCTCCTTCGACCGGTGCCTGGCAGCTCAAGACCAACTTCCCGAACTTCTTTCCCCTCTGCTCAACGAGATTCATTCCGTTGATCGAAACGAGCGCTATTGGCGAATGCTTCTCGGCCCGTTTTTTCTAGGACTCGTGCCGCTGGTCGCGAATCTCGAAATGCAGATCGAGGCCGCGTCGGCGATCGGCGAACCTCTGCTGTCCTGGGCGGACGCGTCGTCGTCGCGCGCCGCGCCGCGCGACACCGCCGAGTTCCAGGCGTGGCTTCCCTCCGATTGGTTCAACGCGAGGATCGCCGCGTCCATACTGCGCTTGCGCGGGATCCCCTTCGATCCCGTCGAGTACCCCGCACCGGATGCCCCGCGGCGACGGCAATTCTGGAAAACGGTCGCGCTTTTGTTCCTCGAAGCCGGAGCCCGGATGCGCCGCACGGCCCTCCCTCCCGACGCCGCCTACGACGACCTCTATCTCGACGCACCCGGCCTCTGCGCACTTGCCAAGGACAGCGGCATTCTCCTGCATCCGGCGGCGCTGAAAGGCGTCCGGACCGCGTACGAACCCGACTCGAACGATCCTCGACGGCTCCGGCTCACGGAACCGGTTTCCCGCGATCCCCTCGTCTCCCGGATCGTGTCCCTCCTGCCGGAAGTCTTTCCAGCCGTTTATCTCGAAGGCTTCGCGCACCTACGGGATGAGGTCCGCAAACGGTGGCCCCGCCCGCCGCGGATTCTCCTCACCTCCGTCGGGTGGAATGTGAACGAGGCGTTTAAAATGCTTGCGGCGGAATCGCTGGCCTCCGGCGGGAAACTGTGGATATCCCAGCATGGCGGCGGCTACGGGATGCAGGAAACGATCGAAAATGAAAGGCACGAACGGACCGTCGCCGATCTCTATCTTACCTGGGGCTGGCGGGACTCCGTTCCTCGCGGGAAACCCGGGGGGGCTCGGGTAGTCGCGATGCCCAACCCCCGGCTCTCAAGCCTGCCCGAACCAGCGGATGTCCCCGGAAATGAATGGATTCTTACGACTTGCTCTTTGCCGCGGTACCCGTATCGCTGGTACGCTGCGAACGCCCCGATCTCGCACCGCTTCCACGATTATTTCGCCGCCCAGAAGAAGTTCGTGGAGACTCTCGACGCGAGCGCGCTCGCCACTCTGCGCGTGCGTCTTCACGCGAGCGAATTCGGCTGGCGCAACGGCGCGCGACTTCAGGACCGATTCCCGTCGATTCGTTTCGACGAAAGCCGGGTTCCGTGGCGCGAACGGATGCGGTTCGCGCGCCTGATCGCCGTCGACCATCCACAGACGACTCTGCTCGAAGCCCTTGCGGCGGGGATTCCCACCGTCGCGTTCTGGCCGCCGGAAGACTGGGCGATGCGCCCGGACGCCGCTGCCTACTTCGACGCGCTGCGAACCGCGGGGATTTTGTTCGACGACCCCGCAGCAGCGGCCGCGCGCGTCCTGGAAATCCTCAGCTTCCCTTCCCGATGGACCGAATCAGCCGCCGTCTCCAACGCCCGCCGGCGCTTCTGCGATCGATTCGCTCGCCGCTCCCCGGACTGGGAACACGACTGGCGGTCACTGTTTTCCTCTGCCTGAATCCAACCGGACCACATCGAGCGAGAACTAGTATACTGGGGCGTCTTGTCCAAACAACTCTCCGAATTCTACGCCGATTGGTCAAAGAAGCCCGATGAGGAGCTCGAGTGGATCCTTGAGACCTGCTCTGAGAAAAGCCGCGCGGCGCTAAAAACGCTCGACGAAGCCTCGATCGGTCCGGTAGACTCCGTTCTTGAAGTCGGCTGCGGATACGGAAAAAACCTTCGCGACGCGATGGATGTCACCGGCGCCTCCGTCGGCGTTGGAACCGATTTCTCCGAGGCCGCCATCGCCATCGCTAAAGAACGCTTTGGCGATTCGAATACTACTTTTCTGCACACCCCTTCGCTGTCGATCGAAAAGGCAGCCGCGGTCATCCGGGAAACCCATTCCGACGCTTTCGACCTCGTCCTGCTCTTCGACCTACTGGAGCATATCCCGCGACCGAAGCGCTTCATGCGGACGCTCGGATCCATGGGGAAGCATTTCCTCATCAAACTGCCCCTGGAGAACTCCGTTTACGACAATTACCTATCGCTGCGGAGAAAAACCTATCCAAGTTCGCGGCATCCGGACGGACATCTGCGAGAGTTTCATGTTGACAGCGTTCACGCGTTTGTCACCTCGCTCGGCTTCACCCCGCTGAGCTCCGACTGCTACGCGTACGCGAGCGCTTTGCTCTACCCCCAACACGCGATGCCGAAGAATCCAGCGTCGCGCCTTTATCACGAGGCCGAAAAACGGATGAAGGCGGTCTGCAAAGCCATACTTCCGAAACGCCTGTTCCTGAGACTCATCGGGGGCGGGGGGTTCGTCTGCCTCGCGACCTGGTCGGAAGACCATATTCTCGACGAATGACCCCCCGGACGGTCGTCTTTTTTAATCAGAGCCTGGCCTATGGGGGAGACGACACGATCCTCATCGAAACCATCCTCCACTGGCCAGACGCCGCCGATGAGAAAATCGTCGTCCTGAACGCCGCGCATCCTGGAATGGATTCCTACGCGCGCGCTCTCGCGCCGCACGCGCGCATCGTGATTCTCGATGAGAAAACGGTTGAGGAAGGCTGCTCCCGCGGCCCCTTCGCGTTCGCCGGGGCAGTACTCAGAATTCGAAAATTCATCCGGGCTCTCGCCCCGGATGCGATCCTCGCGAGTTCCGGGGGGTACCCTCCGACCTCTCTTCTTCTGCGGTTTCTCTGCGCAGCGGCACTGGAACGAGTCCCTAGACGCCTTCTCGCCGTCCACAATTATCCCCCCTCCAACCCCGGCGCGCTTCGGGGAGCGTATTTACGGATGATCGGACGATTCACTCCGCAGATCGTCGCAACCTTGACCAGCGTGTCCCGGGATTGCGCCAACGCGATTTCCGTCTACTCCGGCGCCGCGGTGGACACGATTCTTAACGGCATTTCGTCCCGCAACGACCACGGCGCGTCGGAGGTCAAACGCCGGTTGCTCGGCGTTCCGGACGGCGCCTTGATCGGCTCCATCGGCAATTTGGAATCCCGAAAGGGCTTCGAATATCTTGTTCGCGCGATGCCCTCGCTCCCCGGAACAAGACTCGTCATCATCGGACGCGAAACCGAGCCTGGACACCAACGGAAGCTGGCGCGCCTGATCGAAGAACTCGGGCTCGGAGACCGCGTCGTTCTCAAAGGATTTCTCGCCGACGCGGGACGATTCGCGGAGTGCTTCGATCTCTGCGTCATCCCCTCGGTCACCCACGAGAGTTTCGGCCTGCTCACGCTGGACGCGATGCAGTACGCGAAGCCGGTGATCGCCACCCGCGTCGGCGGATTGCCCGAAGTCGTTGATAGCGGAGTCACCGGTCTGATCGTGCAGCCTCGGGACGATCAGGCTCTAGCCCAAGCCTGCGCCCGCATCCTCGGATCCCGCGGGGAAGCTCGGGAAATGGGTCTGCAGGGGCGGCGTCGATTCGAAAAGTTTTTCTCCGCAACGCGGATGGCGCAAGATTACTGCGACAGGATCGGATTCCGATAGAGGTTCTTTCTCTCATCTGATATACTACCCCCCAACGCCCCCGTTGCCGGGAACGCGGCGGGCTTCGGGGGCGGTTCAAACCCCTATGAAAGTCCTTATCACGGGAAGCACGGGCCTGCTGGCGAAGGGCTTCGAGGAAACCGCCGAAAGCGGGCACGAGATCGTGGGCGTCCACAAGCGCGACTACCGCGTCGCGGATCCGCGCATGAAGCATCTTCATCTGGATGTTTCCGACGCTGCGGCCGTAGACGCCCTCTTCAACGAGCACCGCTTCGACGCGGTCATCCACGCCGCCGGCATGGCCTCGGTGGACGCGGTCGAGAAAAACCCCGAGGAGGGCCGCGCGTCGAATGTAGGCGGCACCGCCGCCATCGCGCGCGCCGCGAAGCGAATCGGCGCCTACCTCGTCTACATATCGACGAACGCTGTCTTTGACGGAGCGTCTCCGCCCTACGCGGAGGACGACCCGGTTTCCCCCATCCATCACTACGGCCGAATCAAGCTGGAGTGCGAACAAGCGGCGCGCGCCGAGTGCCCCGAGGCCTGCGTCGCGCGGCCGATCCTGATGTACGGCTGGAACCACGCGGTCAACCGGCCCAACCCGGTCTCCTGGATTTACGAGAAACTCATCAAGGGAGAAAGGATTCCCCTGGTCGACGATGTTTACGAGAATCCGCTTTTCAATCTCCAATGCGGCAAAACGCTCTGGTCGCTCTTGGAAAAGCGTCCGGCGGGCGTCTTTCATTTGGCCGGGGCAACGCGCATCAACCGCTATGAGATGGGGCTGGAAGTCGCCCGCGTCTTCGGCCTTGACGCGGATCTCATCGAGCGCGTCGACAGTTCGTTTTTCCCGAGCATCGCGCCGAGGCCGAAAGACACCACCTTCAAAACCCACAAGGTCCAAACGGTTCTCGGCATCGAGCCAATGACCCTCGCAGAGGGACTCGCGGTCATGAAGTCGACCATGGGCATCGGGTTCTAAATGCCGAATTTGAGCGATCCGCGCGTCTCGGTCGTCATCCCCGCCTATAATGCGGCCGCGTTCATCGAAGAGACGCTCGACACCGTCGCCGCCCAAACCTACCGCGACTTGGAGATCGTCGTGGTCGACGACGGCTCCACCGACGAGACGGAAAAAATAGTCAACGCCTACCTGGAACGGTCGAAACAGCCCGGACGCTGCATCCGCCAGGCGAACAAGAAAATCGCCGGGGCGCGCAATACCGGCGTGGCCGCCGCGCGCGGGGAGCTGATCGCGCTGCTCGACCATGACGACGCGTGGTTCCCGAACCGTCTCGAGCGCGGACTGGAGGCGTTCGACGCGCCGCCGGAAGTCGATCTTGTCTGCAGCGACGAAAAAGTCACGGAGAAAGGCCGGTTCCTTCGCGTTCACCGCAACGGACCGCTCGCGGAGAACATGTACGAACGCCTTTTATTCGGAGGGAACGCCCTTTCCCCCTCGGCCGTGATCGTGCGCAAGTCCAAAATAGAGGAAGTCGGGGGATTTCGGGAAAATCCGGAGTTCAACACCGTCGAGGATTACGATCTTTGGATGCGGCTGTCGAAAGTAAGTCGATTCCGATTTATCCCCGAGGTGCTGGGCGAATACCATTTCGAAGAACGCGGGGCTTCGCGGCGGATCGTCTACCATCACGAGAATTTGGAGCGGCTGCTGCTTGACCACTTCCGGTCCCACTACGGCGATCACCCGACGCTCCCGCAGCGCCTGCGCATGCGCCGCCGCTTGGCGTGGGGATACCGCTCGGCGCTGGGACTCTTGATGACCTACCGGGAGGATCCCGCCGCGCAGCGGCTGTTTGTCGGAAAGATGCTCGCGGCCTTCCCTTTCGATCCCAAGAACGCGGCCAAAGCCCTGCTCTGGGCGATCGGCTCCGCGTCGGCGAAATAACAAGATCAATTTACTCTCCGGGAGCGGGCTTTGATACAATTGGCGCATGAATTGGAAGGGGAAGAGGGTCCTTGTGACCGGCGCGGGCGGATTCATCGGAAGCCATCTAACCGAAGCCCTGCTCGCGCGCGGCGCGCGCGTGCGGGGAATGGTGCGCTACAACTCGCGATCCCTTGAGGGTCATTTAGACGAAATTCCAAATCCCCTGCGCCGGAATCTTGAAGTTTTTCCCGGCGATGTAACCGACCCCTTTTGCGTCCGGGAAGCTGTGCGCGGCCGCGACACCGTATTTCATCTCGCCGCGCTGATCGCCATCCCCTATTCCTATCAAGCACCCGCCAGCTATGTGCAGACGAATGTGACCGGAACTCTAAATATCCTCGACGCTTGCCTCCGCGGCAAGGTTAAGCGCGTTGTTCATACCTCCACATCCGAGGTCTACGGCACCGCCCGGTATGTTCCGATTGACGAAGAGCATCCCCTGCACGGCCAATCCCCGTACTCCGCTTCAAAGATCGGAGCCGACCAACTCGCGGAAAGCTTTTATCGCTCCTTCGGGCTCCCCGTCTCGATTGTGCGGCCGTTTAATACCTACGGTCCCCGGCAGTCGGCCCGGGCGGTGATCCCGACGATCGTTACGCAGCTTCTCGCCGGAAAAAAGGAGATTCGCCTTGGGTCCTTAAATCCCGTGCGGGATTTCAATTTCGTCTCGGATACCGTCGAGGGATTTATCGCCGCTGCCGCGTCCCCAAAGAGCGTCGGCGAAGTCATCAATATCGGTTCCGGCCGTGGAATTTCGATTCGGGACACGGTAAGCGAAGCGTTTCGCGCCACGGGAGCGCGGGCGAAGATCGTTGCCGACTCGAAGCGTATTCGCCCCGAGAAAAGCGAGGTGTTCCGCCTCATCGCGGGCAACGCCAAGGCGCGCAAACTGCTCGCATGGCGCCCCCGCCGCGATATCCGTTACGGCATGCTCCGCGTCGTCGAATATCTTCAGCGGAACGCATCCGCATACAAAGAAAATCGATACACCGTCTAAGGCGGGAGACGGTCGCCGCCGCCTAATCCCGGAACTGGCCATTTGCTAGAATTTGCGCGTGGTAAAGCAAAAATTTGACTCCCGTATGGTCGCGCGCTCGATCCGGTCGGTTATCGAGCTTGAGGCCCGGACACTCGAGGATGTCCGAAACGCCGTTGACGCCTCCTATACCCATGCCGTAAAGCTCCTGCTTTCCTGCCGGGGCAAGGTTATCGTGACGGGGACGGGGAAGTCAGGCCTCATCGCGAAAAAATTAGCCGCCACCTTCTCTTCCACGGGGACACCCGCGCTGTACCTGCACCCGACCGACGGGATTCACGGCGACCTCGGCCTCGTCGAGCGCAAGGATTTGGTCATCGCGATAGGGAAATCCGGAGAATCGCTCGAACTCACATCGATCATCCCGACGCTTAAGCGGCTGCGGGTCAAATTAATCGCGATCACCGCCGCCCCGAAGTCCGCGCTGGCGAAAAAAGCCGATGTCTGTCTTAACACGCCTATACGCAAAGAAGCCTGCCCGCTGAATCTGGCCCCGACGGCCTCGACAACCGCAGCCCTCGCCGTCGGAGACGCACTGGCGGTGACTTTAATGAAGCTCCGCGGATTTAAGCGCGAGCATTTCGCCCTGCTGCACCCCGGCGGGCAACTCGGCAAACGCCTTACGCTGAAGGTCTCCGACATCATGCGCGGCGGCGAGGACAATCCGACGGTCCGCGCCGGTATCCCGGTCTCCAAGATGCTCGTGGAAATCACGCGCAAGCAGGCCGGCGCGGTGAATGTCGTGGACGTCGCCGGAAAACTGGTAGGCCTGGTCACCGATTTCGACATCCGGCGGGCGCTGGAAGCAGCGCTGGACCTGCGGACCCTGACCGTGCGCGCAGTCATGAACCCCAAGCCCGCCAGGATCTTGAACACCCGCCCCGCCTACGAAGCCGTAGACCTTATGCAGAATCGGGAACGCCCGTTCAACGTTCTGCCCGTCGTCGACAAAGCGGGCCGGTCCGTCGGAATGGTTCAGATCCACGACCTTAGAAACCGGGGGCTTTGACCCCGTGGACGGCCCGGCCTCCGTTTACGCCCCCGCGCGCGGACCGGGCTCCTGGAATTTCGATTGGCTTCTCCCCGAAGCCGCGACGCGGGTCTACAGCCTCGGTCGATGGGCCTTCGTTGACGCGTTGCGTCTGGCCGGCGCGTCCGGCCGGCGCGTGCTGCTGCCGGAATTCATTTGCCGCGAAGTCCTGGCCGCGCTGGCCGAAGTAGAAGCGAAACCCGTTTATTACCCGGTTTCCCCCGGACTTGGTCTCGCGGCCGACCCCGGCGCCCTCCCGGAAGCGAAGGCCGTCGTTGCCGTCGATTACTTCGGCTTCCCCCAGAACCTCGCGCCGTTCGAGGAATACTGCCGCCGGACCGGTGCGGTGCTGATCGAAGACAACGCGCACGGCGCGCTGAGCCGCGATGGCTCGGGCGTCCCGCTGGGCGGCCGCGCGCCGCTTGGAGTTTTCAGCCCCCGTAAAACCGTCTCGATTCCCGATGGCGGAGCGCTGGCGGTCAACGCCGCGAACCGGTTCCCCCCCCTTCCCGGCCCGCTGCCATTCACCGGCCGAACGCCCGGTCTTGCCAGTTTCGGAAAACGCCGCGCACTGCGGACGATCGCGACCGGACTCGGCCCGCGCTGGACTCTTCGCGTGATCGGTTTGCTCCGGGCGCTGCGCCGGCTGAAGGACGGTCGGGAACTGCCCGCGCCCGACCCGGACGGCGAACGCCGCATTCCAATCCCGCCGGAACCGGGACCCGCGCAGAGGCACGGCTTTCCGCAGGATCCGGACTCCGAGGTCCGGAGGCGGCGATCGCTGTACGCGTTCTGCGCCGAACGCCTCGTCGGGACCGCGGCGCGGCCCGTGTTCAAGGAACTGCCGGAAGGAACATCCCCGTACGGATTTCCGTTTCGCGCCGCTCCCGAGGACCTGGCCTCGATCGAAGCCGCGTTGGCCGCTGAAGGCCTGTTCAGTCTCCCGTGGCCGGACCTTCCCAATGAAGTATCCCCCCGCGCCCCTGCGCACTATCGGAATATCCGGTTGGTCCATTTTCAATGGTGAGCGCGTGAAAAAAGCGGACGGATTTTACTGGATAACGGAAGCCGAAGCGACCGCGCACTGGGACTCCTGGCTCGCGGAGTTCCACGACGCCCATTTCAAGCAATGTCTCGCGTGGGGCGAAGTGAAGCGCGCCGAAGGCTGGCAAGTGATGCGGGCCTCCTTTTGGAAAAATGGAATTCCGACGGCGCTCGCTCAAATCACGCTGAGGAAGGCCGGTGCCTTTCCCGCTTCAATCGCGTGGGCCAACGGCGGCCCCGTTGTTCTTCGCAAGTCCGCGTCCGCCCCGGAGAACAGTTTCGAGGAATTTCTAACCGTTCTGAGAACGCGGCTGAAAAACGAGGTTGGGCGTTACTTTCTTCGAGTCGGCGTCATGAGGCCCGATTCAGTTGAGGCGGCGTCCGCGCTTCGCGCCGCGGGCTTTGCTCCAGCGCCGATCCCGCTGAGCACTCGCCTCACCTGCGTCGTCGGCCTTGACGCGGAACTCGATGAAATCCGCAAGCGCCTGGATAAGAAATGGCGCAACCAATTGAAGGCTTCCGAAAAATCGAATCCGTCGTTCGTCGCCGGAGTCGATGACGAAATTTTCCAAAAGTTCGATCGCCTTCACCGGCAAATGACCCGACTGAAAGGCCTCGGGGCGGAGGACTCGTCGCTCGAAACCCTCCGCCGCCACGCCGCCGCTTTCGGTGATCGCTTCGAGATCATTCTCGCGGAAATCGAAGGAGAACCCGGCTCCGGTGCCTGTGTTTATCGGTATGACGACAAGGCCTTTTTGGGACTCGCGGCAACAAACACGACCGGACGCAAAGCCTGTCTAGCGAACGCGCTGTACTGGAATCTTTTTGGGCGCCTCAAACGCCAAGGCGTGCGAACTTTCGATCTCATGGGCGTGGACCCGCAAAGAGCCTGGGGTGTCTATCATTTCAAGCGCGGAACCCGGGGCGAAATGACCACTCGGGTCGGGGAATGGGACTGTGCGAGCGGGCCGATAATGTTCGCCGCCTCTAATTTGGCGATATGGCTGCGATTTGGAAATCGGGGCTGATCGGAACATTAAATGAACGAAACCGCACTATGAACCTCAAACACGCGGCGTACCGGATTTTTTCGGAATCAATGAATCTTCTCGGCTCATCGGAGCCGATGCGAGGACTGCGCGTCCTCACCTATCACAGCATCGGAACGCGGCTGCCGAACGATCCTTACGGAACCTCGATTTCCGAAACCCGCTTTCTCGCGCAACTCGAATCCTACATGCGCCTTAGTGGAACCTTTCCTCCCACGCCACTCGCCGCGCCCGAAACCGACTCTCCGGCTGCGGCCTTCTCGTTCGACGACGGATACCGGGACACGCTGAAATCGGCCGCACCTCTTTTGGTAGACCGGAACATTCCTTTCACCGTGTTTGTCCCTGCCCGCCATATCGGAGATTCTTCCGGCCTGCATCTCACGAAAAGCGAACTGCGGGAACTCGCCTCGCTTAAGAACGTCCGCATCGGCGCGCACGGAGACCGTCATACGCCGTTGACGCGGCTGGACGATGCGGAGTTGCTCGAAGAACTCGAGGGGGGACGCCGCAGGCTTGAGGATTTGCTCGGGAAGCCGGTTGATTCGATGTCGTACCCTTATGGGGCGGTGGACCGCCGCGTTCGAGATGCGGCGAAGGCGGCGGGGTTCCGCACCGCCGCGTGCAGCCTATACGGGACGAACACTCCCGCACGCGACCCGTTGCTGCTCAAACGCACCGAAATCGTGGCCTTCGATAGCCCGCGGGATTTCGAACTCAAGCTGCGCGGCCACTGGGACTGGTTCGCGCTGCGCCAAGGGGATCCCGCCGCGTGAGCCCCCCCTCCATTTTTTCCGGCCGCCAGGTCGTGATGCTCGCCAGCATCGACTGGAACTACGCCTGGCAGCGCCATCAAGCCTTCGCCGCGGCGCTTGAGGCCGAGGGCGCCGAGGTGTTCTTCGTGGAGAACACGGGGTTTCGAGGCTTCTCCTTTTCGGACCTCTCCCGCGTCTTCGATCGATTCCGAAGATTGTTGGCACGCGCGCACCGAAGAGCGAACCGCCGCATCGTTTCCCCGCTGGTTCTGCCTCCGACCCGGCGGGTTTTTCGCCTTCTAAACGCCGTCTACTTCGTTCCGCTGCTCCTGTCAAAGCTCCGCAAGCGCGGGCTCCGGTCCGATCCCATCGTCTTCGCCTATCTTCCGACCGAAACCACGCTGCAGATTCTTGCGGGGCTCAAGCCCGCGACTCTCGTGTACGACTGCGTTGATAATTTCCACGGACATCCGACTCCCCCCCCCGATCTTGTCGAGACCGAGAAACGGCTTCTCGCCCAGGCGCAATTGGTTTTAACGACCTCATCGTTTCTTGAAGACCAGAAGAAAAAATCGCATCCGGTGGTGCGGCGAATCCATCATGGGGTTCCTGAGTCGTTTTTGCGCGCGCCGCTTGCGCCGCTTGCCCGATACCAACGCTTCTGCTATTTCGGAACGATCTGGAACGCTCTCGATTACCGCGCCATCGCCGCTCTCGCCTCGGACGGCCGCACCGTCGATCTCATAGGTCCCACGAAGGAATCCGCCCCGCCTCTACCCGACGGGGTCCGCATCCTCAAGCCCGTCAAGCACGACCAGCTCCCAAAACGACTCGAACGCTACGATGCGCTCGTGCTGCCCTACGCCGACAACGAGTACAACAAGGGCGTCGTCCCGGCGAAGCTGTACGAATGCCTAGCGACGGGGAAACCGGTATTATGCTCCGCACTCCCCTCCCTCCTCGAATTCGAGGGGCTTATTGAAATCGCGCGGGCGCCCGCCGATTTCGCCGCGCTCGCCGAGCGCCTTCCGTCCACCGAAACGGAGTCAAAAAGCCGAAACCGCATCGCCGCGGCCGAGGAGCACACCACCGGAAATCAAATCCGGAAAGTCGGGCGGGAACTGGAAGGGCTCTCGGCGATCGCAAAATCAAACCAGGCTTCGCCGCTTGCCCCGAAAACGGAGGAGATTTTTTTGCGGGGCATTTCCTGGATTGCGCTCTGGTTTATCATCGCCCGGGCGGTTTCCATTCTCACCCAGTTTATCGGCGCGCGCTTTTTGGGCCCGGAGGCCTTCGGTCGGGCCCATTTGGTCATCGCCGTCGCCGCCATTCTTCAAACGGCGATCGCCTTGGGTTTTCCGCTGGCGCTCACGCGCTTCGGCTCCACGGGCGGCTCTCCCGCCGAGCGCGGGCGAACGATCGCGACCACTTTGATCTGTTTTCTACTGTGGGCGGGCCTGCTGCTGTCGCTGACGACGGCGCTGAGCGACTCCCTCGCCCCCCTCTCGCACCTTCCCAGGCCGATGTGGATGCTTGCACTGGCCTTGGCATTCTTGACCGCCTTGCATCATACGATCGGAGGCGCGCTGCAGGGAATGCGCCGCTTCGCTGAGAGAGGACTCGCGGAAGCCCTCTATTCTCTCGGGGCCCTGACTTCCTTTACAGCGGCCGTTTTACTGGGGGACGCGTCCACGATCGCCCTCATTGGAAGCCTCATCGCCGGGCTTGCCTTGGGCTCTCTATACGCCTTAGCGAAGATTTCCGATGTGCTGAAACCGGTGTTTGATCGTCGGGTTATGCGCGAAGTGCTCCCGTTTGCTGTTTTGGGTACCGTCAACATATTCTCGGTCGCGCTCATCCAGGCCCCCGGACGCATCGCGGTGTTTCACTTCGCCTCGCCCGCCGCCTCGGGAATTTTTTCCATGTATTTCATGGCGACGCTGCAAATCGCGCTCGCGCTGGGCAACATGCTGCAGGCGGTGCTTGTGCCGATCGCCAGCGATGCCGCCGGACAACGCGACGCATGGGAACTCTTGGGACTGATCAAGATTCCCGCAGCGCTGTTCGCCCTCGCGGGCTTCTCATTGACGACCTTGACGGCCACGACGCTCATGGGCGGGCGCTACCCGGTAGACCCCCTCTGGATCGCGTTGTTCTCCTCTTCCGCGACTCTCGCGTTGATCCACGGGGTGATGACTTCCGTTTACGCGGCCCGCGACCTTAGCGGACTGCTGGTTTCCGTCTCCGGCTCGCTGATCACGGGCGCGTGCAACGCCGCGGCGAATTTTATCTTGACCCCGCGCTGGGGCATCGCCGGAGCCGGGGCCGCGATGCTGCTCAGCTACGCGATCGGCCTTGCCTGGCTCACCTTCGAACTCCCATCGCTCAAAGAGCGTCGCGCTCGATGACGCCCGATCTCGCTCGGCGGGCGGGAAGCTTCGCGATCTGCGCCTTCGCGGCGACGGTTCCCCTGACGATCGCGGGAGCCAACATGTCCTGGGCGCTGCTGGCCGCGTCTCTGACGGCGCTGTTGGCCGTCAAGGGGGAGGTCCGATGGGCTTCCCGGAAAAGTGCTCTCGAGAATCCGCTTCTTTTCTTCCTCGCCGTTTCCATCCTGACGACCGCGCTGGGAACCGATCCCGCGCACAGCATTCGCTACACCCATCAGGACGTCCACAAGGTCTGGATCTATTACTTGCTCATGGTCGCAATCGCCTCCTGCCCGACCCGCGCATGGAAAGCTTGGCTCACGGCAGGGTTCGCGGTCGCCGCCGTCATCGGCATCGCGCAGGCCGTCCCGACTTTTTTCCTCCACATTCCCGCCGAGCAAAAGGTTCGCGCGCACGCGTTCGTCCATCCGGTCACCTACGGCGGCCAAATGGCCGTGGCCCTTATCGGTGCCGTCGCGGTTCTCTGCGCCCCAGATGAGCGTCGCCCGGAACTTAAGCGGCTCGCGGCGCTCGGCGCCGTCCTGTTCGCGATCGCGCTTTTTTTCAGCAATACGCGGGCCGCGATCCTCTCAGCGATCGCGGGACTTTGCGCGGTCTTTGTCATCATCCCGCGGCTGAGAAAATGGGTATTTCTGATGATTCCTACCTCGATCCTCGCCATCGCCGTTCTGGAAATCGTCATGCCGGAGCGCGCCTTGATCGCTCCGCTGGTGCGCGCCGTGCGCACCGGCAATACCGACAATCAACAACTGCTGCGGTTTCAACTCTGGGACGGGGCGATTCAGATGGCGAAAGACCATCCCCTAACCGGCGTTGGGCACAACAATTTCAGGGAGGAGTTTCCGAAGTACGTCGACACCGTATTCGACGATGGACGAAAGTCCTTCGGAACGGCGCACAACCTGTTCTTTCAGCATCTGGCGGAACGAGGGATCCTCGGTCTCGCCGCCTCATTTTGGCTGTTTGGAGCGCTGCTTCTCGAAGCCTGGCGCCGTTCGCGGCACAAGCAAACCGCGATGAACCTCTGGGCGCTGGGAGTTTCCGTCGCCTTTTTGACCCAGAACATGACGGAAGTGGCGCTCCAGGTCGAAATTCTTTGGCTTCTCGTCTTTTTCGTCTGGATCGCCGCTGAAATCGAATACAAGGAAAGCTTAAAGCCGCACCGATTAGGCGATGAACAATAGCGTTTTTCAAAAACGCCTAGGGTTCATCCTGCTGGCGGCGCTTGCGTTGCGCGGCGCCGTCGCGATCGCCGACCATGTCCATCCGCTGCTCCCCGCCTATAATTACACCGACGCCCGGGATTACGACGAATCAGCGAAAAGACTGCTTGATGAGTCGATGGATCGTGCGTCGCGATTTGCGATGCCGAAGGGGAAGGAGCTCTATTCTCTCTGGACCGCCCTTCTCTACCGGATCGTCGGGGACTCACCGCTCACGCCTCGCCTCTTCAACGCCCTCTTCGCTTCTCTTTCCATCTTTATCTGGGCCCTCATCGCGGCTCGGCTATTTTCCCCGGTAACGGCGCTGGCAACCGCCGTGACGCTCTGCCTCTGGCCCAGCCACGCATTTTACTCGGCGCAGCATTTGAAAGAAGGCTTCACCATGCTGCTGATCCCGCTGTCATTTCTTTTCGGACTCAAGAACCTGGAATCGCCGGAGCTCACTCTCAAACGACGAGACCTATACGAACTCGGCGCCGGAGCCGTGTTTCTATCGGCGCTGGGGTTTTTCCGCGCCGCCTTTCTTCCGCCGATCGGAGTTTCCTTTTTCCTTGGGGCGCTCGCCGCGCGGCGCGCAGGATTCGCACGGCCCTGCGCGGTCGTCCTCTCCATGGCCGCGGCAATCCTTTTGTATCGAGGCGGCTACAGCAGCGCGCAGAACGCTCTACACGCCGAAATTCGCGATTGGGGGCCCGTGTTCATTGAGCTGGAGGCAAATCCTTCGGCGAAAACGCCCCCGCGTTTCACGCCGCTGTGGGTTAGCCATCTACGCAATCATCGGCACGCCTCCAGTCAGCTGTGGGCAAAGAACTACACCGACCGCCGCATTCAGACGCAGATCCTCCCAGGCGTCCGCCTCGATTCCTGGCTCTCTCTCGCCGCCTTCACGCCTAAAGTCGTCTTCCACGCTCTATTCATGCCCTTGCCTGGGCTCTATCCGATGGCCGGCAAGCTCTCCCGCGTCGCGGCCGCGAGCGAGAACCTCGTCCTAATCGCGTTCTTTATCCTAGCCGTCGCGGGGTTTCTCGGTGGATCCCGTTCGCCCGCGAAAATCGTTCTCTTCTCCTTTTTCTTCGCAATCGCCGTGCCGTCCGCGCTCTTCGAATTTGATTTGGGCAGCGCCGGGCGGCACAAGCTTCACTACTTCCCGTTCCTGTTTCCGTTTGCTCTCCAGTTCATCCTCGGCAAGTTGCGTCCGCGATGGTTGGAAAAAGCCGCCTGAAACACGCCGCGTTCGCGCTCGTCTTAGCGGCGATCACGTCGTCGGCGTGGTTTATTCGCCGCGACGCGGAGCCGCCGTCGTTCGACGAAAGCTGGTATCTTGAAATGAGCTGCCGATTCCACCGCTCCCTGACCGAACGCGGTCCGGCCGCGTTTGCCTCCGAATACGCACACTCGTTTCGCTTCAAATCGCCTTTGATCTCCGTGATCCCGATGCCGGCTTACGCCGTTTTCGGGATCTCGGAGGACGCCGCCTTTCTCGCCAATCTCGCCGCCCTTCCGGTCACGGCACTATTGCTGTTTCTTCTCGGCAGGCTTCTATTTTCAGAAGAGATCGCCGCTCTGGCGCTTATTGTCTGGATCACCACCCCGCTCACATTCGGACTTTCCCGGCGGTTTTTCGTTGAAAATTGGCTGACGACTTTTACCGTCGCGGCAGTCTACTACCTGCTCCGCTCGGACTCGCTGCGCCGCTCAGGGGACTCGACGAAGGCCGGAATTTACGCAGGCCTGGGTCTTCTCACAAAATCGATTTTCCCTCTTTACCTTCTAGGTCCGCTTTATGAAACCCTGCGGACTCGGATGTTCCCGCCGACCCGGAAGCGTCTCGCCGACCTGCTCCATGATTTTCGGCCGTTTCTATACCCTTTGATCGCGATCTCCCTGAGTTGGTACGCGTTCAACTGGATGACCACCGCCGTCTTCATGATTCGAGGAGGATACGGCGACATCGGCGCGCATTACGGCCACGGGCCCTCATGGCATCCCGACAATCTTTTTCGCTTCGCAAAGATCATTCTCGCCGGGTGCACTTCGTACTATTACGCCGCGGCGCTCGCGGTTCTCGGCGCCGCGCTGATGCTCGCGCGCCGGCGATCCGACCTGCCGGCGGTTTCCGAAGGCGAACGCGCTTCAGTCCGGCTCTGCACACTGTGGATCACCGTCCCGCTCGCTTTTATTATGCTCGGCGCGGCTAATGAAATCAGGTACTTTAACCCATGTCTTCCCGCATTCGCGCTGTTGACGGCGCGAGCGCTGCAACAGACGATTGGACGCGCGCGCCTGCGCGCCCCGCTAATCGCGGCCTTTTTCCTGTACCCCGCAGCCTCT
>PFUL01000114.1 GCA_002790095.1 Elusimicrobia bacterium CG_4_9_14_3_um_filter_62_55 | reverse complement strand
GCAGGTGCTCATGTAGTGCGCTTGCGCCGTCGATGGCGTCCGCGAGCTTCTCTGGAACTTCGATCTCACCGAATTCAGTGAATAGCTTTCCTCTCAGCGTGATAAGGTGTGCCTTATACTTTCCAACGCGCTCCGCCGCCAGTTGGATTTTCTGTTTTCCGATCAAATCCGGCATGAGAATGCCTCCTCATCTCCATAAGTCCAGTTAGCAAGACCACAAATTGTACCCATGGCATCAACCAGCCTACCCGGCCCCGACAACGGCCGGTGCTTTGTCATCGGGATCAATGCTCTCCTGGATTTTCTGAAATCCCGATAGCAGGACTTCTACGGCGGGTTCGACGGAGACGACAACTTTTGCATAGGAATCGAACGCGTCGAAAGTCCTTTTTAAGTAGCTGGCTGCACCATGTATGTATTCGAGTTCAAAAGACATCTGCGGGCTGCTCGGAACGCGGTGATAGCGGTGCAAAGGATTGTCGCATTGGCGGAGGTTGTACTTGGACACGTGATTCCACATGTTATGCGTCGCGAAACTGTAGGGGAGGTAGGATCTGCGGTACAGCTCCAGGCAGCCGGCTTCATCCGCCATCTTTCGCGTGTCCGAGCCGGACCAACTTCCGACGTTCACCTCGGTCAGAAAGGTGAAGCGCTGCGAATTGATCCACGCCTCGTGAGCCTTTACTCCAGGGTCCTTGTCCGGATCCTCCCCGCGCTCCTTTACGGCCACCTTGAGATGTTCTAGAGCGAGCTTTTCTTGGCCGAGCCCGTAGGCGATGAACTTATTTGCACGTTCGTCGGGCTTCTGGAAAATCCATAACAGAGAAATATGGGCATCCACCATCGACCGGATTACCAGTGGGGCCATATGCCCGTTCCATGTGGACGGGGCACCCGCGAACTGCGTCGCCAAGGTGGTCTGGCGTGCCAGCAGCGCTCCGACGACCTCGTGCACTTCCGTAGTCGAAGTGTCCCCGATCCAGGCATTCCATCGTGCGATCAACTCTTGCTCTGCCAGGTCCTGGTATTTCCGGATGACCTCTTCAAGACGCTTTAGGACTTTTTCTTGTGTCACGAGAGATTCTCAAGGATGCAAGGCTCGATTTTGAAGCCTCGATCCCAAAAGTATGCCGGCCATGAAGAGGAATCGTCGTAGTGGGGCGGAGAAAAGAACATGCTCACTGCGCATCGCACTCCACTCGCGACGCGTTTCGACTCTTCGGTATCCGGAAATTTCTCGATCGCCGGGAAATTGGCGAGCGATAGCCCCTTACGTACCTTCAAAATATCCGTCACGAACGCGATGTAAACGGCATTCGCCTGGGCCATCGTTGCCGGTTTTTCCCAACGATAGAACATGCGATCGAGTGAAGCTTTAAAGCTGTCCATTATATGGGTGCCCTCCCCGAACTCAGGAACATCGTCAAATAGAAAGCCGAGTGGGCACTTGGGATATAGCGCTGCCAGGGGTTTAATGGCCGACCGAATAGGATTGAGCTTATCGGACGATTTTAAGTCAGCAGCGATTAGGGTCCGTTGACCGTCGTCGAGAGCTGAAAAAGAACTGGTGGAAGCGAAAAGCTTCTTATGGCCGTTCTTCCACGTTTTGGTCGCAGCCTTGGCGAGGCTGATGGCGAGATCTGCGCCGGCTTGAAGTCCGTGGGCATCATTTAGAAGTCCGAGCCAGAGGAGTTCCGGGACGAGCTTGTCCGTCCAGAGAATCTCGGAAAATCCAAGCTGGGCCATAGGCGGGATATACTTCTTGCCGATTTGCTTGTGGTCGGCGAGGACCTTCTTCTTATCCATTCTGTTGTATCAGCACGAGGCGTTTCGTGCGCGAATTGCCGGGGAAGAAGTTTCCCTCGGATCGCGCATGTATCGGGTCGAAGATGGGGACGTCGTAGTTCATGGCCGAGAGGACTTGTCGTCCTGGGCCCGTTCGGGCGAATAGAGGTGCTTTTGAAAACCGACGAACATTTCGCGTACGAGTGAGGCGGCGCCGAGTTTCTCGGTGGCGTCGTGGATGGAGGCGTACTTGAGCTGCAAAAGATCGGGAAGCTTCTCCTCGTTGAGCTCCTCATCGCCTTGGTCGATGTAGTGGTTGAGGACAAAGTCGAGGAACTCCTGCTGCTTGGGGTCGGCGTACGAGGCGTAAATTTCGTCGCGATGGTCGATAACACGCTCTTCGCGACTCTTGGGAGCCATCGCGTAGGCGATATAGGCCAGCACGTCAAAAAGATCGCTCCTCTCGGCGTTAACGATCCTCCTCACCTCTTCGAGTTGTTCGCGACCATATCCCCTCTCCTCAAGGCCTTCTAGGAGCTTTCGGCGGGTGTCGGGCTTGCTCCAGATCGCGCGAAGCTCGTCTTCGTCCTTAAACAGCGCCGGAATATCGCCATAGAGCCGTTCGACGAACTGCTTGGCCGAAATGGGCTTGCCGTCCGGACTCCAGAAGCTAGTGGCCGTCATGTGCTGGATCGAGCGCACCTTGCCGTCTGAGAGCCTGATGCGGACCTTCTCGGGCCGCGGCTCGGGATCGCCGGTCGGTTCGGGTTCAGGTTTGGGCTCGCCTGGGGGGCGGGGCTTCGGCGGCTCCGGTTCGGCGGGCTCGCCGTCCCAGTCGGGGTCGTTGAAGTGCTCATAGGCCTTCTCAAAGTCGTAAATCGTGAAGTAGTCCTTGCCGTCGAAGAGGCGCGTGCCGCGACCGATGATCTGCTTGAACTCGATCATCGATTTGATCGAACGCATGAGAACGATATTGCGGACGTTGCGAGCATCGACGCCGGTGGAGAGCTTTTGAGAGGTGGTCAAGATGGTCGGGATCGTCTTCTCGTTGTCCTGGAAGGCGCGAAGCTGCCGCTCGCCGTTCTCGCCCTCATCGGCGGTTACGCGGACGCAGTAATTGGGGTCCGTGCTGGTTTTGGCCTGGTTGACAAGGTCGCGCACCAAGAGCGCGTGGGCTTGGTTCGCGCAGAAGACCAGGGTCTTCTCGTTTTGGTTGATCCGATCCATGAACAGCTTGACCCGGTACTTCTCGCGTTCTTTGATCTCGATCGTGATGTTGAAATCCGAAGCGGCGAAGCGTTCCCCTTCTTCGACCTCGCCTTCGATCAACTCGTCATCGGTCGTAAAGGTGTAGTCGTCCAGGGTCGTGGCGATCTGCTGGACCTTGAATGGGGTCAGGAAGCCGTCGTTGATTCCCTCTTTAAGCGAGTAGACATAGACGGGCTTGCCGAAGTAGGCATAGGTGTCGGCGTTGTGTCTGCGCAGCGGGGTTGCGGTCAGGCCGAGCTGGACGGCGGGTTTGAAGTAGTCCATGATGCCGCGCCAGCGGCTCTCATCCTTGGCCCCGCCCCGGTGGCATTCATCGATGATGATGAAGTCAAAAAAGTCCGGCGAGTACCCGCCAAAGCTGGGCGAGGGGTTCCCGTCGGCGTCGCGGCCGGACATGAAGGTCTGAAAGATCGTAAAGAAGATGCTGCCGTTCGTGGGAACGCGGCCTTTCTTGCGGATGGCATCGGGCGCGATACGGACGAGAGCGTCCTCCGGGAACGCTGAGAAGGCGTTATAGGCCTGGTCCGCCAGGATGTTCCGGTCGGCTAGGAAGAGGATGCGGGGCCTTCGGGATGGCTCCGCGCCGGATTTCCAGTCGGAAAGATTCCAGCGGCTTTGGAAGAGCTTCCAGGCGATCTGGAAGGCGACGAAGGTTTTGCCGGTGCCGGTTGCCATCGTCAACAGGACGCGGTCCTTGCCTTGAGCGATAGCGTCTAGGACCTTGCTGACGGCGGTGTCCTGGTAATAGCGAGATTTCCAGAAGCCGCCCTTATCTTCGAAGGGGATCGCCGCGAATCGGTCGCGCCACGTGTTGGCCTCGGAAAAGGCGGCGTTCCAGAGTTCTTCCGGGGTCGGATAGCGGTCGATCTCGCCTTCCTTTCCGGTTTGCATGTCGATGCGGTAAATGCCGCGGCCGTTCGTGGAATAGGCGAAGCGAGCATGAAGCTTGTCGGCGTAGTTCTTGGCCTGTGTGGCGCCCTCGGTCAGTTCGGCGTCGCGGCGCTTGGCCTCGATGACGGCGAGCTTCTCGTTCTTGAAGTAGAGAACGTAGTCGGCGATATCGGGCTTGGCGCGTCGGCCTGCGCCTTGGAGGCGGCCGAGAGTAATTGGGACTTCGCGGCCTACGCGAGAGCTATCGACGGCGCCCCAGCCAGCCTCTTTGATGGCGGGGTCGATTAGTTCTGCGCGGGTTTCGGCTTCGTTCACGATTCGGCGCCCTTTGAGAAATGCTCTTCCATGAACGCTTGCTTGAGCTCATTATGCGTTTGAATCTTCCGTCCGTGGCTCTCGATCAGCCTGGAAGATTCGGTAAAGAGTTCCTCGATCAAGGATAATGAGCGTTTCATTTGATCGTCTGCAATGATGGGCACTTCGAAGACCTTCAGGGCTTTACCAGTGAAGTGCTGTATGCCGGCGCCGGTGAATTTCCGTCGAAGGAGGCCCGCCTGATCGCAATAAAACATGAAGTACATGAACCATTTCGCATGGAGCGGGTTATGGAACCGGACGCGATGCAGGGCCTTTTGAAAATAGATGGGTTCATCACTAGTCCAGATGGCGCATCGACCAGGATATCCACCCTCGCAAACCAGAACATCGCCTTTCTTGGCGGAGTATCGATCGAATTCATCATCCTTAAAGCGCATTTCAAGAAGATCGCTGAGGTCAAATTCGAACCAGCGGACATTAATATTCCTGAGGTACATCTTTGGGGTTCCTTGGTTCTTGCGCCTATCGAGCATTTTCCCCAGGCAGTGGTCTGCAAGTTCGCCGACAGGAGAGGATCCAAATTGTAAAGCCTTTTGGAATTCTCGTTCAAGCACCGATGCGATGAGCTTGCTGATCTGAGTTAGGCTTGACTGACTATTTGCTATCGAACGATCAATCTCCGCAAAGGCTTTATCTAGGATCCCGACGATTCGCTTTTGTTCGGGGAGCGGGGGGATGGGGATTGGAACAAGCCCAAGGTTTTTCCGACTAATGCGCTTTCTCGTTGCTCCAGTACACTTCTTTTCGACCTCGGAAAGGTACTTTGAAGAGCACGCATAGTAATTCAAAAATTTCGGCAAAAGGATGTTGTTTTTTGGGCGAACAATCGTGCAATCGACCGCAGTGATCATTCTCTCGCCAATATTAGGTAAAAGGCATGCGCGGCCGACTGGGTCCGGCAGGCGCGACACGAGACAGTCCCCCGGAAGGATTTCCGTGCATTTAAGACGACGGAAAGTTTGTTCAGAAATGAACCGCGCCTTACCTTCACGGTTTTTGAAAAGACCCGCGCCAACATTGCCGGTCTGGATAAGACGAATACCAGATGGGGACTGATCTTTGGTTTCGATCCAATCTCCGTCTGCGAAGACCGTACACACCTCCTTGAGGGGGAGGTTTTTCCAACCGTTCTTCAAACCAATTCCTCAATCTTCTTGAGAATCTCTGCGCTCTCCTCATCGAGTCGCTTAATCTCGGCAATGATCTCCTTCGGGCTGCGGAGCTCAATATCTTCCTTTTTGTTCGGATTCCTGACCGATAGGTCGAAGCTATCCTGCTCAATGTCCTTGGCGTCGACCGTCCATGAGGAGCTGGATTTGCCGGACTTTGCCTGAAGCTTCACGAACTCGGAGAGATCATCATCGTTTAGCGGGTTTGTTTTGCCGAGGTTCCGACCGGGTTCAAGCTGGTAGTACCAGATCTTCCGGGTCTTGGAGCCCTTCTCAAAGAAGAGAACGACGGTTTTGACGCCGGCGCCGAGGAATGTCCCTCCCGGACAGTCCAGGATCGTGTGGAGATTGGAGGATTCCAAGAGTTCCTTGCGCAGCGCCTTTGAGGCGTTGTCCGAGTTCGACAAGAAGGTGTTCTTGATGACCACCGCCGCACGGCCGCCCGCCTTGAGCATCTTGATGAAGTGCTGAAGGAACAAAAACGCCGTCTCGCTCGTCTTGATCGGGAAGTTCTGCTGAACCTCCTTGCGTTCCTTTCCCCCGAAAGGAGGATTGGCCAGGATGATGTCGTAGCGGTCCTTCTCCTGGATGTCGGCCAAATTCTCCGAGAGCGTATTGGTGTGGATGATATTGGGCGCGTCGATGCCGTGAAGGATCATGTTCATGATCGCGATCACATAGGCGAGACTCTTCTTCTCCTTGCCGTAAAACGTCTTGTCCTGAAGCCGAGCGAGCTGCTTCGTCGAGAGCTTGCTCCGCATCAGATAGTCGTGCGATTCACAAAGGAATCCGGCGGACCCGCAGGCCCCGTCGTAAATCGTCTCACCGACCTTGGGCTTGACGACTTGGATCATCGCGCGAATCAAGGGCCTGGGCGTGTAGTACTCGCCGCCGTTGCGGCCGGCGTTGCCCATGTTCTTGATCTTGGCCTCATAGAGGTGCGAGAGCTCGTGCTTCTCCTTTTGGGAGCGAAAGCGCAGCGCATCGATGAGTTCGAGCGCGTCCCGGAGGCTGTAGCCGCTTTGGAACTTGTTTTTGATCTCGCCGAAGATCTCGCCGATCTTGTACTCGATCGTGTCGGGGGTCGAGGCGCGCTCCTTGAAGCCCTGGAGGTAGGGGAAGAGCTTCTTGTTGACGAACTCGACGAGGTCGTCGCCGGTAAGCGCCTTGTCGTGGTCGAAGGAACCGTCCTTCGTTTTCGGGGCGGCCCATTTCGCCCAGCGGAAGTCCTTGTCGATGATGTGGCTGTACTTCTTGCCGACCAGCTCTGCTTCGGTGGCGCGCTCCTGCTCAAGGTCGTCTAGATACTTGAGGAAGAGTATCCACGAGGTTTGTTCGGTGTAATCGAGCTCCGTCGTGCAGCCTGCTTCCTTCCACAAAACGTCATCGATGTTCTTAAAAGTCTGCTCAAACATGGCGGTGCTCCTGCGCGGTTTCACCGCGCCAAATCCCGTGTTCCACGGCGAGCATTATTCCTTTCTTGGCCATGGGAGCTATTTGATCCTCTGGTACTTGGTTCCGTGTGCTTTAAGAACTTCCGTTCGCAGGAAAATCCAGGCCTCGTTGCCGCCGACCTTGCCCCAAGGCTTGAGCTTGCCCTGCTCGATCCAGGAGTAAAGAGTCGGCCGGCTGATTCCCAGGAGTTGGCAGGCGTCTCGGGCACTAACAATATCTTGTGGGCGCATAAGGCAATTTAAGCAAATTTAATAGACCTGTAAAACTTGCGCTTCGGCCTCTCCGGCAAATCCCCGTCCCCGTCTCGGCCTCTCGATCCCCCTTTAGTAAGTGAGGGCGGATCGGACTGTGCACAGTTTAAACAGTGCATGGACCCGGACCCAGCGGCCACGTAAACTACCGATACGCTGTCAACAAGTTAACCTGTGCATTTACTCCCGCGGCGGCGCAGGTTAAAGTAGAGTGGAAGCGGGCGCGAGGCCCGAGCGAAGATGAAGAAGAACATGAAAACCGACGACGAAGCGCCCGCGTCCTACGCGCTCTCCGATTTCTACCTGGCCGCCTACCTGATCGCCGAGGGGCTGCCGCTTCTGCGCTTAGATCCCGCCGGCGGAAGCCGCGTGCTCTTCGTGCTCGAGGACTCGCCCAGGCGCGAGGCCCTCATCCAGGATTTCTACGGCCACCGGGCGGGCGTTGATCCGCTGGCCTACAAGAACGCCATCGTCGATTTAAAGTCGCTCATTCATGGCCTGCGCCGCGAGAGGCCCAGGCCGTGAGGGAGCGCCGTGTCGCCGATGCGCAGCGCGGCCTTTTGTCCGTGGGCGAGTTCGCCGACTTTCTGGGACGCGTCGCCCACAGCGGGTTCTTTGGCGACGGGACGTTCAAGATTCAAGGCGGGAAGATCTCTTTCGTGACGTTGACGCAGACGTTCAAGCCGGACGAAGTCCGGGACAATTCGAGCCGTTAAGCCGTAAGCGCCGTCGAGCGGAATCGAAGCGCTGCCAAGCCCCCGCGGGGGCCGGCGGCGCTTTTTTTGTTGGAGCGGATGAAGATGAACAAGACCAACCCTATAGACGACTTCCTGCCCCGCCTCAAAGAGGTCAAGGAGAACAAGAAGGGCTGGATTGCGCGCTGCCCGGCCCACGAGGACAAGAAGCGCAGCCTCTCGGTCAGCCAGGCGACGGACGGGAAGCTACTCATCAAGTGCTTCGCCGGCTGCGAGACCAAGACCGTTGTAGCGGAGATGGGCCTTGCGATGCGCGATCTCTTCCCGCAGAAAAAGCGCGCTCCCCGGAAGAAAGAGCCCCAAACCCTTACCTTGGTCGAACTCGCGGCCGACAAGAAGCTGCCCGAGGAGTTCCTTAAAGAGCAGGGCGTCTACGACCTGATCGACATTTACGAAAACAACGTCGTCAAGATCACCTACCGGCTGATCGGCGGCGCGCTCGCCCCGCGCCAGCGCCTCCGCCGCGCGCTTAAGGCCAAGGACGGGAGCATTTGGATGGGCGCCGGCGGGCGGCCGGTTCCCTACGGCCTGTGGCGGCTCAAGGACTACGGCAAGGACGAGCGGCTCTATCTCGTCGAAGGCGAGTCCGACTGCTGGACGCTCTGGTATCACGGTTTCGCTGCGCTGGGGCTTCCGGGCGCGAACATGACGGGCGTTCTTGAAGCGGAGCATGTGGCCCAGGCCGCGCGAGTCTACGCGATCCAGGAGCCGGACCAAGGCGGCGAAGCCTTGATCAAAGGGCTGGCCCAGCGCCTGCGCGAGATCGGCTTTACCGGCGAGGCCTTCGCGGTTCAGTTGGAAGGGGCCAAGGACGCCAACGAGCTGCACCAGAAAGACGCCGAGGGATTTAAGGAAGCGCTCTCGTCCGCGGTGACGGGGGCCAAGCCGCTCTACAAGCTGGCGAGCCTGCTTAGCGGCGGGCTGCTCCCGGAAAAAGACGAGGACGCCGATGAGGACCCCACGGAGTTTTTCAACAAGAAGGATTTTCTTCCCGCCAAACTTTGCCGCAAGATCATGAGATCGCGCGTGTTTATTTCGAGCCCGATCGACGATGCGGGAAAGGGGGTGCGGCTTCTCACCTACGAAGGGGGCGTCTTCCAAAACGGCGCCAGCATCGCCCGGACGATCGCGCATAAGAAGCTGGATTATCTCTCGAAGCCCGACCGCCTGGAGTCCACGGTCGCGCTCATAAAGGAAACCGGCAAGAAGGAGCAAGGCGAGCTCGATCCCCGGGCCTTGGATTTGATCAACCTCGAAAACGGGATGCTCAATTGGCGCACTGGGGAGCTGCGCCCTCACTCGAAGAATTATCTTTCCACCTTCCGCATCCACGCCGCCTACTCCCCCGAGGCGCGCTGCCCGGTCGTCGAGCGCTTCTTGCCCGAGGTCTTCCCGGAAGACGCTTTGCCCCTGGCCGAGGAGATGTTGGGCTATCTCTTGCTCCCGACCACGCGCCATCAGAAGGCCTTCATGCTCTTGGGTGCGGGGGCCAACGGCAAGTCCACTTTCTTAAACGCCGTCGAGGCGCTCTTGGGATACGAGAACATCAGTCACGTCGCCTTGCAGGACATGAGCGACAACCGCTTCGCCGCGGCCGAGCTTCTGGGCAAGCTGGCCAACATCTACCCCGACCTGCCGGCCAAGGCGCTTGAGAAAAGCGACGTGTTCAAGGCCGTCGTCACCGGCGACATGATCAAGGCCGAGCGGAAGTTCCAGCACCCCTTCGACCTGCGCCCCTACAGCCGCCTGCTCTTTAGCGCCAACGAGTTGCCGCCGAGCCGCGACCTGACGCCGGGGTTTTTCCGCCGCTGGCTGATCATCCCCTTTCCCAATCGCTTTGAAGGCCAGAAGGCCGATCGCGGGCTGAGCGCGAAGCTCGTAACGCCCGAGGCGAGAAGCGCGTGGCTTAATCGCGCGCTGGCGGGCTTAAGACGCCTGGAAGCCCAGGCGGGCTTTACCGAATCTTCAAGCGTCAGCGCCGCCACCGAGAAGTACCGCCGGCAGTGCGACAACGTCTACGAGTTCATTGAGGAGCGGCTTCGCGTGGTGCAGGGGCATACGCTGGCCAAGGCCGAGACCTACGAGGCTTACAAGGCCTGGGCGGCCGAGATCGGCGTGCCCCATCCCGTCAGCCAGAAGACCTTCAACAAGCGCCTCTCGGAGACCTTGGCCGTCCGCGAGGGGCGGGAAGTGGCCGAGGGCGGCAGGAAGCTGCGCGTCTGGCTGGGCCTGGGTTGGGCCGAGGACGCGCCGGACCGGGATGGACCGGAAAGACCGGGTTCCGCCCACTTTAGTTCACCTGGAATCGATCTTTTCGAGGAGGAAGAGGAGCCGGAAGGAGAAAGGTCGGAACAAGCCGGTCTGCCCGGTCCGAGCCGGTCCAAGTCTTTCCCTCCCGAGCTTCCCGAGCGTATCGAGGATTGGCCCGAGTACTACAAGGACATCTTCGAAGAGAAGGCGGGAACCTTCGAGCATGAGGACGGCTTCTCGCGCGAGGAGGCCGAGAAGACGGTCGAGTCGCTCGTGCGTCAGTGGTACGCGGTCGACCGCGGGAGGGGCGATGACTGAACGCTCCCGGCAAAAGAAGCAACAGAGAAGCTCAAATCCAGCCAGCGCGGCCCCCGCCTTGAATGTGCCCCCCTGCCCCTGCCGGAGCAGGGTCGCGGGGCCGGTCGCGGCGTGGCATGGGCTCGGAACGGGCGAACGAGGGACCTCGTCAGGGGGACCTAATCGCACATTAGGTTTCCTTTTGATTCGCAACGACAATTCTGGATTTCGGGCCCGCCGGAAAAAGCGCAAATTTTCGACCCCAAACCCCGCACACTCATGGCAGCGCCGCGTTTTGAAGGCGCATGCGGTGTTTCACACATTTTTTGTTTGTTCAAAACGCTCGACGGGGAACCCGTATGAACGAATCGCTGAACGGGCGCAAAACGGCCCTCGAACCGGGCTCGGAGCCTGCGAGCCGAGAAAGGCCTTGCTTTCCGGCGGGAAGGAAGGTACCTCGTCATGAGCGCGGCCGGGCGCAGGGACCTTCTGACCGTGGCCGAGGTGGCGCGGCTGCTTAAGCTCGCCCCTAAGACGGTGCGCAAATGGGTGCGGGCTGGGAAGCTGCCCGCCCTGCACATTGAGGCCCAGGTGATTCGTTTTAACCCGGACAAGATCGAGCGCTGGCTGCGCGGGCGCGAGGACGCATGGAGCTAAACGATGGCGACCTTGCTTAAGCGGGGAAGCCGCTGGTACGGCTGCTGGTGGGAGGGCAAGAAACATATCTGGCGCTCGCTCTCGGCCGATAAGGACGTGGCCCGCATCAAGCTGGCCGAGATCATCAAGAACCTGCGCTCGGGCGGAAGCGGAGCGGGCGGCAAGGACATCTCCTGGGCCGACTTCACCAAGAAGTACATGACCTACGCCAAGGCCAGCGTCGCGCCCAAGACCTGGGAGCTCAACCGGATCATCCTCCAGGAATTTAACCGCGCCTTTCACTTGGAGAAGCTCGCCCACCTGCGCGCCGAGGTCCTGGAGCGCTACAAGCTCCTGCGAAAAAGGCTCGGCCGAAAGCCCGCGACGATCAACCGCGAGCTCTCGCTGCTAAAGGCCATCGTGAATAAGGCCGAGGAGTGGGGCTACACCTGCGCGAGCCTGCGCGGCGTCAAGCGCCTCCCCGAAGTCAAGAAGCGCCCCGTTTTCTACACCCACGAGGAGATCCAAACGCTCCTCGCCGCGGCCGACCCGTTCTGGCGGACCGTCATCCACCTCGGCTTCTACGCCGGCCTGCGCCGCGGGGAGATGCTGGCCCTTCAGTGGCGCGACGTAGACTTCGGCTCGCGTCAGCTTCGCATCACGCCCAAGGAAGGCTGGACGCCCAAGGACTACGAGGCCCGCGAGATCGAGCTGCACCCGGCGTTGGAGGAGGTGCTTCGCGAGCTCAAGAACGGCGCGGCCGAGACCGACAGGGTTCTGCTCCCGTCGCTGGCCCCCGGGCATCTGAGCAAGGCCTTCACGCGCTTTCTCGAGAAGTCAGGCGTGGCCAAGGGAGGCCTGCACGCGCTTCGCCACAGCTTCGCCTCGCATCTCGCCATGGCCGGCGTCGATCTTTTCCGCATCGGCCGGATGCTCGGGCATTCGAGTCCCAAGACGACGCAGATTTACGCCCACCTCATGCCGTCGAGCCTGCGGGAGGCGGTGTTGAGGTTGCCGAGCGCATCCAGCGCAGTATACCGCGACACTATATCGGACTAGACGGTGGCGTGTGAAAGGGGGCTGCAGGTCAGAATGAACGGAGTTTAGAATTTTGCTATAAATCCTAGAAAGAAGCCGCTCCTGGCGGTTATGCGGCGCGTCTGTTACACTCCAGGAGGGCCCCTATATGATTGATGAGCATTTGCCGAATGCGCCTCTGGTCGAGGCTGTATTCGAGATTCGGTTTGACGGCAAGTTGTTGGTAGACAGCCAAAAGCATCTTATTCAAGAGGCTTTCGAAACGGATTATCCAACGCTTGGTGTTGCGGTTTCAAAGGAGCCCTCGCACCCGGATCTCATTCCTTACCGTTTGACCAGTGCTGATGGGAAGGAACTCATCCACTTCTGCATTAATAAGGTCTCCTTTCACACTTATAACTATGCTCGATTTGAGGAATTTAAGAAAAAGGCATTGGCCGTTTTCGAAAAATTTGGCGAAATGTGCCAACTCACCCAGCTGAAGCAAACGGGGCTTCGATACATTAATCATATCCCTGCCCTCAGAGAGGATGGACTAGTACCTCTGGAGAAATATCTCAACTTTGCCTACTTGACGCCGGAGGCAATACCAGCGAAGCTCGATCATTTTGCGTCCACCATTACCACTCGTCTGGGAGAAGGTCGGCTTAAGACTGCTGTTGAACTAGCCAAGGCCCAGGACAAAACTGGCGGGGATGTTATTTTGTTGGACTTCGACTACATTAAACAAGGCGGACTTGAGTTTAGGCAACTTGCCGGTTATTTAGACGAATCACATAAGCACACGAAGAGCGTTTTCTCCAGTCTGATAACGGCCGACTATCTAAAAGTCATGCGCCAACAGAGGAACTAAATGTCTCCAACCGCGACTTTGGTGTCCCCGGAAGCACCGCTCGAATGGGTCTCCGCTAACGAGCCTCAGGAAGATTCGCGCACCTTGCAGTATCGCGACTTGATTGGAGAAATCAGGCCCGATGTTCACCCCATCGCGGTTGAAAAGCCTTATCACCTCTGGGGAGAAATTTCCAGCGCGGAGGGCCGTCTATATTTGAGAGAGGCGCTTCAGTTGAACGTCCAGCGGAGTGATGCTGAATGGTTTGTCGAAATTCCCGATCTGGAACTATTTGGTCATGGCGACTCGCTCGAAGCAGCGAAACAAGACCTTGTGGAATTTATTGTGCACGATTATTTCGTCTATACTCGTACTCCAGACAATGAACTCTCAAGAGGCGCGCTGGACCTAAAGCAACAGTATCGAGGCTTTGTCGAAGATGCGGTCTATACCGCGTAATACTATCGAAAGGTCTCTAGCTTCGAAGGGGTTTGAGCAAGACGCCCGGGATCATCGCTTTTACTATTTCATTTATCAGGGACGCCGCACTCGAGTGCGAACAAAGATTTCAACCGGCACGGGCTATAGAGATTACGGCGCTGATCTAATTCGGAAAATGACTCGCCAGCTAGGGAACCTGACATTCAGAGAAGCTTGCGATCTGTTGGCGTGTCCAATGGATCAAGCCGAGTATGAACGCGTTCTTCTTTCTCGGAACGTGCTTCCGTAAATCCCTATCCTAATAGCGCCTGCCCGAAAAAAATTTATTCTAGCACTTTGTTAGCCCTAGATCAGGCCGGGGCAAAATACAGAAGCCACCGACTAACGGTGACACTTAATTTTAGCACTTCAAGATGCCATCGCTCAAATTTCTAGAATAGTGAAATCCGTGGTCCCGATAAGGGAGAATCACGCCCAGAGAGCGCAATCATGACAAAGAAGCGGTACTCAATTTTAGTGAACGTAATGGTAGACGTGAAGCGGGGTGAAGATGGAAGACGAATTCCGTGGATTTCAATACGCGGATGGAAAAACGGGGTCGTAACGAAAGATCAGCGATTTATTGATACCGAGCCCGTTGTTCGCGCGACCAAGAATAAAATGCGTTATGTGGGGGAGTCGATTTTCAAGGCGGCGAAGGAAATGTTCGACTCCGACATTTCACCCGAATAGCACGACCGACTGGAGGAATAGTGGCATTCACCACTTACGAAAATCGTCATAACCCGCACGTAGCCATTCATCGACAAGACTGCAACCAGCTTCGCAAGCGTGGCGGAGAGGGCCGGGGAGAATATAAGGACCACGACTCTATGGCAGACGCGAAGGCATATGCATCGACGACGGGCCTGCCTGTTCAAGAGTGCTCATTCTGTCAACCAAAGTAACCGCGGCATTCCGTCGGCGCTGAGGACGATCTGCGGAGAGGGCATCCATGGCAAAAATTGAAAACCACAAATACAGCGTAGAAGAAGCATTCCGTGAGTGCTTCTATGTTGTTCCAGATTACCAGCGCGAGTACGTATGGACGGATACAGAAATTCAGCAGCTCCTCGACGACATTAACGAGCAGATCGATGAGGGGACAAGCCGCGAATATTTCGTCGGCACGGTTCTCGTTTCGCCCAGGGATCAGAAGAACCACTATGACGTCATTGACGGCCAGCAACGTCTGACCACGTTCTATCTCCTGCTCTGCGCGCTAAAGCATCTCTTTGAAGGAGAACCCCAAGTTCAGACGATCAGCGGGCTGATCTCGACTAGCTACACCTCTGGCACCGGTGAAACGCAGACAACCCTCAAGCTAGAACCCAGATATGAGAATGCCGGCGACGTTATGGCGAAGATTGTCGAATTGAACGCAGATCCCCTGTCGACTCGAAACGGCATCCAGGGAGCGGGGATAACGAGCTTTGGCTCCCTTGAAAATCTGGTTAACGCCTATGGCACTCTTTGCAGATATCTTTCCGACAACTACGACAACAAGACCAAGCTAAAGAAGTTTTGGGGTTATCTCGCCAACAATGTGGTTTTCATCCAAATATCAACGGATGTCAGCAGCGCCCTGAAGATCTTTGAAACCATAAATGAACGAGGCGTTGGGCTGAACCCGATGGATCTTCTGAAGAACCTGCTCTTCACGCATGTACGGATGGACGAGTTTACGCGCCTGAAGAATGAATGGAAGAAGATAACCAAGCCCCTCGAGGTCAACAAAGAGAAGCCGCTCCGCTTCCTCCGCTATTTCTTGATGGCTAATTACAAGATCCAGAGCTCCCGGGGAGACGCGGTCGTTCGCGAGGATGAGATTTACAACTGGTTCGTAAACAAGGCAAATGCCAAACTCTGCAACTACTCGGAGAAACCATTCGAGTTTGTACGCAAAGTCATCCAGAACGTCGAAAACTACATCGCGTTTTCTGATGGCCTGGGCAATGATAAGAAGTCTAGCATCGCGATGAGTAGTCTGAAATTGCTTTGCGGCGGAGCTTTCAGCCTGCACTATGTGCTCCTGCTGGCCGCCAGCAGCCTTCCCAAGCATCTATTCGACCATCTCGTCCGGCAGCTCGAGAGTTTCCTGTTCTACTACATCTTCACGAAGACACCGACGAAAGACCTGGAGAGGAATTTTTCGACTTGGGCAGATGAGCTTCGGGCAATCGTGGGGATTCCTGATCCACAGACCCAAGCAGACAAGCTTAATGCATTCATCGCGGAACGCTTCAAAAAGAATATGTCAGCGAAGGATGGAGAGTTGTCCGATGCGCTGAAGCGCTACACGCTATATTCGATGCAGCAGTACCGGACGCGCTATCTTCTTGCGAAGTTGGCACAGCATGTCGATATGGCCTATAAGGGGCTTCGGGAACCGGGCGCGCTTCGAGACTATACCGTGCTCGAAATCGAACACATCCTGCCAAATAATCCCAAGCCGGACCTGCGCGCTGACTTCGCCGAGAAGAACCCAAAAGCGGAGTACGAAGAGTATAAGATCAAGCTGGGAAATTTGACCCTACTCGAAAAGCCGATTAACATCGTGGCCAGCAACAACTTCTTTGCACTCAAAAAGGCCGAGTACGCCAAGTGCAAGAATTACCTTACCAGTAGTATCGCCGGGCTGGCTTCCGTTGGGAACAACAGCTCGATCACGAGAATCAACAGCAAGTTGGAGTCCTTCACCGAATGGACGGCTGCGAACATTGACAGGCGTCAAGGGCTGCTCATCAATCTGACCAAAGAGGTTTGGGACATCAGCCAGATTGCGAGCGACTCGTCGGCCGCGGCCGCCAGTCAGGCAATCTAAGCCGGATGTCTGCTGGGTTCTGTCGAAAATAGCACAATGCCCACTCCGATAGTCCCTCTGGCTGCCACCCCCTTACCCAACGATGAAGTTCATTTCCGAGTTGAGGTAGACCAGCGCGATTGCACGCCTACGAACGCGGCGATTCGGGCGGCATTGTCAGATCTCCAGGCCAATGGGATAACGCTGAAGATTTCCTCCATTGTCACGCACGCCGCGCATCACTTCATCAATTCCACGATCGATCCCTTTGGCGTGGGCGAGATGCGCGTCCGTGCCAGTTTGTGCTGGTTGATTCTCTCTGCCTGGAATCCGCGCGCAGAGATCCCCAGAGGCGGCCCCCCATATAGGTTGGTGCTCGACAATCCCAAGTTGGCAAGGCTCAAGGGGCTGGTTACAGAATTGCTCGGGACCGGCGTGGGGCTACTGGTGGCGAAGCGCGTCTATGGCATTCGGCTTTCTTTGTGGAAGTCGACAGGGATGGGCCAAGTTGATTTCATGGCACCGAATCTGTCCCCGGGAGCGCTAAAGCTCGAGGTCCGAGGGCGCTTTGACCGGGTGGGCTGGCCTGCAGCCCATCAGGGCATCCGCGACAAACTCAGGAGTTGGCGAGACTATCGCCACGCAATGGGCGTGCTTTTCGCTCCCAGAAGTACGCCAAACAGCAGGGCAACGGATATTCTTGTCTGCGATCCGGAAGGCCCGGGATCAAATCCTGACAAATACTTTGGCTACCGCTTTTTGTTGCAGCACTATCTTCGTGTCTTTTCAATCCAAGGATTTCGAGAAGTCGCCAATAGCCTGATGGGCCTCATCAGGGGTGGGGATCAGACTTGGGATGCCTACCTAAAAGGCGGGGTCAATGTTCGCCGGGGTGGTTTGTCGAAACGTGTTTCTTTTCGGATTGGTCAACGGCGTTTCAATGGGACCATTTTTGATGGTGCCCATTGGCCCGCACATCTGTTTGGAAAGACGGAGATTCCGAAGGCCGGTGTGTTCTTCTGGGGTTTGGACTCGCAGATCCATGATTCAATCATTAGCGGCTCACTGGACAAAATCTCCGAATTGGCCTTTGAGGACGAGTGCTCTACCCAAGGCCCGTACATTCGCTCTGTATTGAGTGATGGAATGGCGATGGTTTGGGCACCGACCGTCCAGGAAATTATCGAGCATCCCTAAGAATTCCTGCTAACACTTTTGCTAACAAGCCCCGGGATATCGGGGGTCATGGAGGGCCACGGAGGGACATGGCTCTTGGACACGATCCAAGCGTTGCGGAGCTAATTCGGGGCCCGATTTAGCCGAGTGCGCACCTTTCGCGCCACCCAAGAAGCCCCGACTTCCTCGCCACTTTTCCCAATCCTCGACGGAGAAAAGAAAACGCCAAAGCCGCTACGATTGCGGGCTCCGGCGCGATTCGAACTACTTGGAAATTGGAGCGGGCGAGCGGAATCGAACCGCCGTCTCTACCTTGGCAAGGTAGCGTTCTACCATTGAACCACGCCCGCGTTTGGTTGTAAATCTTTAGG